>CALMGA010000587.1 GCA_937863205.1 uncultured Beijerinckiaceae bacterium | reverse complement strand
GTTGAGGACGGCGAGGGCGCTGGTCTGCCCGCTGGCGAGCGCCAGCGGCGCCAGGGCGGTCACGACGGCCTGCACGCTGGCGTCGGTCGCGCCGCCGGCCGGCAGCGCCAGCGCGATGTTGTTGCCGTTGATCTCGACGGGCAGGCGATTGGTCTGGCTGATGGCCTGGCCGCCGAGCCCGAGCGTCAGCAGGCCGCCGATCGCCGTCACCACCGCCGCGATGGTCGCGTCCTGCGCCGGGGTGCCCAGCGCGGCCAGGATCCTCGACAGGAGCTGCAGCTCCGAGAAGCTGACGGCGGCGCTCGATCCGCCGCCCGCGCTGTTGCCGACCGCGGCCGCGGCCAGCGCCTGGACGCGGATCTGGGTGCCGGCGATCAGCGCCTTGGCCCAGATCTCGCCGGTGTCGGACACCGAGGTCGACGTGCCGCCGACGCTGGAGGCCACCACCGTGCCGGCGGTGGACAAGGTCGCCGGCTGGCCGTCGCTGGGCAACAGCACCGCCGTGCCGCTGAGCACGCCGACCAGCAGCGGGCCGTTGCCCAGGCTGGCCCAGCTCGTGGTGAGGGCGAGAGAGTCGGCGCTCATCGACGCGTCCGGGCAGGAGGATGGGCGGGATCGGGCGCCGGCGGGGCGTCGCAGCTGATCGCGCAGTTGCCGACGATCATCGTGATGCGGCCGTGATCGGTCAGGGTCACGCTGGGCGACCCGTAGCCGAGGGACTCGCCCGGCGGCACGGTCCATTCCGATCGCGGGTCGCCGCCCGACCAATGGCAGGTGACGTGGCGTATGCGACCGTCGCAGGTTCGCAGGTGCATGGGGTCGGCGTCGGCGACGTCGAAGGCGAGGGTCGCTGCGAGGGCGGCAAGCGCCAACCTCATCGCTCCGGCCCCGGCGCGATCGCGAAGGGCATGTCGGGCGTCACCTCGACGATCGGCCACTGCAGGACTTTCTGCACCGCGTTGCAGTAGAACTTGCGCTCGATCCGCATCCGGGCGTCTGGCTCGAGAGTGCCGTCCGGTCGTCCACGGCTCACGACCGCGTCGCGAGAGATGCGGATCGGACGAATGAAGGTCTTGTCGATGCCGACTTGGCTGAGCGGGAAGGCCCAGGCCGTCTCGGACTGGTTGATGATGTTGCCCAGCCGGTCGTAGGCGCGGAAGACCACCTTGCCCTCGCAGATCTTCAGCAGGTGCGGACTGACGCGCATACGGAGATCAGACCCGGGCGAGACGGCCGGCGTGGCGATCTCAACGGTGGTCAGGGTCGGCGGGTCGCGATCGGTCGCTGAAGCGAAAACCCAAGCGATGAACACGGCCAGGACCAAAAGCGAACCGTAGAACAGCGTTCCGATCAGAAAGCCGGCGACGCGCCGAGCGCGGCCGGCGCGACGGATCGCTTCGATGTGAGGGCGCATGGGCGCCGGAATGTGGTCCGGGTCGATCGGCGGCAGCGCGTCGCGCAGGGGAGAGCGGAAATCCATCATACGTGGACCAGCCCCGACTTGAAGACGGCCGTCATGACCGCGAGGATCACGGTCGCGATTACGATGCGAACTGCCCAGGTGATGTTGCGGCGGATATCGTTGATCGCATCGTCGCAGGTCTTCAGGTCGGCCTTGGTGGCGTAGGTTCCCAGCGACTCCTTGATCGTGGCGTCGACCGTATCGAGGCGGGTCTTCATCACGTCGACGAAGCTCTCGAGCTTGGCCTGCAGGACGGCCATCGACTTGTCGAGTGAGTGGAGGGTCGGTCCGGTCGGACGCTCTTCGCTGTCGGCAGCCATGGGCGAATTCCTTGATCGGATTGGGGGGATCAGGACGCCGCCCGCCCGGTCGCGGCGAGCGCGACCGCGAGGAGTTGCGGGGTGACGTGGCGCAGGCCGACGGCGAGTTCGTGCGGGAGCACGCCGGCGTGGATCAGCGCGGCGGCGATCAGTTCGGAGCAGATCCAGCTCGACGGCTCGGCCCAGTCCCGCTCGGGCGTGGGATGGGCGGGGTGCACGAAGACGGCGCTGACGAAATGCGCGATCGCCGCGACGTCGTAGGGCTTGCCGAGCTGGTCGACGAGGAAGGCGCGGAAGCGCTTGGCCGCATCGTCGTCGACGGTGACGTCGCGGAACCACTCGCCCGCCGTCGCGCCGGCGTCGTAGCCGATTGGGCGCAGGGCGACGCCGCCCCCGAGATGAGCGCCGAGGTAGCTGTCGCACACCGCGGCGTCGACGTGGCTGTAGGGCCAGCCGAGCTGGGCGGCGCGTATGTAGCCGGCCGGGTAGACGTCGCTCGCGTTGAAGCGGAGGCGGATGCTCGCCATGGGCGGTCTCCGGCATGGGGAAGGGTGCGCCCGGCGCGCGCGGTGTGGGCGCGCGTGATCGGGGCGGCCCGCGGTGGCGGGCGCGCCGGGCGCGTTCGGGTTACGCTTTCGCCGGCGTCACGTGGGCGAGCTTGCCCTCGGGGGCGACGCCGATCTTGGCGACCTGCGCCAGGATCATCGGCTTCAGCGTGTTGCCGAGCGTCGAGGCGACCCAGGGCGCGGACTTGAGCAGATACTGCTCGGCCGTCGCCACCAAGGTGTTGCCGACCTCCACCGAGACGGTCTTGCCCTTCGTGGCGCCCTCGACCTGGGTGACCGCGTAGTTTACTGCGCTCTCGATCCGCTGCTGCGTCAGGAACTCGCTGGCCAGCGAGCCGGCCCAGCCGGGCAGCGCGCGGCAGCCATAGGCGATGGCGGCGCTGACCGCCGTCACGGCAAGCGGCTGCGCCCACGCGAGCGCTTGGCTAGCATAATCCCCGACGGGCACAGCGACGGCGGAGAGGGGCACAGCCGCCGAGGCGGTGAACGACAGGGTGCACGCTGCGGCGAGCGCGAGGTATCCGAGCTTCATGATGTTGATCCTCGTGATTACCCGGGATCCGCCGGGCGCGGGTCTTGGTCGCCTGCGAAGCCTGCGGTTAAGCCGAGGTCCGGGCGGCGGTCATCGCCACGTCGAAGTGCCGGGCCAGCGCGGCGACGTCGGCGGCGTGGTCGGTGCCGTTGATGATGCGCCGCGCGTTGGTCCAGTCCGAGCCGTGCGCGGTGAAGTAGGTCGACAGCTTGCGGCCGGTGAACCAGCCCTCCAGCATGCCGAAGAACATCACCGCGGCGGCCATGTCGGGGCGCATGGCGAGCGCCGGCGTCTTCACCATGCTCTCGCCGGCCTTGAGCAGGCCGCGGGCGTGCAGCTCCTTGTCGGCCTTGGCGTAGTTCGCCTCCCAGGTCAGCTGCACGTCACCGCGGCCGTCGTAGATCCTGTGCCAGGGGCCGGCCGGCACGCCGTAGGCGCGGCCGCGGCCATGGCCGTATTCCTCGATCGGCTGCATGGTCGCGGCGGTTTCCCAGCGCGTGGTGCCGAGGATGTAGGCGATGAAGCGGGTGTCGCCGCTGGGCTGCAGCTTCTCCCAGCCGTTGAGGATCGCCTCCATGCCGGACACCTGGCTTGCGGAGAGGTGACCGGCGAAGACGGGGCGGCGCACGGCGGCGAAGAACTTCGCCCGGTCGTAGGTGATCGTCATCGGAGGCGGCTCCAAAGAAAAACCCGCCGGTGAGGGCGGGATGTGTGGCGAGGTGCAGTTTGTCGACGCGACATGCGTATCGATCGCCGCGCCCCGACCGGAGGTGCTATGTTCGGCCTATTGGATCATCTCAAAGAGGAAGCCGCCGTGATCGAGGGCGCGCCGATCTCATTCGCTGCCGCCTGCTTGGCGGCCTTCGGCATCTGCTACGTTCTTTTCCGCTCGCGATTGACATTTTTGAGCGAGACGATCGCTGACTATAAAGAGCGATTGGCAGCAATCTCGCCGGCTCAACTGAGCAAGTCGATCCGGATCAATCTTCCTGCAACGGGTTCGTCAGTGCAGCACGAGATCTTTGTCCAAGGCACGGTGAAGCCGCGAGGGTCCGAGGTGCAGGTGTTCGTTCTGGCTGGCAACGGACGCTGGTATCCACAGGACAGAGCAACCTACAGCGGCGACACCTGGACAGCACGATGCTGGATTGGATCGCCTGAAACAGCGCGCGGGGCAGCCTTCCAGATTGTTGCGATCGACGGCGGGCAGCGACTTCGCGAGCCGGTCGACCAGCTCCCGATTGACGTTGCGCGCTCGAGAACCCTGACACTGTACCGGGCCTGACCGGCGCGGGGTCAGAACGCCGCGTCGAGGGCCAGCGCACCGTGACGCGTGCGGTCCTCGTCTCGCGAGGCGAAATAGGCCATCACGTCCCGGCGCAGCTCCGGCTTGTTGCCGGCCAGCTCGAGCAGGCCGGAGGTGTTGCGTTTCAGGTCGGCCGCGGGATCGAAGCCGTGCTTCTTCAGGATGTCCCAGCGCGAGATGTAGGACCGGCCAGCCTTCTCGCCGTGGTAGGCGTGGCGGATCGTGCCGCCGACATAGCCGACGTTGCCGACAAGATGCCGTTGCGCACGGGCCTGCCAGTCGAGGATCGGCTTGCGGTAGCCTTCGCTCATGCCGCCGGGAATGGAGATCTCGGCCTTGCCGATCATGGCCAGCGCCATGTGATGGTCGCCGGCGCCGAGCGCGGCCGTCTCGATCAGCCCGCCGGTCGCCTCGAGCGCGCTGCGTGTCGCCGCCCAGGCATAGCCGGGATGGGCGAAGCGGTAGCCGTCGCCGCCAAGCTTGTCGCAGGTGTCCGGCTCCTTGATCCACTGCCGCCCGAAGGAGTGGTGCAGTTCGAGGTGTTCGCCATGGGCGCCGAGGTCGTAGCAGTGCTCCCAGGGCTGCACGAAATCGAAGTGCTGCAGGGCGTAGAGCGTCTGCTCGGGCCAGCGCCCGTTGGTGAACTCGATGTCGCCGTCGATCCAGGCGACATATTTCCAGTCGCGAGGCAGGCGCGCGATCGCCGCGTTGATCAGCGCCTCCTTCTCCCAGATCACGGTCTTGGCCTGGAAGTGGTGGTGCTCGATGCCCGGCACGCCGGCGAAGAAGGGCGGCTCGTCGCCGTAGGTGCACTCGGCGACATGCACTTGGACGCCGTGATCCAGCATGTGCCGGATAAAGCGGGCGCAGTTCAGCGCGTGCGAGCGGTAGCGGCGCGGGTTGAAGAATGGCACGATGACGTGGAGCAGATCGGCGCGCATGGTTTCCCCTCAGTTCAGCTGTTCGACGGTGACGGTGGCGACGCCGCGGCGCTCCAGCCCGATCAGGCGGGCGGCGCCGCGACTGAGATCGAGCGAGCGGCCGGTCCAGGCGGCAGGTCCGCGGTCGGTGACGGTGACGACGGCGCAGGCCGCGAGGCAGACGCGCAGCCGCATGCCGAACGGCAGCGAGCGGTGCGCCGCGGTGAGGCCGAGCGGATCGAACGGCAGCCCGCTTGCGGTGCGCCGGCCGCTCTCGGCGCCGTAGAACGAGGCGCGCATCGGCTCGGCGCCGGCCGGCATGTGCAGGAACGCGGCGATCAGCACGGCCGCCAGCGCGAGCGCGACGCCCCAGATGCGCCAGAACTCAGGCTGCGGCAGCAGCACGGCTATCGGCCCATCGCGGCGAGCACCGCCCGGGCGAGTGCGGGATAGCTCGCCGGGTGGAACGAGCCGGCGCCGCGCACGAAGCTGACGGTGCGGACCCCGCGCGCGACTGCCCAGGCGGCGACGATCGCCCGGGCCCGGATGGTGCGGGGATGGTCGGAGGGCAGGATCGCGATCAGCTCGCCGCCGGCGCGGGCCCGGATCGCGTCCATGGCGGCCGCCGAGCCGCCGTCGTTGGAGCCGGCCGAGACGACGGTGACGGCGTAGCCCGGACGCGTGTAGCCGAGCACCACGCCGGACGAGATGCCGACCTGGGTGGAGGATGCGCAGCCGCGCAGGTAGGGCGCGATGCCGGCGGCGATGCTGTCGCCGACGAGCTGGCACGAGGCCAGCGCCGGCGAGGTGGCAGCGAGGCAGAGCGAAGACAACAGGGCGCAGGCCCACGGGCGCAGGGCGCCGGGCATCTTGGGCATCGGGATCTCCGTGGGGACCGGCGCAGGCCGGAGGGGGCTATCGGCTGTCCGTGCCGGCGCCGTCCTCGGGCTGGCTCAGGGACAGCGTGGTGATGAAGCCGCTGGGGCGCGCCAAGTGGTGCTTGACGCGGCTGATCGTGTAGGAGCCGTCGACGCCCGGGCGCACGCCGACGACGATGCAGGACGCCGAGGGCTGCGCCGCCGGCTCGCCGTCGATCGTCACCGTGTCGGCGCCGCCCTTGTCGCGCTTGCTTTCGGCGCCGTTCGAGCCCGAGCGGCTCTGCGCCTGGTCCTGGTCGGGCGCCTTCCATTGCTCGACGTGCATCGGGCCGGTGCCGGAGCCGCCCGACATCGCCGATTTCCATTCCGCCGCGACGGCATCCCAGTAGCGGGTGCCGAACTGCCCGAAGCTCGGACGGCTCAGCACCGGCGCGATCGACCAGGAGATGAGGTTGGTGCCCCACACCGCGCTGATGCCGGTGAGGGTCAGGCCGCTCGCCGACAGGCCGCCGGCGCGCGGCACGAAGATGCCGGTGCCGCCGATGATCTTGAAGGTGGCGCCGAGCTCCTTGGCCATCCGGGCCGACCAGGCCATGAAGTTCTCGTTGGCGATCGACCAGTAGTTGCGGTTGACGCCGCTGAGCGCCGAGGCGACCTGGACGGAGGTCAGGCCGGCCTTCTGCCCCCACTGTTGCGCGACCTGGCCGAAGGTCATGTTGTCGGCGTGCGCCTGCATCGGCGACTTGATCTTGCCGGTCAGGTCGGCCGAGTGCGCCGTGATCGTCAGCGTGCGGCCGCTGGCGCGGTCACCCGATGACAGGAGCTGATCGATCGAGCCTTCCTCGTCGTGCTCCGTCGTGCCGCTCGACTTCGGCTCGTCGGTGAAACCCTGGAAGGAGACCACCGAACCGCTATCCGACCAGCCCAGCGCCACCGAAACGGCATCGCCGACGCCGGGCAGGGCGATCTGGCCGTAGCTGTCGTCGAGCGTGATGGTGCAGCGGTCGGTCTCGCCGCCCTCGGTCAGCTCGACGTCGAGCGAGATCAAGAGCGGCGCGAAGGCGGAGGTGACCGTCTGGCCACCGATGGTGATGGCGTAAACGGCCTCGCGCATGTCTGCGGCGCCCCTCGTTTAATGGAAACGTTGGGCGGTTACGTCCTCGACAAGCACAAATGCATTGCCACTGGGACTGCTAACCTAAAGTTTAAGATCAAATCTCTTGACGCGGGATAGTCGTAAGAGAAATCTGGAAGTCTGTCGCTGACTTGACAGATGAGAACTTCAGGGGCGTGGAATGAGGAATTTGCTATTAACATCTTTTTCGATTGTAATATTCCAAATAAGTGCGCCAACTCTATCGGTGGCTCAAATGATACTTCCGCCTGGAAGCTACAAGTATACTTGCCGTAGTTGCGACTTCGATGGTCGGACATTAGCATGTGCGTGTCGCACGAGCGATGGACAGTATTATAGATCCGCTATGGATTGGGGCGGTCAGTGCCAGTCTAACGTTTCAAATCACGAGTCAAGATTGGTTTGTGCTGATCGGTAGAGTTGAACAACAGAGTTCAATCCTGGACGAATCGCCTACAGTGTTTTTCCGGCGGGCCTTGATGATTCTATAATATTGGCCGGCATGTCCACAATGCGTCGGCGATGACTTCATCGTGGAATTGCAGCAGAGAAAGACCGACATGACGAACCCATTGACCTCAAGATTTATGTAACAGCTGTGTCCGTGGAAGAGTTGATCGCCCAACGTAGAGCCGGCAACTCGCTCAGTCGTAGAGCTTGATCACCGTGCGCGTCGGCGCCACCGTCACGGCCGCCGGCGTTGTCACGTCGATCACGGTGCCGCGCGTTGGGAACGCGCCCAGGGCGCCGAGCCCCGGGTTCTGCGCCAGCGTCGCCTCGACGAGGCCGGGCACCTCGCGGCCGTATTGCTTGAACAGCAGCAGATCGAGCGGGGTGTGACCGTTGGGGAACGTCAGGACGTCGACGCTCATCAGCCCGCCTGCCCAAGCAAGGTGATCAGCCCGGTGAACAGGCCGGCGGCGACGGCCGACGTCGGACCGTTCGGCACCTGGACGAGCTGCAGGACGAAGTCCTGCTTGCGCCCGGTGCCATACCTGCTGAGGTTGGAATGCTTCACCTGGCCCTTCTGCAGGACGTAGAAGCCCATGTTGGCGCCGTCGCCGCGGCTCACCGGCACCGGCTGGCCGGCGGCGGCGTAGCCCTTCAGGGTCGCGAGGTCCCGCTGCCCGTCGTTGCCGCCGGCCTGGGCGAAGAAGAAGGGGAAGGTCTCGCCCGAAAGGGTGAGCAGCACGTCGGCCGGACCGACGAACTCGCGCGGTTGCTGGGCACCGACCACCGGCTTGACGGCGAAGTCACCGCCGAACTCCTCGACCGCGTCCTGCGGGTTGAGGCCCATCGGGCTGGTCAGCGCCACGGCGCCGATCAGGTACAGGTTGGGAGGGCCGCTCGCCATGCGCCGCCCCCATCACGCAAAAGCGCCCGACGGCCTTTCGGCCCGGGCGCAGCTTGTGAAGGATGACAATATCCGGCGTTTTGCCCGACGGGTCAAGTCTTAGATCAGCCGAAGCTCAGCCCCGCACTGCCAAACCCACCCCGCGTGCGGGCGCCGAGGCCGGTGACATGCCCCGCGCCACCACCCCCTCGACGGTGCGGCGCCGACGATTTGTGGAGGTGGTCCATCAGGTGCCGGGCTTGGTGCAGCTTGTGCAGCAATTCGTCGATTTGACTGGTGTCCACCGCCGGAGCGATCGGCCTGCCGTGCAGCCCGGCTATTCCGTGCGCGGGGTGACCGCCATGGTGGTGATGCCCATGGTGATGATGGTGCTGGTGCCTGTGCCGACGCAGGCCGAGCGGATCGTGATGGTCGGCGTGATCGCGATGGCGCGCGTGAAGCACGCGATGCGCGCCGGCGGCATGGCGCGCGATCAGCTTGTCGACATGCGCCCGGTCCGCTCGCGCCTTCTCGGCATGCGCCTTGGCCTCCGCGGCGGTCAGCTTCGTCGGATCAGCAGCGCCCGGCGCTTTGGCGGGGGCCTCCGGCTTGACCACCTCGGGGGTCTTCGGCGCCTTGGCGTGTTCCAGCGCGTCCGTGATGATCCCGTCGTTCTTGTCGGCCACCATCTTCGCCATCAGCGGGTGAAGCTTGCCGGCCTTGCCGAACAGGTCCGCGCGCATGGCTTGCGGGTTGATCGCGTCGGCTGGCGCCGGCGTGGCGGCGTCCGGCGCCGCGTCGCGGC
>CALMGA010000586.1 GCA_937863205.1 uncultured Beijerinckiaceae bacterium | reverse complement strand
TGATCGGTGCCGCCTGAACAGATTTGAGCATCATCGAGATCGCGTCAGACCCAACGTTGAACGCCGGATCACAGGAAGACGTAGTCGGCGACCGATCCGCCGCGCCGCTCCAGCCATGCCAGCATGCTGGCGCGCGCCGGGTCGAGCAGCTCGAACTGCACCGGCTTGCCGGTCTTCTGTTGGACCACGGTGGCACGGGAGCGTACACGACCGCCGAGCACCACATCGCCGATCTTTATCTTGATGACATCGCACCCGCGCAGCTTGCTGTCGATGGCAAGGTCAAACATCGCGCGGTCGCGCAGGCGACCGAGCCAGAAGCGGATGGCCCAGACCTGCTGCGGTTTGAGCGGGCGTTTGGTGCCGATCTTGCGCCCGGCGTTCCAGGCTTGCCGGCCCTTGCTGGCCGGATCGAACTCTGAATGTCCCATGATGTGTCTCTCCTCTGGCCGAAATGGCCGAGCGGAGAAGCGAGGCGGGACACACCCATGCTGGCCGGAAGCGGAAAGACTGCCATTGAGCCGTGGCGGCGATGGCGCGGACGTTGATAGCAGTGCGCAACACGCGAGAGGATAGTCCGACCACGAGTAAGATGGCGTGAAGTCATCCATATTCAGGAACGTGAACTTCTTGGGGTCGACCGCGCGCGGCGCGCCAGCCTCCTCTGGGCTTGTACGAACTGTTGGTTCGCGGCATAGAACGGCCATGCCGGTCCGACGATCCCTCACCATCTCGCTCAGCCCGGAGCTACTCGCAGTCGCGCAACGGCTGCTCAAGACGGGGCGCTACGGCAACCTCAGCGACGTCATGCGGGCAGCGCTGCGCCTGCTCGACGAACGCGAGCTGGCCTTCCAGGCCCATCAAGCTGTTCAGGCCTTGGACGCCGACCACTCAATGCGCGCGTGACCTCATCCCTGTCGTTCCTCGACGGCGGCAGCAGGGCCGCCGGGATGATCCGCGCACGCGACTGGTCCGCCCATCCCTTTGGCCCACCCGAGCGCTGGCCGGAGGCGCTGCGCGTGGCGCTCAGCCTCGTGCTGAACTCACCCGAGAGCATGATCCTGGCCTGGGGACCGGACCTGCACTTCTTCTTCAACGACGCCTACGTCCCCCTGCTCGGGCCACGCCTGGCCTGGGCCATGGGCGAGCGCTTCGACAAGGTGTGGGCCGACGCCTGGACGCAGGCCAAGCCGATCATCGACGACGCCCTCGCTGGCCGCTCGAAGCGCTTCGTCGACCTGCCATGGAAGCTCGACATCGATCGCGGCCGGGCCGACACGTGGTGGACGTTCTCGTACTCGCGCGTCCTCGACGCCGCCGGCACGGTGGCCGGCCTGTTCATCTTCACCAACGAGACGACCGACCGCGTGCTCGGCGATGCGGCGCTGCGGGAGAGCGAGGAACGCCTGCGCCTCGTCGTCGAGGGTGCGCGCGATCACGTGATCTTCACCACCGATCCGGGCGGGATCGTCACGAGCTGGTCGGCGGGAGCGGAAGCCGTGCTCGGCTGGTCGCCCGGCGAGGCGATCGGCCGCTCGGCCTCGATGATCTTCACCGACGAGGACCGCGCGAAGGGCGCCGATGTCCGCGAGATCGCCGCCGCGGCGCGCGACGGAAGCGCCTCCGACGAACGATGGCACCTCCGGCAGGACGGCACCCGCGTCTTCCTGAACGGCTCGGTGCACCCGCTGCCGGTCGATGCGCAGGGCCGGCAGCGCGGCTTCATCAAGGTCGCGCGCGACGAGACGGCCCGCTGGCAAGCGCAGAAGGACTTGGAAGCGCTGAACGCGACGCTCGAGCAGCAGGTCACGGAGCGAACGGCCGCCCGCAACCGCCTGTGGCAGCTCTCATCGGACATCATGTTGGTCGCCGGCCTCGACGGCACCATCGAGGCGGTCAACCCGGCGTGGACTCGTGTCCTTGGCTGGCAGGAGGGCGAGCTGCTGAGGCAGCCCCTGTTCTCCTTCATCCACCCCGATGATCTCGAGCACACGATCGCCGGCGCGGCCGGCATCGCCGCGGGCCAATCCTACGCTCGTTTCGCCAACCGCTACCGGCACAAGGACGGCGGCTATCGCGACATCGTCTGGGCGGCGGGACCGGGGGACGGCAAGATCATCGCTGTCGGCCGTGACGCCACGGACGAGAATATTGCCGCCGCAGCGCTCGCCGCCGCCGAGGAGCAGCTTCGCCAGTCGCAGAAGATGGAGGCGGTCGGCCAGCTCACCGGCGGTGTCGCCCACGACTTCAACAATCTGCTCACCATCATCCGCTCTTCCGTGGACCTGCTGCGCCGGCCGAGCCTATCCGCCGAGCGCAAGGAACGTTACCTCGACGCCGTGTCCGACACGGTGGACCGCGCGGCCCGGCTGACGGGGCAACTGCTCGCCTTCGCTCGGCGCCAGGCCCTCAAGCCGGAGGTGTTCGACGTCGGCGCCAAGCTGCGCGGGGTCGGCGACATGCTCGACACCGTCACGGGCGCCCGCATCATTGTCAGCGTCGAGGAGCCCGACCGCCCGTGCTTCATCCGCGCCGACCTCAGCCAGTTTGAGACGGCGCTGATCAACATGGCCGTCAACGCCCGCGACGCGATGGAGGGCGAGGGCCGGCTCATCCTTCGCCTCCACTGCGGCGCACCGATGCCGTCGATCCGCGGGCACGCCGGATCGTCCCAGCATTTCGCGGCGGTGTCCGTCATCGACACCGGCGCGGGCATTCCCGAGGATCAGCTCGCGCACATCTTCGAGCCGTTCTTCACCACGAAGGACGTGGGCAAGGGAACCGGGCTCGGTCTCAGCCAGGTGTTCGGGTTCGCCAAGCAGTCGGGCGGCGACGTCGATGTGTGCAGCGCTACTGGCCGGGGCACGACCTTCACGCTGTATTTGCCCGAGGAGCAAGCGGGGAAGAGCGCCGCGCCGGTGGACAATGCTGATCCCGTGCAGGTCTCAGGGTCCGCCGGCCAGCGCGTGCTGGTGGTGGAAGACAACGTCGAGGTCGGGCAGTTCTGCACGCAGATCCTGGACGACCTCGGCTACGAGACGGCGAGAGCGTCGAACGCGGAGGAGGCTCTCAATCTCTTGGGCGCGGATGGCGCCGGGTTCGACATCGTGTTCTCCGATGTGGTGATGCCCGGCATGGGCGGGATCGCCTTGGCCGAGATCCTGCGGAACGCTTCCCCACGATGCCGGTAGTGCTGGCGTCGGGCTACAGCCATGTGCTCGCCCGCGAGGCCGACCACGGCTTCGAGCTGCTGCATAAGCCCTACTCGGCCGAGCAACTCGCCCGCACGCTGCATCGCGTCTGGCGCATTCGCGAAGGCGCCGAATGACCTGAGTGGGCGCTGAGCCAGCGACTTAAGTTGGCCGATGCCGGTCAGCAATTCTTGGCAAATGCTCTGCCGAACAGACGTTCACTGCCAATCGTCGCTGCCCAGCCACTCCATCGAGGCTGCACTGGTAAAGTGCGCGGAAGCAGGCGCACACTTCAGCGTTGTCCGCTATCTGGATTGATGCGACTCGTGGAGCATCGAGTGTAACCCCGCGACCGCATGCTCGATCTGCGCTTCGTTCAGCGACGAGTAGCCGAACACCAGCGTGTCATCCCGTGTCGCAGAGTCGAAGTTGTAGGCGGCTCCGCTCGACAGGGCGTAGACCCCGATGCCCCGCTCGCGTGCCATCACCTGGATCGTGCGGGCGCTTGGTGATCCCGGCGGCAGTCGCCAGACCAGGTGAAGGCCGCTTCCTCCACCCAGCACGACGGGATCGTCGAAGGTCCTCCGCAGTGCCGCGACGAGGCAGTCGCGACGCGCCTTGTAGACCTGCCGCAACTTGCGCAGATGCCGGTCGAAGTGACCCTCATCGATGAAGGCGGCCAGTGCGGCCTGTTCCAGCCACGCCTGGCCGTTGCTCATCCGGGCCTTCAGCATCCGCGCCTCGTCCCAGAACAGGCGCGGCACCGTCGCGAAGCCGATGCGCAGGCCGGCGCCGACGGACTTGGAGAAGGTGCCGACGTAGAAGACGCGCCGCCCCCCGTCGAGCCCGGCCAAAGCGGTGAGCGGCGGCCCGTCGTAGCGGAAGTCGCTGTCGTAGTCGTCCTCGACGATGTAGCTGTCGGTCGCCTCCGCCCACCGCAGCAGGGCCAGGCGCCGGGCGAGCGGCATGATCGCGCCGGTCGGGAACTGGTGCGAGGGCGTGACGTAGAGGAGGCTGCCCCGCACGCCGGGCAGCAGCTCCGTCCGCAGCCCGTCTTCATCGACCGCGATCGGGTGGATGGTCAGGCCGGCCGCGTTGAAGATCAAGGACGCGCCGAGGTAGCACGGGTTCTCGATGCAGAGCTGCCGGGTTTGCGGCCGCAGCAGGTTGAACACGAGGTTGAGGGCGTCCTGTCCGCCCGTGGTGACGATGACCTGATCCTCCGTCACCGCGACGGCGCGG
>CALMGA010000585.1:4182-6324 GCA_937863205.1 uncultured Beijerinckiaceae bacterium | reverse complement strand
TAGCGCGTCGTCCCGCGTCGGTGTTGCGGCCCGACACTCTAGCATTTCACAATGTCCGCCGTCAGCACTCCTGAGGCAGATCAAGGGTCTTCACGAATGCAGGATGGCTGGTTCGAGGCGGATCTCCAAGCTTACCAGAACCTCTCCGGAGAGAGCGATACGCCATGGATGTCAAACGGCGCGAGCTGATGACCCCTCAAGCCGCTTCCACCTCTTATGGAACAGTGACTTACAACGTGACCCCGGTGACAGTCAGCATCCGGATCCTTCGACGAGATACACTGTAGCGGTGCGAGCGCGAGTCGAGTTAACGGCTTCGGCTTCGGCTCCGGCGGATGGTTGCCGATGGGAGTTCCCCGAAGCGCGCGAGGTAATCCTGAGAAAACCGGCTGAGATGGTGGATCCCGCAACTCAACGCGACGGAGGTGACGGTCTTCTCGGCCAAATCGGCGTCGAGAAGCTCCAGACGCGCAAGGTCCAACCTCAAGTTGCTGACGTAGCTCATCGGCGTCACCTCCCGAAATCGCCTGAAGCCCTTCGTGATCGATCTTGCCGACATGCCGGCAGACCTCGCGATCTCCGCTGTTCCGAAGTCGGTGGCGATGTTGCAGTGGATAAACTCCTCCGCCCTGCGCACGTAGCGCGGCGCAGCGGGGGAGATGGGCCCCTGCAGAACGCCTCGGCCATTGTTCGGCATCGAATTCAACAGCACCGAGTAAAGGGTGTTGAGGAAATAGCGAGCGGTCGCCGGCCGGCGCATCAACGGAGTTGGACTGGAGAGGTCCCCGCAGATGACTTCGACCAGCCCCAATATCGCGCGCGCGTCTCGACCGCTCACCACCGCGGCCTCGAAGGCGAGCGGTGGAACACGTTCGCTTTCAGCCTCCGCAACGAGATGGCGCTGGATTTCCCTCTTGTCGATCTTGATCATCAATTGTTCGGCTTCAGCGTTCCACTCCTTGGTGACCCGCTGGTCGGGATTGGCGACAGCCACGTCGCCGGGGCCCGCCGTCGTCGTTCCGCGCCGGCTTCGAGCAACGCATGTACCCGAGAGCGTCACCTGCAAGAGGAAGAACTCGTTGGTGGGCGGCACGTCTACGACGACCGGAACGCCGTAGGAGAGGCGATGGACGGAAATCGGCGACTTCTCGGCGCCATAGTAGGCGACATCGACTCCGCCCCGGTGCTCTCTCGGCGTGAGCACGTGCGGCGCGAGGTTTAGCGACATGACGGACTGCGCCATGTCGATCTGCTTGGTCGCAAGCTTGAGCAGGCCGAAGCATGTCAAGTCGTTCATTGTCACGTCGACCTCCATCGCTTCCAAAGGGCCTCACGTGTTTGCTGCCGCGTTCAGGGGGTGCAAAAGTCCGGCCGTTCGCCAGGATGTCCTCGGGGCTGCTTTTCGCCTGGGATGGGTGCGGGTTCGACGCGGAAAGTGACTACTGACTTATAGCCCTGATCTCGGGCGATCAGATTGTCTGAAATCCGGGACGATCCTTCGGCTGGAGGCTGTCGCGCAGTTTGGCGCAGTAAGCTGGAGATTCTCTCTGTCTAAATCCTTGGGCGAGGCGCGCCGGCGCACCTTCGCACGCACCCAGGACGACGCGTCAGAAATGGTCGGCATAATCGATAAATTGGCAATTCGATTGCGCCGGAGCTGGAGTGCGTTCCTCCACGATCCTGCTTATCCGCGCCGCCGCTTATTCGCTGATGCCTTCTGCTGGCAGCGCAATCAGACAGCGGATCAGGCGCCACGTCCAGTCCCTACAAACTAACCCTCGGCGTCCGAAGGTAGAGGGTTTCGCCAAAGCTGATCCTCCTCCGATCTCACGGACACGGGGTTAGCTCGCCTTCCGTTCGGCCCGCTCGGGCGTGGTATAGTCGAGGGCCGAGTGGCAGACGAGGCCGGCCGCCGGCCGTTGTCGCTGGGTGGCCATCGTGAGGGATGCCGTCGTGAGCTCGGTGCGCGTATGATCGCGCATGGACCAGCGAAGACGAGACGGGAGTTCACCCCCGAGTTCAAACGGGAGGCGGTGGCCCTGCTGGAGAGTAGCGGCCGACCGCAGATGCGGATTGCGGCCGAGCTCGGGATCCAGCCCTCGATGCTGAGGCAGTGGCGCGCAACCTTGAACGGGATGGCGC
>CALMGA010000585.1:1245-4172 GCA_937863205.1 uncultured Beijerinckiaceae bacterium | reverse complement strand
GCATGACGCCGCGGCCGCGAGTGTCGCCAAGCTCGGTCCCGGCAAGCCCGTTTATGTCGCCGGACGGCATCGAAACCGAGCAGGTTCAGGTGGCTCAGTTGGTCGTCGGGACTGAATTTGCGCCAGGTCGAACCCTCGGAACGCAGCTTCGCCATGCGCACCTCCCATCCTCGGTGGGTGAGCGGCCACGTACGTCGCTCTCGGCGGCTATCAGACGAGCTCAATGATCAGCGCGATACCCTGCCCGACCCCGATGCACATCGCGCACAAGCCATAGCGTCCCCCGCCTCGCTCAAGCTGGCGCATGGCAGCGATTGCGAGCCGTGCCCCGCTTGCCCCCAAAGGATGGCCGAGCGCGATCGCGCCGCCATCCGGGTTCACGTTTGGCGCGTCATCGGGCAAGCCAAGTTCACGCGTGACAGCCAGCGCCTGGGCCGCGAAGGCCTCGTTGAGTTCGATCACGTCCATCTGGCTCATGGCCAGACCAGTGCGGGCCATGAGCTTGCGCACAGCCGGCACCGGGCCGACGCCCATCACGCGCGGCGCCACACCGGCCGCCGCGCTGGCGACGATACGCGCACGCGGCCTGAGATTGTATCGGTCGACGGCGGTGCGACTGGCGACCAGCAGCGCGCCGGCCCCGTCGTTGATCCCCGAAGCGTTGCCTGCGGTCACGCTGCCGTCGGCGCGAACCACGCCTTTTAGTTTGGCGAGGGCGTCGAGCGTGGTGTCCGACCGCAGGTGTTCATCGACCGACACCACGGTCGGTTCCCCCTTCCTGCGCGGGATCGAGACCGGGACGATCTCCTTCGCCAACCGTCCGTCCGCCTGGGCCGCTGCGGCACGCCGCTGGCTTCGCAGCGCGAAAGCGTCCTGGTCGGCGCGGCTGACGCCATAATCCTCGGCGACGTTCTCGGCGGTCTCCGGCATCGCGTGCGTGCCGTACGAAGCCTTCATCTGCGGGTTGACGAAGCGCCAGCCCATGGTGGTGTCCTGCAAGGACAGGTTACGCGCGAAGGCGCCTTCGGCCTTGCCGACCACGAAGGGCGCGCGCGTCATGCTCTCGACGCCGCCCGCGATAAGTAGGTCGGCCTCGCCGGCCTTGATCGCCCGCGCCGCTGTGCCGAGGGCGTCGAGGCCCGAACCGCACAGGCGGTTGACCGTCACCCCGGGTACGTTGACGGGTAGGCCGGCCAGCAGGCCGGCCATGCGCGCGACGTTGCGGTTGTCCTCGCCGGCCTGGTTGGCGCAACCGTAGATCACGTCTTCCAGGGCCGCCCAGTCGACCGACGGGTTGCGATCCACCAGAGCCCTGATCGGGACCGCCGCGAGGTCGTCAGCTCGCACGTTGGAAAGGCTGCCGCCGTAGCGACCGAACGGTGTCCGGACCCCGTCGCAGATATAGGCGTCGTTCATGTTCGTGGAATCTCTCCGGGCGAGGTTCAGGCGCGCGCGTCGACGAGGGGTACGCCGGTCAAAGCCTGCAGTTCGGCGAAGGTGACGCCCTCGACGATCTCGACGACGCTCGGATGGGCTGCAGTCAGGTCGATCACGGCGAGGTCGGTGTAGATGCGGCTCACGCACGCAATGGCGGTCAGCGGGTAGGTGCACCGCGGCACCAGCTTGCTCTCGCCCTGGCGGGTCAGGTGCTCCATCATCACGAGCGTCTGCTTGGCGCCAATGGCGAGATCCATCGCGCCGCCGACTGCCGGGATCGCGTCGTGCGCTCCGGTGTGCCAGTTGGCGAGATCGCCCCCGGTGCTGACCTGGAAGGCGCCCAGCACGCAGATGTCCAGATGGCCGCCGCGCATCATCGCAAAGCTGTCCGCATGATGGAAGAACGCGCCGCCCGGCAGCAGCGTCACCGGCTGTTTGCCGGCATTGATGAGGTCGAAATCCTCCTGCCCCTTCGCGGGCGCCGGACCCATGCCGACAACGCCGTTCTCGCTGTGCAGGATGATCTCGCGGCCGGACGGCAGGTGGTTGGCCACCAGCGTCGGCAGGCCGATGCCGAGGTTGACCACCATGCCGTCTTGAATGTTCTGGGCGACGCGCGCAGCCATCTGGTCGCGCGTCCACTTGTTCACGGGTGCACTCATAGCTTTCCAGGGAGTTTATGTGGTGTGGCGGACGGGCGTGGACACCTTGACAACACGCTGCACGAACAGGCCTGGGGTGACCACGGTCTCCGGGTCGATTTGACCGAGCTCGACGACTTCGTGCACGGCGGCAATGGCGAGCTTGGCGGCGGCGGCCATGACAGGTCCGAAATTGCGCGCCGTCTTGCGGTAGGTCAGGTTGCCCCAACGGTCGCCACGCTCGGCCTGGATCAACGCCACGTCACCGACGATGGGGTACTCCAGGACGTAGTTGCGACCGTCGATCTCGCGGGTCTCGCGGCCCTTGGCCAGTTCGGTGCCGAAGCCGGTCGGCGAGAAGAAGGCGCCGATGCCGGCCCCCGCCGCACGTAGGCGCTCCGCCAAGTTGCCTTGCGGCACCAGTTCCAACTCGATCTTGCCGGCGCGGTAGAGCGCGTCGAACACCTGCGAGTCGGCCTGCCGCGGGAAGGAGCACACGACCTTTCGCACGCGACCGGCCTTGAGCAGCGCCGCGAGGCCGGTCTCTCCATTGCCGGCGTTGTTGCTGACGATCACGAGGTCGCGCGCGCCCTGCGCAATGAGCGCGTCGATGAGTTCGACAGGTTGGCCAGCGCTTCCGAAGCCGCCGACCAGCACGGTCGCACCATCCTGCACACCGTGGAGCGACTCCTCCGTGGAAGCCGAAACCTTGTTGATCATGTAAACCTAGCCTGGGAGATCATCGGTCATCGGATCACAACCGTGTCGGCCGTAAGTTGTTCGCCATACGAACATTCGTTCTAGATTCGAACTTAAGGCGCAACATAGTGTACGTGCGCGCGCCTGTAT
>CALMGA010000585.1:0-1235 GCA_937863205.1 uncultured Beijerinckiaceae bacterium | reverse complement strand
CCGTGAAGCGCCTCCTCTGCGGAAGCCGACACCTTGTTGATCATGTACACCCAGCTTGGAAGATCATAGGTCACCGGACCACAACCGTGTCCGGCCGGACCGTTCGCTCTGCGAACATTCGTTCTAAATACGAACTTAGTATGCGTGCGCGCGTCTGTATAGAGGAAAATGAATTGATGACGGGTTTGGATGAGGAGGCTGAGCCGCGGAAGCCGGGAGACAGCTACGTCCAGTCGTTCGCCCGGGGCTTGGCCGTGATCCGGAGCTTCAGCGCCGATGCCCCGTCCCAGACGATGGCCGAGGTCGCCGAGACCGCCAAGCTGACGCGGGCGGGTGCACGCCGGATTCTGCATACCCTGCTGTCGCTGGGGTATGTCGAGACGGAAGGACGCCGGTATCGCCTGACCCCGAAGGTGTTGGATCTTGGCTTCGCGTACCTGTCTTCCTTGCCGTTCTGGAACCGGGCCGAGCCCTACATGGAGGAGTTTGTCCGAACGGTGCAGGAATCCAGTTCGGCGGCGGTGCTTGAAGGTACGGAGATCATCTACGTCCTGCGCGTGCCGACGAGCAAAATCATGACGATCTCGCTCGGTGTCGGAAGCCGACTTCCGGCATATTGCACATCGATGGGGCGTGTGCTTCTGGCGGCGCTGCCTGAAGACGAGTTGCACGGGCGCCTTCAGCGCAGCCGCTTGGTTCCCAACACGTCGAATACCGTGACCGATATCCAGGAACTGCTGCGTGTCATCGCAGGCGTGAGGGACCAAGGTTATTCCCTGGTCGACGAAGAATTAGAACGCGGCCTAATCTCGCTCGCCGTGCCGCTACGTGGTCAGCATGATAAGGTTTTGGCAGCAATCAACGTGAGCTGTCAGACGCGCCGCATGACGGCACACGGCATGCAGACGGAGCTCTTGCCCAAGCTCATCACGACAGCCCGTGAGATCAGCCGATGTATGGGGCAAACCCAACGCTGACGCGGCAGGACCTGAATGTGCGCGCGTAGGTTCTGCCTCAACGGCAAAGAACAGCCCTCCCGCAAGCCCGATCCGCGAAAGACGGCCTCAAGAGGCCTGGAAATCGTTGGAACTGATACCAGCGGCCCGTCTAGCACTGTTCTCTTTCAGCTTGAGTCGACTGGGGTAGCGCGGAAGGCTGTCCCATGATTCCGTGGTGGCCAGATCACGGAGGAGCGTCATGGCGGCAGCCTTGTCACTGGACCTGCGCGAGCGGGT
>CALMGA010000584.1 GCA_937863205.1 uncultured Beijerinckiaceae bacterium | reverse complement strand
GCCCAGCATTGGCTCGGCTGCGTGTCCGAGGATATCCTTTACCTGCAGACGCGCGCCATCATCACGGTCTGCGATGCCTATTTGAACCGGGCGCTCGGCTCGGACCTGGCGAGCCACGTTCCAGCGCGCGTGCTCCCCGTGTCGACGAAGCCGCCCGGCGACTTCGAATTCCTGATCGACCGGGAGTTCAAGCTCGTCAACGAACTGCTCAAGCCCAAGCGCCGTCAGCGCGACGAGGCCCGTGCGCGGATCCGCTCGCTTCTGGCGCTGGAGGCCTTGGTGGCCGACGAGGTCGAGATCAGCGAGAAGGACATCGACCGCGTCGAGAAGGGGGTGCGCGCCGGCCAGGACGTCGGTGTCGTCTTCCCCCGCTTGGCCACCGTCGCCACGCAGACGTCGGGGGAAGGCGTGACCCTGAAGGTCCATTTCACCAAGAAGGAGGGCGCCCCCGTCCGGTACGTCGGCGGGGACAACCCGTCCGAGGCCGCGGCCGTGCGCGAGGTCGACCTGCGCAAGAGGTTCCACATGCGGGCGTCCGAGCTCGCCAAGGTGGTCAAGCTTTCGGAGCCGAAGTCCAAGGCGCTGCGATGGCACCTCGGGGTCGACGGCGACAAGGATTGTCGGCACGATTTCGAATTCGGGAAGACCTCCATTGCGTGCTTTTCGGACAACGCACGAAACCGAATGAGGGCTTCCCTCGACGGCGGCGTCGACATTAAGGAGATCTGGGCCGTCTACCAGAAGCGCGATCAACGATCTTCGGCTTGAGGGCGCATCAGGCCGGGCCGGGGGCAGGCCAAGCTTCTGTCGGGTCAGGGATAGATGCCGGCTTCGTTCGTCAGCGACCGGACGTGGTGCTCTATGAACGACCTGTCGGCTTCCGAGAAGCCGAAGGCGCCCGTCCAGTTCGGTGTGAACAGCCATGGCCTTCCCTCGGCATCGTCCATCCGCACGATGAGCCGCATGCCCGTGGGTGAGCGCTGGACCTCGACCGGCGCGAGGCCGAAGCAACGCTCAGATGGCGGCGTGCTGATGGCGGCGACAACGGAGCTGTTCGACGTCGGCAACCCCGCGCACATGGTGGCGGCGCGCGATATAGAGCAGGCCGTAGCGCCGCTGAGCCGAATGCCGCCGTGGGAACTTGGGGCGTGACGAACGCGATCACATCGCGATCTCAACGACATAGGTGTTAGCGGTTTCATTCTGCCTGGCGCGCCAAAACACCTATCAGCCAGAACAGAACCATGAACTCGCTCTGGTTTAGAAATCTTATCCGCGGCAGGCTCGACAGGCCGCATCGGGTCGATCCGGCGTCCAGCTCCTGGTGAGGCGCAGGTGCTATGGTGCTATGCAGCCCTGCCGCTCGGCTTTCGCGGTTGAGAAGCAACATATAGCGAAATGACTTCTGTAGGTCGCGCGTATGTCCGATTTGCGCGCGCCACGACTGCTTTTCACACCGCCTTTCTTCAGTTTAGATTGTGAACGCCGATGCGTTCACAGGCACTCTCCTTGCGCTCCCTCGCCAACCTCCACGAAAGCTACGATGGTCGGCGGCGACGCAGCGCCTTCCACGCCGCGCCCACGATCGGCGACGCGGCGCTGATCCTCGGGCGCGGCTCCCTGCTTGCGCGCAGCGACCCGGACGTCCGACACGGTTTTCGCAACGGCGACGACGAACGCCTAACAGTGCTGCTGACGGCGGCATACGGCCGAGAAGCCTCACCGCTGGTCCTGCACTTCGCCAAGCGCGCCAGCTTGCGTTGGCGGCGCGGCGAAGCGGCGCTCGCCCACATCGAGCTCGCCTTCGCCCGCCTGCCGCGGCTGGCGACGGAGGAGGACGCCTTCCGCCTGTTCCTCGCCGAGGCGCTGCTCGACGACGGCCTCGCGCCGCAGAACCTTGCCCGCCACCTCGGCCTGCTGCTCGCCCAAGCACCTGCCCACCCCCTCGTCAAGTACGATCCCGACCAGCCGCGCGTGCCGGCCGGCAGCGGCCGGGCGAGCGGGCAATGGGGCTCGGCCGCAACGGAACCGTCGGACACGCCCCAGGCCAGAACGGCTGACGCCCTGCCGGTTGCCGCCCGCTCGCTCCTCATCGACGCGAGCCCAGCCATCGTGCGCGCGCTGGCCGTCTTCGCCAGCAGGTTCGCCGCGCCCACGGCGGTGCTCGGCGCGCTCATCATTCCGACCCCGAACAGCGGCGGCGTCACGGAAGGCACGCTGCCCGGGGCCGCCGACATCCGCTACCGTCGCGACGGGCCGGCCGGCATACTGAGGCTCGCCTGGGCAAAACCCGACGGCGACGGGGCCGTGGTGGTCGCGCACAGCCGAGGCGGCATCTACTATGACGCCGCCACCGACGAACCGCTCGGCCGCGACCTCGGCGAGCAGCTCTACCTCGATCTCGCGGCCGTTGAGGTTGCGCTGGCGCGGCGCGGGCGTCCGCGGCCGGCGAGGGAGGACGACGGGCCGCAGCTTTGTCCCAAGCCGGAGATCGACAAGGAGCACAATCCCAAAGGACATGTCCTGGACTACGAGGATGACGTGCACCGGCGCGTCAACCCGCTCGCGCCGCTCCCGCGCGGCTTCGCCGTGCGCATTGTCGACCCGGAAACAGGAGAATGGCAGTACCCCGACGACTGCTTCCGCTACGCTGGCGACCTCGTGGACGGCGACATGAGGGCAGGTGACTTTGCCGATGCCAAAGGCGAAGAGTACGCCCGGCTGCTGACGCTCAGGTTCGCGACCAGCGTCATGGACCAGCTCGTTGATGTCACGGAACGGCACCGGCGCGCCGCCCGGACACGCGGCGCGAGGCTTAAGGTATACTTCGCCGAGCAGGACGCGGCCAACCTCGCCCGACAGGTTTTCAATGCAAGAGGGTTGGGCGACGTCGCGGTCGGCGTCCTGCCGCCGAGCAGGCCGAAACGGAGGACAGGACCGTGATGGACGAGGACAGGCCCAGGCTGGTTGCCCGCCGCCACTGGTTCTCCGCCGTCGCGCACTGGGGCTCGCGGGCGGAGCCGGCCGAGGCGCTGGCGGGACGCTGGCTCGCCTTCGTCGCGCGGCTGCAGGCGATCGACCCCGCCTTCGCGCACTGGATGCACTGGGCGGAGGACGACGTCACCCGCATCCCGTTCGAGCCGACGCTGCCCGCCCAACTCGCCCGCGTGCTGGCCGCCACGCCGCGCCACGTCACCGGCCGGCTGGTGCCGGAGGCTGGGGTGCGGCTGACGAACTACACCGATACCGATCAGCTGTCGCGCTACATCACCGTTTTCATGCGCGGGGGCAGCTTCGGTCCTTACAGCTCGCGAAATTGCGCCAGTCTCAGCACCAGTGCCTTCGCCGTGCCCGAGCCGCACCTCGTCGGCTTCGCGGTACTCCGGCAGGTGGTGCTGGCGCTGGCGGAGGTGTTCGAGGCGACGCAGGCCTACGCTTGCCCCGCCGACCTCCGCGACCTTTGGCCGAAGGATAGCGCGGACGACCTGTCGCTCGCCTGGATCAGCTACGTCGCCCCGCGCTTCGCCGATCTGGTGACGCCGCCGCCGAACGTCGTCGTCGAGCACCGTCCGGATGGTGGATTACTGATGGCGGCGACAACGGAAACCTTTGCCCTGGCCAACCCCGCCCACCTCGCGGCCGCGCGCGCCATCCAGGCCGCGCTGGAGTCGTTCAACGCCGTGCCGTGGACGCCGGAATCCGGGAAGTGAACGCAGCAACAATGACATAGGAGTTCGCGGTTTCATTCCGGCTGGCGCGCCAATACTATCAACGAGTTATTTTCCAGTCGCCGCTTGCCTCCTTCGGCTGGGGAAACCAGTGGGGTAACGAGGTTGGCGTAGCGGTTCTGTGCACCCGGGGACACAAACTCGGTGCGTTTCGACACTTCCAGGCTTGGCAATAGGTCGCGGGTAAGCTGCCCTAGAGGCTGTTACGGACTGAGTTAAGGGCCAGATGTGCGGGATGGTCCTGTC
>CALMGA010000583.1 GCA_937863205.1 uncultured Beijerinckiaceae bacterium | reverse complement strand
CGGCGCACAGCACCAGCGCGCGGTCGGGCGGGGTCCTGTACAGGCCAACCACGTCTACAGGCCAACCACGTCGCGCACCTCGTCCACGAAAGCGGGGTCGCTCGACAGCTTGAACGTGTCCGAGCGATGCGGCGCCAAACCGAAAGCCCGCCAAAGGCGTGACACCATGGTCTGGCTCATCCCAAGTTCGCGCGCCATCAGCCGCGTCGACCAGTGCGTGGCCCCATCAGGCTGGGTGTCCAACGTCAGCGTGATCAGGCGCTCGACCTCCTCATCGCCCACTTGGCGCGGAGCGCCCGGCCGCGGTGCGTCGCCCAAGCCTTGCAGCCCGTGCTGGGCAAAGCGTTGGCGCCACGTCATCACGCTGGGCCGGCTGACGTTAAGGTGCCGGGCCACACCCATGTTGCTGGCCCCCGGCTCCGCGCAGGCCAAAACGATGCGGGCCCGCTGCGCAAGCGCCTGCCCGGTCTTAGGCCGACGCACCATCGCCGCAAGCGCGTTGCGCTCGTCCTCCTTCAGGTCCAAGGCACCGGCTTGGGACCTCGTGCCATCGTCGCCTCCCATCCTGCTTGGCAGGACATGGCGCAGACCAGCAGAAATGAAAGATCTTCTCTAACTCACACCACTAGTGCCATTGCCGTTCAGGCTGGGTCGTAGGCATCGTAACCTGCTGCGGTGAGATAGTGTCGGCATTCGTCGGGTTGGAAGCAGGTGAATGCTTCGCGGATGGCTGCCCACAGGTCTGGTACAGTGCGGGCCGCCGCCGAGCGCAGCGGCGCCTTCAGCTTGGCAAAGGCCATTTCGATCGGGTTGAAGTCGGGGCTGTAGGGCGGCAGGTAGAGCAGGTGCGCCCCGGCCGCCTCGATCGCCCGGCGGACGCCGGCCACCTTGTGGGCGCTCAGATTGTCCAGGACCACCGTGTCGCCGGGCTTGAGGGTCGGCACAAGCACATCGGCGACATAGGCCTGGAACCGCACCCCGTTGGTGGCCCCGTCCATCAGGTCGATGGCGAAGAGGCCGCTTGCCCGCAGGGCGGCTGTGACCGTGGTGGTCTTGGTGTGACCGTGCGGCGCCGCGATGCGGCAGCGCCGGCCCCGTGGCGCCCGCCCGTAGCGCCGCACCATGTTGGTGGCAGCTGCGGTTTCGTCGATGAACGCCACGCGGTCGGGATCAAGGTCGAGCTGCCCCTCGAACCAGGCTTCGCGGGCTTGCCTCACGTCCTCGCGAGCCTGCTCGCTGGCGTGAACCGCCCTTTTTTGCGGGTGATGCCGCGACGACGGAAAAAGCGCGACAGCCCGCTCAGGCTCGCCGCGGCGCCGTGCTCGTGCAAGGCTTGCCGCACCTCGCGCAGGTATACCTGCGGCCGCGCCTCGCAGGTTTGCAGGATCAGCGCCGCGTGCGCTTCGATCCGGTGCGAGTGCCTGTCCCCGCCCATCGGCCTGGCGGCCACCTCGCCTTTGACCCTGAAACGGGCGTGCCACCGTATCGCGCTCGCCTTGCCCACACCGAAACGCCTCGCCGCCTGCCCGCACGAGGCACCAGCCTCGATGGCGGCGATCACCCGCTCGCGCAGGTCCAGTGACAAGGCTGCCGCCATGACGCTCCTCCGTGATCCCGCCGTCACAGCATCACGTCGCCAGCTCCAACGCTACCCAGCCGACTCAGCCTGAATGGAAACGGCTCTAAGGACCAGGACATAAGCCTGAGAAAAGCATAACAAGGATATATTATTTGCTGTATGCTTGTAATGATTTATGTTGCGCTGAACGTTGAAATCAGGATCGTCAATATGACACTTGGCTATGATCAATCTGATGTTTGCTGATCCGAGACGATGAAGATCCTGGCGTATGATCGATGCTCAAGGTTCCTCAAAGAAAGCGAGGTGATCTCGATTGTGCACATGTGACAGGAAAAACAATCTTCTTTATATCATGCGTATTTACGCTCGGACACACTCAGCTGACGACTTAATTTTGCGAATTAATGCTCGACCTTCAATCTGCAGCGATGCGCGTCGGCGCCCATCCGCCGCCGAGCGCAACGAACAGATTAACCGAGGCGCCGAGCTGGCGCGTCAGCAGGCCGATCGAAGCCTGCTGCTGCGCCAGCAAAGCGGTCTGCGCCACCGCCACGTCGAGATAGGTGGTGGCGCCGTCGCGGTAGAGGGTCAGCGACACGTCGAGCACCTTCTGGTCGGCGCTGATTGCCGCGGCGAGCCGCTTGGCCTCGGCGCCGAGGTAGCGCTGCGCGGACAACGCGTCCTCGACCTCTTGCACAGCGACCAGGATGGTCTGCTTGTACTGGGCGTAGGCCTGATCGCGCCGCGCCATCGCCGCGTCGAGTTCGGCGGTGCGTCGGCCGCCGTCGAACAGCGGCAGGTCGATCGAGGGGCCGATGGTGTAGAGAATGTTCTTCGGGTCGAGCAGACGTACGCCGCGGTCCTGCGTGCCGCCGTAGAGGTTGATGAAGACGCGGGGGTAGAAAGCCGATTTGGCGATGCCGATGCCCTCGTTCGCCGCCGCCACCTGCCGCTCGGCGGCGGCGATGTCGGGGCGCCGCTCCAAGAGGTCGAGGGGCGCCGTCGCCGGCCCGCGCGGCTCGGCGATGGCGCTCGCCGCCTGCGGGATGGTGAAGGACGAGGCCGGCT
>CALMGA010000582.1 GCA_937863205.1 uncultured Beijerinckiaceae bacterium | reverse complement strand
CGGCACAGCGGCGACGGCCCTTTCGGGGCCGGGATGGTGACGAGCCTGCGCCCACCGGTCGACCGCCCGACGCGTTGCTGGAGCGCGTCGTCGGCGTGTTCGACCACGAACCCGGCAAGGCCGAGGCGGAGCGGGCGATGGTGGCGGCGGGCGTGGCAATGCGGCACGCATTCGAGAACCGGGAAGCCGTCGCCCACCTGATGGTCGACGACGCGCGCCGGGCGGCCATCCTCAAGGAGGGTGGCTGGCTGCCGGAGGGCGTGCGACGCCACCCGCAGGGCGGTCGCCATCTGCACGCGCTGCTGGCCTACGGCCTCGCCCCCTCCGCGGGCCGGGAGCTGTGGGCGGTCGCCGCGGCGGACGGACCGCCCCTGGAGGACGTCGCCGAGCGGCTACGCCTCGTTGGCGACTCGATGGGCCTGCCGCCGGTGGGGTTCGGCCCCGAGGTGCCGGTCTTCGAGGCCCAAAGGAGGCCCTCGCCGGCGCGGCGTCGTGGCGTGGGCCGTGATCGCGGAAATGCGAGGGACTAACCGGTAGGATCGGGTGCCGACGGGTTGAACGAGGACGGCCGGGACCTCCTGCGATGTGGAAAACCCCAAAGGCGCGGTTGGGACGCCCACAACCGGGATGAAGATGCTATGGCGCGGGTGCGCAGCGGAATCGTGATAAGATGAGAAGGCTGCGGTCGCGTGTGGGAGTTGGTGAGGCGACACGGGGGATTACGACACCACCCCTCGGCTCGGCAACCTGGATGGCGAGGCTGGACCCATGACAACGGGACTCAAACAAAAGGCGATGGAAGTCGTCGAACGATTGAACGACGCGGAAGTCGACGCCATTCGAAGCCGTCGGCCTAGCGTGCGCGCATCGCTCGCCTGCGAAGGCCTCGTCCTGACGGACGAAGAGGAGGCGCTGCTCGACGAGATGGAGGACGAAGGACTGACCCAGGAGCAGCGCGACCAGCGCGTGCTGGCGTTCATCCGCGCCAGGACGGCCGCAGCCGCATAGGGTGGCGCAGCACCCGTACTGCTACCCAGGCACCGAGATCCTCATCAACAAGCTCGCCTTCGCAGCCCGAGCGATCTCGAGAGCGCCGAACGATTGTCGACGGGCGCGCGCATGGCCACGCTTCCACGAGATCAACCGATCACGCCTGGAGGCATGCGCTCGATCCATCGGCACATCTTCGAGCAGATCTACGATTGGGCCGGCGAGTACCGCACCGTCACGACAGGACGCGGCCCGGTCGCCTTCTGCAAAGCCGAGTACATCGAGGCGCAAGTCAAGAAGCGGTTCGCCATGATCAATGGAGAAGCCAACCTGAGGGGCCTCAAGCCGGAAGAGTTCGCCGGCCGCGCCGCGGAGCACATCAACGAGATCAATGCGATCCATCCGTTCCTGGAAGGCAACGGACGCATGCAGCGCGCCTTGCTCGACACCTTGAGTCATCAGGCCGGACACGCGGTCGATCTCGGCGCGATCCAGGCGGATGCCTGGAACAGGGCTTCCGTGGCGGGCTTCTACCACGGCGATCACGCCCCGATGACCAAGGTCATCGCCGACGCCATCGTTCGGGACCGAGGTCGCGGTGGACCGGCGATCGATCCCGACGCGGGGCAAGGCTTCGCGGCGGACCGAACGCATGCGGGGGAACACGTCCGGGAGGAAACGCGAAGGCGAGGCGAGCGACGGCGGCAGCAAGGCCGTCAAGCTGCTGATCACCAAAACCGAACTCGACGAGGCGATCAACATCCGGCGACGGCTCGATGGAGGCGACCGGTCACGACGACACCCCGGGCCGGTGGCAGACCTCCTTGCAGAAGGAGGCGATGCGGTCGCGTATCAAGCCTACAGGAGATCCGAAGGGTACGATGTGCCCGGCCGGTGGGTGACAGGACTCGAGGCGCTCACGAAACTCAGGCAGGACTTCGGGAACGGACGACTGAGGTCCGTGGAGGTCCGCGTGCCGCCTCTTGGTCCCACCGACTCCGAAAAGGATCGTTTGGCGCTACTGACCGAACGCGCCCGACAAGCGACGGTCGGTCGCCGGATAGTGTGAATAAGCGTGCAATAGGGGGTCTGACGCGATCTCGATGATGCTCAAATCTGTTCAGGCGGCACCGATCAGCC
>CALMGA010000581.1 GCA_937863205.1 uncultured Beijerinckiaceae bacterium | reverse complement strand
CTCGGGCATCGCGCCGTGTCATCGACCCGGCACGATGCTCCAACCCGTTGCGCCGCATCGGAGATCCCGAAAACCGCTGCCGCACTCTTCGGTCCGATGCTCTAGGCCGTGTTGATGAAGTGCTTGATCCAGAGGCGGATGGCGGCGAGCTGGACGAAGCCGAGGTAGTTGGTAGCGGTCTTGTCGTAGCGCGTTGCGACGCGGCGGGCGTTCTTCAGCCGTCCCATGGTGCGCTCGATCCTGTTGCGCAGTGCGTAGATGAAGCCATCGACCGGAAGCTGGACGCGGCGGTTGCGCTTGGTCGGGATCACCGGCGTGCCGCCTCGGTTCTCCACGTCAGCGCGGATCGCGTCGGCATCGTAGCCCCGGTCGGCGATGAGCACCTTCGGCTCAGGCGCCGCCTCCCTCATCAGCACCGGGTAGGCGGTGGCGTCGTGCGCCTCGCCGGGCGTGATTACGAGGCCAACGGGCAGCCCTGCCGCGTTCACCCGGACGTGGACCTTGGTCGTGAGGCGACCGCGCGAGCGTCCAAGACCCTGGTTGCGCGCGCTGTCGCGTTGCGCGCCCTTTCGGGCGCCAGCCGCGCAGTAATGCGCCCGCACGATGGTGCTGTCGATCATCTGCACGCTGTCCGGCACGGCGTCGCTTCCAGCCAGCGTTTCCAGCAGCACGTCCCAGAGCCCGCTCTGCGTCCAACGCCTGAACTGCTGGTAGACGGTGTCCCAGCGCCCAAGCGCGTCGGGCAGGTCGCGCCAGGGTGCGCCGGTGCGGGCGACCCAGAACACCGCGTCCAGCACGCGCCGGTGATTGGCGGGCGGGCGTCCGCGCTTCGGCCCCTGCTCGATGATGAACGGCGCGAAGAACGTCCATTCATCATCACTGAGCAGTCCGCGAACCAACATCACCTCCATCAGGAGGCGATTTCGAATCAGATTGAAGCGTAGCTGACTATTGATTATCCGACATGGCTCAGATTACACCGCCAGGGTTCGTTTTTCAAAGGTATGCGCACGAGACTATATCATGACAGCTGACGACGAGCCATTCGCAAACAAGATAGCCAAGCGCGTAGTCGTCGGCTTTGCCTCGTTATGCATACTGCCGTACATCTACCTGCTATTGCTTGCCGCTGCTACTTGCATTGGGAGAGGAGATCAGTGTGGTGGAGGGGACAGGATACAGAGCCTAGGCATCATTATCTACGTCCTGTTTGTCCCTGAGTGCATCGCCGCATTGATTGTTTTCTATGCATTGGCAAGATCAATGACCAATCTAGGATTGAGCACAAGGTGCATTTGGTTTTATGGGATTACTTTAAATTCCTGCATGCCTTATATGGTATACCTCCTGCATAAAGAGGGCGGTCTATTTCTTTTCTTGATAAGCCTTATTCCGGTCGCGGGAGCGGCGTTCATAGTCTTTTCGATAAGCTCATCAATAGCCACATGGAAGCTGGTCAAGCAAGCAGAGGGACTTAGATGTTTGATCCCAGGCTTTGATGGTGCACTTTTCACGCGTGAGTGGAAGGAAGCACTATGGGCCAAGTTCACCATGGCAGCGCCACAACGACGGCGGCAGTCCGTCGAGCGATACAGTATAGTCAAGAGAGCCTGAGGACGCTCGCCAAGCGCTATGGAGTCAATCCGAAGACGATCGCGAAGTGGAAAAAGCGGACCTCAACGGCTGACCGCAAGACAGGTCCGGCTGATCCCAGGTCGACGGTGCTGTCGGCCGAGGATGAAGCCGTCGTCGTCGCGTTCCGCAAACATACGGCGCTGCCCCTCGACGATTGCCTTTACGCCCTGCAGCCCACGATCCCGCAGCTGACGCGCTCCAGCCTGCATCGCTGCCTTCAGCGTCACGGCATCTCCCGCTTGCCCGAGGTCGACGGCGACAAGCCGGGCAAGAAGAAGTTCAAGAGCTACCCGATCGGCTACTTCCATCTCGACATCGCCGAGGTGCAAACGGCCGAAGGCAAGCTCTACCTCTTCGTTGCCATCGACCGCACCTCCAAGTTCGCCTTCGCCGAACTCCATGCCAAAGCCGGCAAGATGGCGGCCGCCCAGTTCCTGCGCGATCTGATCGCGGCCGTCCCTTATGCCATCCATACCGTGCTGACCGACAACGGCATCCAGTTCACCAACCGGACCTGCGATCGCTCCGCCTTCCACCACATCTTCGACCGCGTCTGCGCCGAGCACGGCATCGAGCACCGGCTGACCAAAGTGAAGCACCCGTGGACCAACGGTCAGGTCGAGCGGATGAACCGCACCATCAAGGACGCAACCGTCAAGCGCTTCCACTACGACGATCACGCGCAACTCCGGCGACATCTCGCCGACTTCATCGGTGCCTACAACTTTGGGCGACGATTGAAGACCCTCAAAGGCCTGACCCCGTACGAAGCCATCTGCAAACAGTGGACATCAGAACCAAAGCGGTTCAGGCTCGATCCAATCCATCAAATGCCGGGACTGAACATCTTAGAGCGTTTTCGAGTGAGGTGGACCCGGCTCACGTGAAGAAAACGCGACGAAGAAGGACCGAGAGCTGGTTCCGTGTCAGCGGAAACAGTTCTAGATCAAATTTCCTGCTTCGCATACATGACGAGATGCGTAGCACTTCATCAACAGAGCCTAGATCGGCATCGCGTCCGCTGCCGAGACCAGGACGGGGAAGCGGCTCGCCTCGTGCCGTCGCCGCCCGGCGATCGCGCGCTCGTAGAGGCGCTCGTAGGCGTCCAGCATGGTGTCGCGGCTGAACATCCGTCGAGCGCGATCGGCCGGGATGCGCCGGTCCATCGCCATCGCCGCGCGGATCGCCTCCGCCAGGGCTGCGACGTCGTTCGCCGGCGCGAAGGCGCCGGCCTCCGCGACCACCTCGCGGGCGGCGCCGCGGTCGAAGGCGGCGACCGGCAGGCCGCAGCTCATCGCCTCGATCGCGACCAGCCCGAACGGCTCGTCCCAGCACGGCGTGAAGACGAGCACCGAGGCCGCCGCGATCCGCTCGGCCAGGGCTCCGCCCCCGAGGTGCCCGCCGTAGCGGATGCCGTCGTCGAGCAGCGGCATCACCTCCCTCTCGAAATACGCCGGCTCCTCGACGACGCCGTAGAGCGTCAGCGGCACGCCGGCGAGCCGCGCCGCACGGGCTGCGAGGTGGGGGCCCTTGTTGCGGGTCATGCGCCCGCACCATGCGGCGCAGCCGTCGCCGTCGGCCCGGAAGCGCCAGTGGGCGAGGTCGATGCCGTTGTGGGCGACCACCGCCTCGTCGGGCGCGCCGTCCGGCCACCACGCGCCGCGCTGCGCCTGCGAGGTCACGGTGATCCAGTGCCAGGCCCTCGAAGGGCGGGACGTGCAGCGAGGTCACGGTGGGCATGCCGTGGAGCTTGGCGCGCCGCAGCGGGAAGCGGTGCAGGCTGTTGTTATGCACGACGTCGAAGCGCGACGGATCGATCGTCGCGCAGGCCCGCTCGAAGCCGGCGTCGACATGGGCGTTGAGGGCCGTGCTGCCCTTGTGCTCCAGCCAGGGATAAGTCCGCTCGTAGTGCTCCGCGAGGACGGGCTCGATGCGGAAGCGCGGATCGCTGTCGCCGCTGGCGAACAGGGTCACCTCGTGGCCGCGCTTTTCCAGCCCCGCGGCGAGGTGGAAGGCGTGCGCCTCCATCCCGCCCATGAAGGGCTCGATGATCGGCTGACGCACGTGCGTCATGACCGCGATCCTCATGCCGCGATCCTCATGCCGCGATCCTCATGCCGCATTCCTCATGCGGGAACCGCGGCGCGCTCGATGCGGGCCGCCGTCTCCGCCTCGATGAGGCGGATCACGGTGGTCGTGTTGGCGTAGGGCTGGTGGTGCTGCTGCCCCGTCAGGGCGAAGTCGCCGGCGCCGGGCTCGCGCAGGATGCGGATCGGCCGTCCCGCGCGATCGTCGATCAGGCCCATCAGGCGGAAGGCGTAGAGCCAGTGCCCCATCGTGCGGTAGCCCCACTTGCGCTCGAACAGCTCGGCGTTGCGCACCACGCTTTCCAGGTGGTGCACCGGCGGCATGTGGTGGGGGTGGTACTGGTGGTAGGCCCGCGCGCCCTTCAGCCAGGCGATCGGCAGCCCCGCCAAGCTCGCCCCCTTGGCGAAGTCGGTGTCCTCGCCGCCGTAGCCGACGTAGCGCTCGTCGAAGCCGCCAAGCTCAAGGAAGCGCCCGCGCCCGATCGCGAAGTTCAGCGACCAGAAGCAGCGGTAGTCCGAGCAGCGCTCGAAGCCGTGGGCCGGCGGGCCCTGGCGGTCGGAATGCCTGACCGCCACGGCCTCGAACCCCTCGAAGGACCAGCCGGGCCGGTTGGCGCCGCCCGGCAGGTACATCACTTCGCCCATCAAGAGGCCGTCGAGCCTTGCCAGGCAGGCGGCGTAGTCGGCGCAGAGGCTCGGAGCCGGGATGCAGTCGACGTCGAGGAACACCAGCGCCTCGCCCGAGGCGAAGCGCGCGGCGGCGTTGCGGGCGGCGGCGAGCGGCAGTTCGTGGCCTCCGATGCGCAGCCGGTGGATCGGGAACGGCGCCTCCGGAAGGTCGTCGTAGGCGGCGTCGTCCATCGCGGCGACGATCAGCTCTCGAGGCGGCAGGGTCTGCCGGGTGAGGCCGAGGACGACGTTGGCGAGATGATCCCGGCGGCCCTTGACCAGGGTCGCCACGGTGACGGTCTTCACGGGCGTCATGCTCCGATCGCGAGGGGTGGCGTGCGCGCCCAAAGCCGGGCGATGGTGGTTTCGAGCCAGTCCGCGACCTTGGCCGCCGGCGCCGCCTCGATC
>CALMGA010000580.1 GCA_937863205.1 uncultured Beijerinckiaceae bacterium | reverse complement strand
TCGCGCGACTTGAAGATGACGCCGTCGTAGGCCCGCTCGCCCTCGAACACCGAGGAGGCATAATGCAGCCCGTGCGACAGAACGTGCAGCTTGGCGTCGCCCCACGGCACCATGGCGCCGTTCATCCAGATCACGCCCTCGCGCTTGTCGAAAGGCAGGACGGACATGGGCGGCTCCGGGGTGCTCGATCGCGAGGAATGAACGGCGAGGGGTATCGCCCGGCTAAAATCCTGTCAACGCGGCCTCGGCGGCGCGATCGGGCCGCGACGGCGGACGGTGGCGACCCGGCGTCACAGCAAGCCCTCGCGCAAGGCGCGGCTGCGCAGATCCGAAAGCGCCTTCATGACATCCGGTCTAGCCGCGGCGCACGACATCCAGCGCGGCAGCCGCGACATCACCGTCCTGTTGCGGCAGGTCGCGCTCGTCGAACGCTCGCGCAACGATGCGCCGAGCCAGCCGGCGAGGGCTTCGAGATGCACGGGGTTGTAAACCCATAGCCGATGTCCCCGTACGGGGGCCGTCAGATAGAGCGGCAGGCCGAACCGACCATCGCCGTCTTCGCCGACCCCTTCGGGCGATGCCCGCAGTTGCAGTTCGGCCATGCGAGGGCACCGCCGGCACACCAGTCGAAATCGATCCCCGGCTTCGTCCCGAAACGAACGTGCCGGACCCTGGCAGCGCGGACAAACCACCCAGATCGGGTCACGGAACGCCCGAATGCTCAGGCCGGGATCGCGCGAGCGGAACGGTGGACGCATGGCGGCTCCTTCCCAGGCGGCGGCACACCGCAGCGATGGCGGTCGCGCACCGGCTTGGGGCCGCGCTGCCGAAGAGCGAGCCAACCCTTATCTTGGAACGCGCAGGGAAGACCTTTGTTCTGGGTTTCGAGCGGGGAGACGAACGCATGGTCGAGGCGACCGTACCAGGACGCGCCCGGGGGCGCGTGAAGCGCGGGTTCCGCCGCTTCTTCGCGCGCCGGCGGCGGATTCCTGCGGCCCGGCCGACCGTGCTGCCGTGGTACCTCATCGTGCTCGGCGTCGCGGTGGCCGCCTCCACCAGCGCCGCGCAGCAGCGAGCGGTCGCCGTGCTGTCGAACACGTCGGGCGAGGACACCGATCCGCTGCCCGAGATCGCACCGGACTGGATGCGCGACAGCCGGCAGGCCCGCCGCGGCTGGACGCTGGTCAACCGCGTGGTCGACCGCATGGGCCGCGACAATCTCACCCTGGTCGCCGCCGGCGTCGCCTTCTACGCCATGTTCTCGGTCTTCCCCGCGTTGGGCGCGCTGGTCTCGATCTACGGCCTGTTCGGCGATACCCACGTCGTGCAGGCGCAGGTGCAGCAGCTCACCGTTCTGCTGCCCGGCGAGACGGCCAAGCTTCTCAACGACGCCCTGATCGCGCTTCTCAGCAAGCCCAACGCCAGCCTCAACACTGGATTGCTCATCAGCCTGAGCGTGGCTGTCTGGGCGGCCCGCGCGGGGACCTCGTCCCTGATGTCCGGCCTCAACGTCGCCCTGGAGCGACCGGAGCGACGCTCCATCGTCCGGCAATACGCCATCTCGATCGGCCTGACCTTCGGCGCCATCGTGTTCGCCGTGGTCGCGCTGACGGTTGTGGCAGTGATCCCCATCGTGCTCGCGACCCTGCCCATCGACGAGGGGCTGCGCTCCGTCCTCGCCTATTCGCGCTGGCCGATCCTGGGCACCTGCATCGTCATCGCGCTGGATGTGGTCTACAGCGTCGGCCCCAGCCTGGAACGGCCGCGATGGCGTTTCTTCAGCGTCGGCACCTTGCTCGCCGCCGGCCTCTGGATCATCGGCTCGGGAGCCTTCTCGCTCTACGTCACGCGCTTCGGCAGCTACGACACGACCTACGGCTCGCTGGGCGCGGTGATCGTGCTGCTGCTGTGGTTCTGGATTTCGGCCCTCTTCGTGCTGCTCGGCGCGACGGTGGATGCGGTGCGCGCCGACATGCGCAAGCGCTGAGCTTGAGCCGGAGGGGTCGTCCCGGCAGGCCGTTCAGGGCTTGCGCCGGGTGCGATGGCCCGACACCGGCGCCATCATCAGGGACCTGATCGCGTCCAGCACGTCCGGCTTGGGGGATTGCCGGCCATCCTCGCTTCCCCCGGATTTCTCAAGGGAACGGGCCGTGTCCGCCATCGACAGGCTGTTCAGCGCCAACGCGAGAACGCGCTCGGCGGCGATGCGCTCGGCGGACCCGGGCGCGAGCCTGCCTATGCTTTCCCGCCGCTCCCTGATGCTCCGCCGCTCCGCGTCCTCGTCGAGCGCCGGGGTGGGCTGTTGAGAAGTCTTGCCTAACATCAGCGAGATCCAAACCTGTTGCTGGCCTTGTTAAGATTTGGTGTCGGTTCTGCCGGCGTCAACGATTGCTGTCGCAGCCTGCGCCCACGGGGGCGACCTCGCGGTCGGATGTCTGTCGACTGAAGTCGTTTCAGTCGACCCGCTCGATGCCGGCAGGTGAGCGCCGGGCCGCGGCCTGTTCCGGCTCGGCCAGCACGACGAGCCTGTCGCCGGCCGCGGGCGCAAGGTCCAGGCCCTCGCTGGTGGCGAAGGTGAGGTCGCCGTTCTTGCGCAGGCACAGGAGCTGGATGTCGCCGGGCCGCGCCGCCGGCACCACCTCCGCCTCGCCGTCGCCGTCCACGTCGATCGGTCCATCCCGCAGCGCGAAACGCCAGCCCTCCCGAGCGTGGCTGCGCAGGTCGGCGAAGCTGAGAGGCGGCGCGCCCAACGGCTGACCCCGCCATTCCCGTCCCAGGCTCAGCCAAAGGGTGTGGTCGTCGCCGTTGGGAATCGTCTGGAAGACCCGCGCGCGGCCGAGTTCGGGGGCAAGCTTGGCGCACACGAGGCTGTTGTAAACGTCGTCGGCGGTGGCGGCGAGCAGGTAGTCGATGCGTTGCCCGGTCAGCTCCTCCTCGGCGTGCTCCGACAGGATCTCGGCCTGCAGCGTCGGGATGCGGCGCTGCCGCGCCCCGTCGAGGGCACCGGGGAAGCTGTCGATGAGCAGCACCGGCGTGCCGGCTGCGGCCAGCACCTGCGCCAGTTCGGTCGTCCAGGCGGTGGCGCCCACGATCGCCAGCCCCGGCGTATCGCCCAGCGTCAGGCCCAGCGCGCGCGCCAGCGGCGCCAGCGAGAAGCCGTGCAGCACCACCGTCGCCGCGATCAGGGCGAACACCGCCGGCATCACCAGCGCGCCGCTGCTGTCGCCGGCATTGCTCAGCTCGGCCCCGGCGATGCCGGCCACGGCGGCGGCGACGATGCCGCGCGGCGCCATCCAGCCGGCCAGCACGCGCTCCTGCCACGTCAGGTCGCCGCGCCACGTCGCCAGCGCGATGGCGGCCGGGCGCACCAGGAAGATCATCGCGCCGGTGAGCAGGCCGAGCGGCCAGGACAGCTGCGCGAACACGTCGCGGTCGAGGCTCGCCGTGAGCGTCACGAACAGGGCCGACACGATCAGCACGACCAGCGCTTCCTTGAAGCGGGTCAGCTCGGATACGCCGGGGATGTGCAGGTTGGCCAGCGCGAGGCCGAAGATCGTCGCCGCCGCGAGGCCGGCGCCCTCGATCACCAGATTGGCGACCGCGTAGACGCTCATCGCCAGGGCCAGGATGACCGGGGTCTTCAGCGTTTCCGAAACCTGATCGCGCGACACCATCCATCGCACCAGCCAGGCGGCTGCGACTCCGAGGACCACCGCGCCGGCAAGGCCGCCCAGAACCTGCAGCGCGAGGCCACTCGGCCCCTGCTCGTGGCCGGCGAGGGAGACCGCGAGCACCAACGTGGCCAGCACCGCCCCGACGGGATCGTTGACGATGGCTTCCCATTTCAAGAACGAGGCGGCGCGGCGCTCCAGCTTGTTGTTGCGCACCAGCGGCAGGATCACGGTGGGTCCCGTCACCACCGTGATCGCCCCGTAGAGCAGCGCCGCCCGCCAGGGCAGGCCGCCGACGGCGTAAGCGGCCAGCGAGCCGAGCCCGAAGGAGATCGGCAACGCCACCATGGTCAGGCGCAGGACGCCCCCGCCGGCCCCGCGCAGTTCGCGAAGGTCGAGCGCCAAGCCGCCCTCGAACACCACGATGGCCACCGCGAGGCCGACGATGGAATGCAGCGCCGGCCCGAAATCGGCCGCCGGACGCAGGATCTGCAGTCCCGGCCCGACAACGAGGCCGACGGCGAACAGCAGCACGATGGCCGGCAGCTTCAGCCGCCACGCGACCCATTGCGCCGCCACCCCCGCCCCGGCGATGCACAGCACGGCGACGGCGACGGTATGGGGCATGGATGTCCTGTCGGCTGGATGGGTGGCGGCCGGCCGCACGCCGCGGGCTGGCGAATCCCGTGAATGCGGCGCAGCATAAGGCAACGCCCGAGCTCAGGCGAAGGGGGGAGATCGACGCATGAGCGAGGCAACGACCAGCGGCGCGGCCCTTGGCCAGGACTTGAAGGGCCGGCACGTCGCCATGATCGCCCTTGGCGGCGTGATCGGGGCCGGCCTCTTCGTGGGCAGCGGCGCGGCCATCGCGCAGGCCGGCCCGGCGGTGCTGGGCAGCTACGCCTTCGCCGGCGCGCTGGTGTTCGGGGTGATGCGCATGCTGGGCGAAATGGCGGTGGCGCGCCCCGGCCTCGGCTCGTTCAACGCCTATGTCCGCCACGCGCTGGGGGACCGCTGGAGCTTCGTGTCGGGCTGGCTTTACTGGTATTTTTGGGTCATCGCCGTGGGGGCGGAAACCATCGCCGGCGCGGTGCTGCTGGCCGGCTGGATCGCGGCACCCGTCTGGCTCATCGGCCTCGTGCTGATCATCCTGCTCACCGCGACCAACCTGCTTTCGGTGAAGGCCTACGGCGAATTCGAGTTCTGGTTCTCGGCCCTCAAGGTCGCGGCCATCGTCGGCTTCATCGCGGCGGCCGCCGGCCATCTCGGCTTGATCCATCTCGGCTTCGCGGCCGCCTCGGCGCGGGATCTGGCGCCGGACGGGCTCGCTCCCAAGGGCTGGCTCGCGATTGCCGGCGCCGTGCCGACCGTGATCTTCTCGCTGACCGGTTCGGAGATCGCCTCCATCGCGGCGGCCGAGTCGGACGACCCCGCCGGCAACGTGGCGGCGGCGGCGCGCACGGTGGCGCTGCGCATCGCCGCCTTCTATCTCCTGTCGGTCGGGCTCATCCTCGCCACCGTGCCGTGGACGTCGCTGCAGGCCGGGCACTCGCCGTTCCTGGCCGCGCTCGATGCCGTCGGCGTGCCCGGTGCGGCGACGCTGATGAGCGCGGTGATCCTGACCGCCGTGCTGTCCTGCCTGAACTCCGGCCTTTACGTCACCTCGCGCATCCTGCGCGAGCTGGCCGAGGCCGGCGACGCGCCGGGCTGGCTGGTCGCGACCGGCGCCAACGGCGTGCCGGTGCGCGCCATCCTGATCGGTTCGGGCGCGGGGTTCGCCGCCGCGCTCGCCTCGGTGGTGTCGCCCGACAAGGTCTTCGCCTTTCTCCTCGACACGTCGGGCGCGGTGATCCTCGTCGTCTACCTGCTGGTCGCGCAGGCCGAGATCCGCGACCGGCGGCAGCGCGAGGCCGAGGGCGGCGAGACGGTCCTGCCGGTGCCGCTCTTCCCCTGGCTGAGCTACGCGACGGTCGCCGGCATTGTCCTGATCTTCGCGGCGATGGCGGTGCTGCCGGGTCAGCGCATCCAACTCGCCGCCAGCGCGGCGAGCACGGCCGCGGTGGCCGCCGCGGCCTGGCTTCGCGGTCGCCGGCGGACCTAAGCAGGTTTCGCAAAAGTGCCCCGCGGTTTTGCGATCCAAACCTGCGGCATGGCAAAGGGCTAAGCAGGTGAAGCGTTGGCCTGCCAACGCGAACCTGCTTAGAGCATCGGACCCTGAACCGGGTCCGGTCCGATGCTCCAACCTGATGTGCCGCATCGGATTTATGCGAAAACCGCTGCGCGCTTTTCGGTCCGATGCTCTAAGCCGCCGTCCAGCCGCCGTCGAGCGAAACGATCGAACCCGTCATGCCCTTGGCCGCATCGGAGGCGAGATACAGGGCCAAGGACGCCACCTCCTCGACCGTGACGAACTGCTTGGTCGGCTGCGCCTTCAGCAGCACCTCGTCGATGACCCGCTCCCGCGTCATCCCGCGCGCCGCCATGGTGTCGGGGATCTGCGCCTCCACGAGCGGCGTCCAGACGTAGCCGGGGCAGATGGCGTTGCAGGTGATGGCGTGGGTGGCGAGTTCGAGCGCGACCGTCTTGGTGAAGCCGGCGAGGCCGTGCTTGGCCGCCACGTAGGCCGCCTTGAAGGGCGAGGCCACCAGCGCGTGCGCCGAGGCGAGGTTGATGATGCGCCCCCAGCCGCGCGCCTTCATGCCCGGCACGGCCGCCCGCGTGGTGTGGAAGGCGGACGAAAGGTTGATGGCGAGGATCGCGTCCCACTTCTCGACCGGGAAGTCCTCCACCGGCGACACGAACTGGATGCCGGCGTTGTTGACGAGCACGTCGACCGAGCCGAACTTCTCCTCCGCCTCGGCGATCATCGCGGCGATCTCGACAGGTTTCGTCATGTCGGCCGGGCAGTAGTGGCAGGCGACGTCGAACTCGCGCTCGATCTTCGCCCGCTCGGCCTCGATCGCGTCGGGCGCGCCGAAGCCGTTGAGCACGATCGCAGCGCCCTCTCCGGCCAAGGCGCGGGCGATGCCGAGCCCGATGCCGCTGGTCGATCCCGTGACGACCGCCG
>CALMGA010000579.1:5170-5400 GCA_937863205.1 uncultured Beijerinckiaceae bacterium | reverse complement strand
GTGGCTGCGGGCCGGCCACGCGGAGGCGGTGCGCCGCCCCATCAGCCGTCCTCCTGGTTGAGCAGGGCCAGCGCGCCCAGCATGCTGGCGACGACCGCCGGGGACCAGGCGGCGACCGGCGGGCTCAGCCCGCCCGATCCGCCGAGGTCGCCCACGAACTTGGTCGCCACATAAAGCACGAACCCCGCCGCGACCCCGCCACCGACGAATTTGCCGCCCCCCCCAAAGCG
>CALMGA010000579.1:0-5160 GCA_937863205.1 uncultured Beijerinckiaceae bacterium | reverse complement strand
GCCACCAGCAGCAGAGGCCGGGCGAGCAGGGTCTGGTATTGCAGGCGATAGGGCGCGCCATCCAGCCCGGCCGTTTCGGTCTCCTCGCGCAACGCCGGAAGCTCCCAGAACGGGACGGCCTCTGCGGTCATCGAGCCTTCCACGATCTCGCCCGGCCGCGACGACGTGGCGATGAGATAGGTCGCGACCGCGCGCGGCTGCTCGCCGGGCTGCGTCACCTGCACGTCGCGCAGCGTCCAGGCCCCGCTGTCGCCCAGCACGGCCTGTGCGGCCTTGACCCGCTCGATGAAACTGCCGGACTTGTCATAAATGTAGGCGGTGACGCCGGTCAGGCGGTTGTTGTGGTCGAACGCGCCGCCCGCGCGCAGGATCGCTTCGCCGTCGACGCCGGTTTGGCGCACCCAAAGGTCGGGCTTCGAGTCCCGGCCGGCGTCGCCGCCGAAGATCGCCGTCTCGATCACGTCGGCCCGCTGCTTCATCATCGCCGACAGCGGGTTGAGGACCGTCACCGAGATCACGCCGATCAGGGCGGCGATGCCGATGGGAGGCCCGAGGAACTGCCACACCGAAATGCCCGACGCCCGCGCCACCAGCAGTTCCAGCTTGCGCGTCAGATTGAGAAAAACCGCCATCGCTCCAAACAGCACGCAGAACGGCAGCACCTGTTCCGACACGGCGGGGGTGCGCAGGAAGGACAAGAACGCAACGGACGTGGTCGTCACACCGGCGATGTTGCCGGTGCGCCGCAGCAGCTCCACGAAGTCGACCACGAAAACCAGGCTGAAGATCGTCGCGAAAACGGCGAGGATCATCCGAAAGAAGCGGGATGACAGGTAGCGGCCAAGGGTTGAACCGATCATCGCGCGGCGCCGATCATGGCGCCATTTACCGCAACGAGGCGTTCATCGCGGCCGCGGGACGAGTCTGCGGCGCCGGACGTCTCGCGGCGGCACGATCGTGTTGCCGACGAGCCCGTAGCACGCCCGACGCGCGCGGCACGCGTCGGCACGCGCCGGGAGGTTTGCGTGGTGGAAGGCGATCGGGTGAGCGGCTGAACATGCGGATCGGGACCGGAAGAGCCGCGGGACGGGCTGAGCGGCAGCTTTCAGCCTTACTGCGGCGCGAGGCAAGAGCCTAGTGTGCGCCGGCAACACCGGGCGGCAACACCGGCGATGGCGATCACGTCGTCGTGGGTCACGTCGTCGTGGGTCACGTCGTCGTGGATCGACCTGACTGTCTCGCGCAGCTTCCGGCGCGGTCGATCCTCCAAGAAACGTCGAAGCCGCTTGCAACGCCGCTCGCAATGGCACTTGGTCGCGGCGATGCCGAGGTGCATTCGCGTCTTCGATCGGTCCGGCAAACCTGCGTCCGTTGCGCCTGCCGCGAAAGCGACCCTTGCTTCAAGCCTCGCCGACCCGGATGATGTCGCGAAATGTTCACCACGCCTGTCCCGAGGGACCGGCGCGGCCATGCCCAGCCAACGGCTCCGCCTCGCGCGGCGGAGCAAGGATCGACGATGTCAGACAGCATCAGAATCGACTATGCGTCGTTCAGCGACATCACCTCGCAACCGGCGGGTGACGGCGCCGGGTTGGTGGCGGTGGTCTTCGCGTCCAAGGACCTGACGTTTGGCGAGGTGACTCGCGCCTTTCTCGATCGAGCGGGGACGGACCTCGTCGCCAAGGCCGCCGCCGCCGCCAAGTTCAAGGGCAAGAACGGCACGGCCCTCGACCTGATCGCGCCGGCCGGCGTCGCGGCCGATCGCTTGATCGTGGTGGGCGTCGGCGGCGACGACGCGGGGGCCGGGGGAGCGAAGAAAACGTCCAAACGCGGCAAGGCGGTCGAGCCGACGAGCCTTGGCGGCAGCGGCGCGGGCCGGCTCGGGCGCGGCGCCAAGGCGATGGTGCTGTTCGACCTGCCGCGCCCGGTCGAGGATCCGGCCCGCGCCCTCACCGATTTCGGCATCGGCCTGCGCCTGCGCGACTACAAGTTCGACACCTACAAGACAAAGAAGAAGGACGACGGTGACGACGAGGACGGCGCCACGCGGGTCACCATCGCGGTGAGCGACCCGCAAGCCATGCTGGCCGGCGCGGCCGAGCGCGACGCCATCGCCGACGGCGTCATCACCGCCCGCTCGCTGGTCAACGAGCCGGCCAACATCCTCTACCCGCAGGTCTTCGCCGAGCGTGTCACCTTTCTGGAAAAGCTCGGCGTTTCCGTGGAGATCCTGGACATCGCCGCGATGGAGAAGCTCGGCATGGGCGCCATCGTCGGCGTCAGCCAGGGCTCGGCCCGACCCGGCCGCATCGTGGTGATGCGCTGGAACGGCCTCGGCGATGTGGCGGCGGCGGCGTCCAAGGAGTCGTCACGGCCGATCGCCTTCATCGGCAAGGGCGTCACCTTCGACACCGGCGGCATTTCCATCAAGCCTTCGGGCGGCATGGAGGACATGAAGGGCGACATGGCCGGCGCCGCCTGCGTGGTCGGGCTGATGCAGGCGCTGGCTGGGCGCAAGGCGAAGGTCGATGTCATCGGCGCCATCGGCCTCGTCGAGAACATGCCGGGACCCGACGCGCAGCGCCCCGGCGACATCGTCACGTCCATGTCGGGCCAGACGATCGAGATCATCAACACCGACGCCGAGGGCCGCCTCGTGCTCGCCGACGTGCTGTGGTACGTGCAGGACAAGTACAAGCCGCAGATCATGGTTGATCTCGCGACGCTGACCGGCGCCATCATCGTGGCGCTCGGCCAGGAGCACGCCGGCCTGTTCGCCAACGACGACGAACTCGCCGGCCGCATCCTTGCCGCCGGGCTCGCGACCGGCGAGAAGCTGTGGCGCATGCCGCTGGGGCCGGCCTACGACAAGCTCATCGATTCGCGCTTCGCCGACGTCAAGAACTCTGGCGGGCGCCACGCCAGCTCGATCACCGCCGCGCAGTTCATCCAGCGCTTCGTCAACGACGTGGCGTGGGCGCATCTCGATATCGCCGGCATGGGCATGTCGTCGCCGTCCTCTGACATCAACCAGAGCTGGGGCTCGGGTTGGGGCGTGCGCCTGCTCAACCGGCTGGTGGCCGATCACTACGAGGCGCGCTGACCGCCTCGTCATCTTGGAGATCTGGTTCTACCACCTGCAAAGCCAGCCGCTGGAGCGGGCGCTGCCGGCGCTGGTCGCCAAGGCGGTGGCGCGCGGCTGGCGGGTGGTGGTGCAACTCGTCGACGACCTTCGGGTCAAGGTGATGGACGACTGGCTGTGGACCTTCTCGCCCGAGAGCTTCCTGCCGCACGCGACCGACCGCGACGGCCGACCCGAGCGCCAGCCGGTGATCCTGACGAGCGGCGGCGACAACGCCAACGCCGCCGCTCTGCGCATCCTCGTCGGCGGCGCCGAGCTTCCCGCCGGCCTCGACGGATACGAGCGCCTCATCATCCTGTTCGATGGCGGCAACACCGCCGAACTGGCGACCGCGCGCGAGCAATGGAGCGCGATCAAGGCGCGCGGCCTCGCCCCGACCTATTGGCAGCAGACCGACGCCGGCGGCTGGACGCGGCGCTTGTAAGAACGGCGGGGGGAGCGGACGGCGTCCCCCGCCGATCATTCATGGTATCTTAACGTCCTCGACCGGATGCTCACCGGCGAGGGCGGAACCCATCATGCACCGACCCGCCACCCGCGAAGGGTCCGATCCATGACCTGCCCCGTCCTGTCCCTCGTCGTCGCCACCAAAGGGCGCGCGGCGCCCTTCGCCCAGCTGTTCGCCAGCCTGGAGGCGCAGAGCTTCGGCGACTTCGAGGTGATCGTGGTCGACCAGAACAACGACGGGCGGGTGGGGACGCCGGCCGCCGAGGGCTGGCGTTTTCCCGTTTCGCACCTGCGCACGCCCGGCGAGAGCGGCGCCAGCCGGGCGCGCAACGCCGGCTTCGCACGAGCGGCGGGCGAATTGATCCTGTTTCCCGACGACGACTGCTGGTATCCGCCCACCTTCCTCGCCGATGCCCTCGCGGCCATGGCGCGGCACGGCGCCGACGTGCTGGCCGGGCGCGCCGCCGATTCGGAGGGCCGCGACATCAACGGGCGCTTCGAGGCCGACCTGACAACCATCACCCGCGACACGGTGTGGACGACCGGCATCGAATGGGTGGTGTTCTTCCGCCGCGACGTGCTGGCGATGACGAGCGGCTACGACGTCGACATCGGGGTCGGGGCGGCCACGCCCTGGCAGTCGTGCGAAGCGCAGGACCTGATGCTGCGGGCGCTGCGGGCCGGCTACCACTGCGTCTTCGATCCCGCTTTGTACGGCCACCACGCGGTGCTCGATGTCCGCTCGCCGGCGATGCTGGCCAAGGGCCGCGCCTACGCCCGCGGGCTCGGCTACGTGCTGCGCCGCCACAAATACCCGCTCGCGAGCGCGCTGAACTGGATCGCCCGGCCGGTCGCTCGCGCCGGGCTGAGCCTGGGCAAGGGCGACCTTGCGGCGGCGCGATATTACGGCGGCGTGGCGCTGGGCCGGTACGAAGGCTGGCGGATGCGGCCGCTCGCCGCCGGCCAGGCCCGCCGACGTGTGCCGGCCGTGGCGGCGGCCAGCGGCTGATCCGCCTTACCAAGGTCCCGTCACCATCCCGTCGCTTGCGCGGGATCGACTCCGCCCCGCCGATTGTTCGCGGGCTCCGCCGGATCTAATCTCTCCGGGTCCGGTCGCGGCGGGCGTTTCCCACAAGGCTCGTCCGCCCGGCCCGGACCCGGCGGCGACTTCAGCGCCAACCCGGCGAAGGTCGCCCGCCCGCGACATCGGAGGCCCGATTGGTGACGGCGAACGGCAACTCTCCCCCTGCGATGTCGGCCGACGCCGACATCCGCCGACGCGATGTCGCCGCCGGCCGCCATCGCCGCCCCAGCGTCGCCGTTCGCCGCCATCGCCCTCGCACCCGCCTCGTCCGGTCGCCCCGATGCTGATCGGCGTGCCCTTTGACCTCGCGGCGATGGCGCGCGGCCGCCGCGCCGAACTCAGGCTCGGCCAGGCGGACGTCGCCCGCGCGGTGGGCGTCGGCCGGCAATGGATCGGCCGCTTCGAGGCCGGCCACGGCGCGGTGGAGCTCGCGCTGGTGCAGAAAACCTGCCAGGTGCTCGGCCTGGAGCTGCGCCTCAGCTTCGCC
>CALMGA010000578.1 GCA_937863205.1 uncultured Beijerinckiaceae bacterium | reverse complement strand
GCTCCCGCGCTCTCGGCGATCGCGTGGCGTGCCGCGCGCCCGCCAGCCAGCCGCGCACCACTGCGACAACCGCTTCCGGCCTGCCGAAGCCGAGCTGGGCGAGCCTGTGCAGGGTGCCGGGATCGTCGGCGGGGTCGGCGAAGGTGAGAACCGCGTCCGCGCCGTTGCGGGCTTCCTCAAACAGCAGAGCGTAGTGGTGGGTGACGAGCAGGAGAAGGCGCTGCAGCACCTCTGAGAACTGCGCTGTCGCGGTGTAGCCGCAGAAGCGCGAGAAGCGCTCCAGCGCGGCGGGCTTGTCCGGCAGGGTATGGGTCTGCGCGTCGCCCAACATCTGCAGACGGTGCTCGACCGTTCTGAGGAAGCCGTAGGCGCGCGCGAGGTCGTCGCAGGCCAGGCTGCTGATGCGGCCGTCCCGCCGCAGGGCCTTCAGGGTCGGCACGGTGCGGGCGCCGCGCAGCTCGGGATGGCGGCCGCCATAGATCAGCTGCTGCGTTTGCGCGAAGAACTCAATGTCGCGGATGCCACCGCGCCCGAGCTTGATGTTGTGCCCGGCGACGGCGACGGCGCCGCCGCCCATGACGGCGTGGATGCGCCGCTTCATGGCGTGGATATCCGCGATCGCCCCGAAGTCGAGGAACCTGCGCCACAAGAAGGGCGCGATGTTTGACAGGAAGGTCGCTCCGAGCGCCACGTCCCCGGCGATCGGGCGCGCCCCGATGAGGGCGGCCCGTTCCCAGGTCTGTCCGGCGTATTCGTAGTGCGAAAGCGCCGCTTCGAGGCCCACGGCCACCGCGCTGGCTTCGGAGTTCGGGCGCAGCCGGAGGTCGACGCGCAGCACGTGGCCGTCCGCCGTCGGCTGCTGCAGGATGCGGATGAGGTCGCGCACGATCTTGGAGAAGAGCGGACCGGCGGCGTGCGCGTCGGTCACGGCGGGCGAGTCGGGATCGTACAGCGCGATAAGATCGACGTCGCTGGAGTAGTTGAGCTCGGCGCCGCCGAGCTTGCCCAGTCCAAGGATGACGAGACCCGCACCCCGCTCCGGGTCGAGCGGGTCAATCTTGAGCCGTCCAGCCGTGCCGGCCTCGCGTAGTAGGTGCACGAGCGCGGCGCGGATGAAGGCGTCAGCGGCCCGGGTCAAAGCCTGCAGCACCTGCTCCAGCTTCCACGCGCCTCCAAGGTCAGCCAGGGCAGCGAGCAGGGCGACCTCCTGTCTCGTCCGCCTCAGCCGACGCATCACCGCGGCCTCATTGGGTTCCGGTTCGGCCGCCAGCGCGGCGAGCAATCCGTCGAGATGGAGGCGCGGCTCCGAGCGCAGGATACGATCGAGACGAGGCGGGTCGGCCTCGATGAGGCGCCACAGGAACGGTGAATGGTCCGCCAGGGCGGCGAGCAGCGGCCTGACGTGGCGGCCCTCCGGCAGGCCTGTCAGCATCTCGCGAGCATCTTCGAGACGCCATCGCGCGCGACCCCGGTCGGAAACACGGGGATGGGTGGAAAGCATCCGCCACAGCGGCATGGCGGCGGCATGCTGGCTGGCCTGCGTCAGCATAACGCGCCAAGCGCTAATGACCAGAGGTGGGATAGACGCGGCCGCGATAGTGAGGATGACGTCAAAAGGGTGCAGCGCCGGACGACGCGGCATCTCGACCGGGAAAAGTTACAGCAAGTTGGAACAGGACTTGAACGGACTATGTCAGAATGATGGCGCCGACAGCGATGGCGGTTGCCTGTCTGCCTGAAACCCGCGCAATCACCGATGGCTGCCCAACAATGCCACTCGTGCCCCGACGCTCTCCGCTCCACACCGATCTCCACGCAACCACGGGAGTTTCAACAATGGTGATGGATGAACGGGTGACCAGGGGCAGAGTCTTGCTGCGGCTTGTGGCGAACAACGGGCAGCCGGTTCCGCCCTCCAGTCCCGCTCCGGTCGATGCGCCCCACAGCCGCGCCGGCGACAGCTGGTACCATGAGGAAGCCGTACAGCAGGAGAAGGCGGTGCGGGAACGGAAGCCGCACTGAAGCATCGGCTTACCATGCATCAGCACGCGCTTTCGGCATGGGTAGCGATCCGGCATCGACGGTGTCGGCGCGTCCGTCTTGCTGGTGGCAAGCGGTCCGGTCGGCGCGTTGGAAGTGTCACCGGGTCAACCTTCGCGTGCCCTTGCCGAAAGCTTTGTTCACGTTGGCTCTCGCCGTACCAAAATCCTTCTGCCTTGCCGCAGCTGCTTCCTCGATCCTGACGGAGCGCACCAGTTCTTGCTCTGCCTACACGGTGTCGGACGGCGGAACCCGACACATCATGCGCCGGCTCTGGCGAGAAGGGCGGTTCCTTCGTTGCCGTTATAGTGGCCGCGTGAGCCTCTCATAGCGGGGCTTTTTGAGGCAGGTCGGGCAGGAGACAGCACGGCTTCCGCTCTGCGCAGCAACGCGCCCAAGTCGCGTACACCGAACGGCGAGACAGACCCCTTCCAACATCCGTCGAGCGATCCTATGACGCCGGATGACCCTTTCCATCGACGCCGCCTTCGACGGCGGCAACATCCAGGTCGTGGCGATCCGCGGCGACTCCATCGACCTTGCCATCCGGCCGGATCGGTTTTCGCCCTTCTACCAGTGGTTCTTCTTCCGCCTCGCCGGTGCAGCCAAGGGCACTAAGCAGATTTGGGTTGTCTGGCCAACGCATGAGCGTTGTGGTTCCTTGCCGCT
>CALMGA010000577.1:4626-5538 GCA_937863205.1 uncultured Beijerinckiaceae bacterium | reverse complement strand
GCCGAGGATCTCGAGCGAGCGGGCTGCATCGCGATCTACAGGGACCCGGCCGATCTGCTGGCGCGGTACGCCGGTTCGCCGCTCAATAGCTGACGACCTTGGGCTGACGACCCCGACCGGGCGGCACCACCGTCGAAGACGCCCGGCCGAACTGCCTCCCAACTCAGAGCCCTGTCGCTCCGTGAAGCCTCAATCCGAACGCGAAATCACCGTCAGCGAACGCCCGCAGGTGCCCTGGCTCAGTCTCGTCCTGGGTTACGGACCGATGCTGCCCCTCGTTGCCGGCGCCATCGCGGCCTGGCTGTCGGCCGGCCGTCTTCGCTCCGAGGTCATGGTCCTGTCCGTGCTCTGGGCCGGCTCCATCCTCGCGTTCCTGGCCGGGGTGCGACGCGGCCTGAGCTTTCGCACGCAGGGTGGGCCGACCGTGGCCCAGATCGCGACGATGATGGTCCTGTTCGTGCTCGCCCTCGGCGCGCTCGCGATGCTGGTGCATGGGCGAACGACGACGGCCCTCGTCCTGCTGCTTGCCGGCTTCGCGGCGCTGCTCGCCCTTGATCCGATCGCCGCGGCGCGAGGCGAGGCGCCGGAGTTCTTCGCGCGATTGCGGCCGCCGCAGCTTGCCATCGCACTCGCCAGCCTCGCCGCCCTGCTCGCCAACGTCGTCGCTCGCTGACCGCCAGCGGGTAGATGACCGTTGCGGACCAACCCGACGCCGCCGGTCCGGTTCAGAACTCACGGCGTGACCGTCTTTTCCGGGAGGATCGTTCCATGAGCCTTGCTTCAGCCCTCGGCCTGACCTCGGGCAAGAAGGTCCGCTACGCCATCGTCGCCCTCGGCGACATCGCGCAGGAGGCGATGATGCCGGGCGTCGAGCACACCGGCAACTCCGCCATCGCGGCCTTCGTCACCGAC
>CALMGA010000577.1:0-4616 GCA_937863205.1 uncultured Beijerinckiaceae bacterium | reverse complement strand
GCAGGCTCGGCGAAGTCTACGGCGTCACGCGCTCCTATCGCAGCAGGCAGTTCGACGAGATGCTGCGCTCGGGCGAGGTCGACGCGATCTACCTCGCGATGCCGAACTGGCGCCACGCCGAGTTCGCCGTGCCGGCGCAGAAGGCCGGCATCCACGTACTGGTGGAGAAGCCGCTGGAGTCCTCGCTCGACCGCGCCAGGGAGATCGTCGAGGCCGCGCGGGCGTCGTCGGCCAAGCTGATGGCGGCCTATCGCCTGCACTTCGAGCCGGCGACCCTGGCGACGATCGACCTGATCCGCTCGGGCAAGCTCGGCGAGATCCTCTATTTCAACTCGACCTTCGTGCAGCCGATCGATCCCGCCGGCCACCGCGCCCGCAGCGGGGTGGAGGCCGGGCCGATCTTCGACATGGGTCCGTATCCGGTCAATGCGACGCGCTACGTCTTCGGCGACGAGCCGACCGAGGTGATCTCGGCGACCGGGCTGCGCCACCCGGAGGCCGGTCTCGGCGATTTCGACGACACGGTGTCGGTGGTGCTGCGCTTCCCCGGCAACCGCCTCGCGCAGTTCCTGATGTCGTACTACGGCAACGCCGTCGAGAGCTACACGGTGGCCGGCACCAAGGGCAGCGTGCGGGTCGATCCCGGCTACACCTACGGCAAGCCGCTGGAGCACGCCGTCACCATCGGCGAGAGCAAGAGCCACGCGAGCTTCCGCAACACCGACCAGTTCGGCGGCGAGATGGCCTACTTCTCGGACTGCATCCTCAACGACGAGCACCCCGAGCCCGACGCCGAGGAGGGCTATGCCGACGTGCGCGTCCTCGACGGCATCGTCCGCGCCATCGAGATGAAGGGGCCTGTCAAGCTGGAGCCGTTCACCCGGTCGCGTCGCATCGACACTGGCAAGCAACTCCGCAAGCTGTTCGCGCGTAAGTCGCCGGAGCTCGTCAACACTGCCAGCCCGATGATGGACAAGGAAAAGATGCCGAAGAACTGATCGCCCCGTTCGGGGCGGGGACGAGCCGGCGTCCTCGCCCGCGCCCCGATCAGCCGCGAGCGGATCGGGAGGTTCGATCCCGGACGCGATCCGCGCAGGATCAAACGTCAAGGAGAACACGAATGTCTGACAGTCTCACCGCGATGCAGGACCCCCGCAAGCAGTACATGGGTCCGCCCTCCAGCAGCGAGGTCCAGCCGACGCCCGGCACGCAGCAGGCGATGAGCGAGAAGCCGGACTGCGGCGAGACCTCCTACAGGGGTAGCGGTCGCCTCGCCGGACGCCGGGCCCTGCTGACGGGAGCCGACTCCGGCATCGGGCGCGCCGCCGCGATCGCCTTCGCGCGCGAGGGCGCCGACATCGCGATCAACTATCTGCCGGCGGAGGAGGCGGATGCGCAGGAAGTGCTGCAGCTCGTCCGCGAGGCGGGACGCAGGTGCGTGCTGCTGCCGGGCGACATCTCGCACGAGTCGGTCTGTCTCAAGCTGGTGGCGGATGCGGTGGCGCAGCTCGGCGGCCTCGACATCCTGGTCAACAACGCCGGCAAGATGGGCAAGACCGGCGGGCTGCTCGACACCACCAGCGAGCGCTTCGACGCGCTGATGAAGACGAACATCTATTCGTTCTTCTGGATCACCAAGGCGGCGGTGCCGCAGATGAAGCCCGGCGCCTCGATCATCAACACCACCAGCGTGCAGGGCTACAACCCCGCCCCGATGATCTTCGACTACGCCGTCACCAAGGCCGCGATCGCCAACCTCACCAAGGGGCTGAGCCGCCCCTTGATGGAAGAGCACGGCATCCGCATCAACGCCGTCGCGCCCGGCCCGGTCTGGACGCCGCTGCAGGAGGCCGACGGCGACAAGAAGAAGCTGGAGTCGCTCGGCGGCAAGACGCCGTTCAAGCGCCCCGGCCAACCCGTCGAGCTCGCCCCGGTCTACGTGCTGCTCGCCTCGCAGGAGGCGAGCTACACCACCGGCGAGATCTACGGCGTGACCGGCGGCATGGTCAGCATCGGTTGACACGCCTAGGGTGCACGGAACCGATGATGCACGCCCTCGACCCGGACGTCGTCCACGGCACGGCGGAGATACAGCCGGGCGTTCGGCTGCACTACGTCGAGGCGGGGCCGGGCCCGCGCACCCTGGTGCTGCTGCACGGCTTTCCCCAGACGTGGTGGGAGTGGCGGCACGTCATCGGGCCGCTGGCGGAGGCGGGCTGGCGCGTGCTCGCGCCGGACTATCGCGGCGCCGGCGCCTCCTCGAAGCCGCAGGAGGGTTACGACAAGCGCACCATGGCCGCCGACATGCTGTGGCTGCTGCGCGAGCATCTCGGCATCACCGGCCCCGTCGCGATGGTCGGGCACGACATCGGGATGATGGTCGCCTACGCCTTCGCGAGCTCCTATCCCGAGATGGTCGACAGGCTGGTGCTGATGGAGGCGCCGCTGCCCGGCACGCGGAGCTACGACGGACTGGTCGCGACGCCCAAGCTGCGCAACGCCGCGATGTGGCATTTCTTCTTCCACAACGCCGAGAACAACCTCGCCGAGCTGCTGACCGCCGGGCGCGAGCGACAATATCTCCAGCACTTCTTCGAGCGGCTCGGCTTCGATCACGGCGCGATCGGCGGCGCCGACCTCGAGCGCTACGCCGTCGCCTACTCGTCGGCCGGCGCGATGCGCGCCGGCTTCGAGCTGTACCGTGCCTTCGACCGGGACGGCGACGACAACCGCGCCGCGCTGGCAAGGTCCGGCAAGCTCGCCATGCCCGTGCTGGGTCTGGGCGGCGCGTCGAGCTTCTTCGTGCCGATCGCCGAGGCGATGCTCGGCGAGGTCGCGAAGCATGTGCGGGTCGGCACCATCCCGCGCTGCGGCCACTGGATCGCCGAGGAGAACCCATCGGCGCTGCTCGGTGAATTGTCCCGCTTCCTGCCATGACCGCGATGGCTCGTCGCCCCGGCGCCCATTGCGTGGACCCTGATGGCCGAGGGGATGCCGGCGCTGCGGGCGACCGTCGCGACCGCGTGCTCGATCGGTCGGCCCACGCCTCGAATCGCGGCTTGGCGGCGAGCGCGGAGGATGGTCAAACATCGATGAAGCCGCAAGGAAGGGCGTGGTCACCGTGAACGCGTTCCTGCGCAAGCTCGGGCATGGCGCTCGCCTCACGACGGACGACGAGAGGGTCCTGGCCGGACTGGCCACCTCGACGCACCGCATCGACAAGCCGCTGGATTTCGCGTCGGACGATACCAAGCCGCGCTGCATCCCGCTGGTGCTGGACGGCTGGGCCTGCCGCTACGCCCATCTCGGCAACGGCAAGAGGCAGATCGTCTCCGTGCTGCTGCCCGGCGACCTTTGCGAGCCGTTCGGCACGGCCGCGCCCGCCATGATGACCTATCCCCTCGCGGCGCTGACGCCCGTGCGGTTCGTGCGCGTGCCGCTGGACGGGTTGCGGGACGCCTGGCAGGCCAGCCCGCGCATCGAGAAGGCGCTGTGGTGGGATCTGCTCTTCTTCGACGCGCTCCAGCGCGAGCAGATCATCAGCCTGGGCCGGCGCTCGGCCACGGAGCGTCTCGGGCACCTGTTCTGCGAGCTGCACCTCCGGTTGAGCATGGTCGGACTCACGGACGATCTGTCCTTCGACATACCTCTCACGCAGCTCGACATCGCCGACTTGTCCGGGCTTTCGTCGGTTCACGTCAATCGCTCGCTGCAGGAGTTGAGGGGATCGGGCCTGCTCTCGCTGCGCGATCGTCGCCTGGTGATCCACAGGCTGAAGGAGCTCAGGGAGATGGCGATGTTCGATCCAGGCTACCTCGACCTGCACAGCACCATCGAAAGGTGATCCCGACACGCCCGGCGGCTCCGTCCGGGGGCGCCGGACGATGAAGGACGCGGACGGGCTCGGCCACTTGGCGCTCTGCCGGACGAGGGCGGGCGTGAGGGTCGTCGCCTCATCGGCTTGCGCCGGCTCGCAGCGCCAAGCCGCGTCAGCCGATCGCATCACCGCCTCCGTCATCACGGGGCATCGCACGTTGGGAGCCGTGCCGAGGCCGCGATGCGGCGCCACGGGCGGTGCCGGTGCGTTTCGCCGAAGAAATGCGCCTCCAAGCCGTCGCCGGCGATCACGGCCCGATAACAGCGCGATTTCACGTCCCGAGGAAAAGTTAACGAAGCATTAACACTGGTTATCTGCCTTGTTTGCGCCGAGACGCTAAGCCTATCCCATGGATAAGCGCAGCAACTCGTTCCACGATGAATGGTCGAAGCAGGCGGCGGACCTGATCGACGGACCGGTGCGACGGCCGCCTTATTTCATTCCGGAGGTGCCGTCCGACGGACGCGACCTGCCCGACGCCGACTTGGATCAGCTCGCGGAAGCCATCCTCCGCAACCTGACGGGCGGAGCGGTCGAGGACGGCTCCCACGCCGTTCCCGAGAAGCCGTGATGGCTTTCGCGCCAAGAACAACCGCGCCTCGGACGATCGCGCCAAGGACGGGCTCGCCTTGACCGTCGCGTCCATCGTGCCCTGCGGAGTCTTTCCGAACGGTGGGGGTCCGAGCCGTTGAGCCGAGTGGAGTTCTCCGCAATGCGAAGCTTCCATGCCGCTGTCGGG
>CALMGA010000576.1 GCA_937863205.1 uncultured Beijerinckiaceae bacterium | reverse complement strand
ACCTGCACCGGCGTGTCCTTCGCCCACGGCGGCAACGACGGGCAGAAGGGCATGGGGCTCATCATGCTGATCCTGATCGGCGTCGCCCCGACCGCCTACGCCCTCAACCGCACCATGTCGGAGGCCAACACCCCGCACTTCGTCGAAGTCTCGCAAAAGGCGCAGGACGTGTTCAAGGCGCATGCCGGCTCGGCCGCGATCCCGGCGCCCGATCAGGCCCGCAAGGAACTCGGCGAGGCGCTGAAGACCCGCGTCCTCGACAAGCCGGCGGTGTTCGCCGACCTCGCCGCCATCACCGCCGACATCCAGAACGGCGTCCAAAGCTACGGCTCGGTCGGCCGCGTGCCGGCGAGCGCGACGCCCAACCTGCGCAACTCCATGTACCTGACGTCCGACGCGATCCGCCTGATCCCGACCGCCGACGTCAAGCTGTCGGCCGGCGAGGGCCCCGTGCTGAAGTCCTATGCCGGAGAACTGAACAACGGCACCCGCTTCATCCCGCGCTGGGTCAAGGTGTCGGTCGCCATCGCGCTGGGCCTGGGCACGATGATCGGCTGGAAGCGCATCGTGGTGACGGTGGGCGAGCGCATCGGCAAGACGCACCTCACCTACGCCCAGGGCGCGTCGGCGGAAACGGTGGCGGCGGTGACGATCCTGGGCGCGGAAATGTTCGGCCTGCCGGTCTCGACGACGCACATCCTGTCGAGCGGCGTCGCCGGCACGATGTCCGCCAACGGCTCCGGCCTGCAATGGTCGACCGTGCGCTCGATCGCGATGGCCTGGGTGCTCACCCTGCCCTGCGCGATGCTGATCGCCGGCATCCTGTTCGCGATCCTGCGCGTGGTGTTCTGAGCAGCGCGCGCCAGCTCAAGCGCGCTCACCCTTCACCTCCTCGCCGCACGGCGAGGGGGTGTTCTCGGGTTCGGCGGCCTTTTCGGATTTGCGCCTCGCTTCCTTGAGTACCAGCTCGTCGGGGACGATCGTCGCGGCATCCTGGCGGGCCGCCGCCGCCGCGAGATCGATCGGGCGATAATCCCACGCGTCCACGCCGACGTCGCAGGACCGCAGCGTGTCGGGGATCTGCGCGTGGGTGTGGCCGTAGAAGTGCCGTGCCCCGCGCCACAGCCCCGGCCAGGCGCGATGGGCGTAGTGCGCCAGGAACAGCCGCCATTCCACACCCGCCGCATCGTACAGGGCGAGGCGCAGGCTTTCCACCGGCGGGTCGCACCAGGGCAGCTCCAGCACGCGGTTGGTGTCGTGGTTGCCGCGCACCAGGCGCTTGCGCCCGTTGAGGCGGGCGAACACGGCCGCGACATGCTCGCGGCTGGCATTGGCGGCGAAATCGCCGAGGTGCCAAATGTCGTCGCCGGGCGCCACGGTCTCGTTCCAGCGGGCGATCAGGGCCTCGTCATGCGCCTCCACGTCCGCGAACAGGACGCCGCGGAGGCGCAGGATGTGAGCGTCGCCGAAATGCGTGTCGGCGGTGAAGAAGGTCGCCACGCCTAGGTGGCCCGGCGGACGGCGGCGGCGACCGCCTCGCCGCAGGCGGCCGTGGACGTCCGCCCGCCGAGGTCGCGGGTGCAGTGCGCCTTGTCGACCAGCACGCTTTCGATGGCCGCGAGCACGGCCGCGGCGGCGTCCGTCTCGCCCAGGTGATCCAGCATCATCGATCCCGCCCAGATCTGGCCGATGGGATTGGCGATGTTCTGCCCGGCGATGTCGGGCGCCGAGCCGTGCACCGGTTCGAACAGCGAGGGGAACCGACGTTCGGGGTCGATGTTGCCGGCCGGGGCGATGCCGATGGTGCCGGTGCAGGCCGGCCCGAGGTCGGACAGGATGTCGCCGAAGAGGTTCGACGCCACCACCACGTCGAAGCGGTCGGGGTTGAGCACGAAGTGGGCTGCGAGGATGTCGATGTGGTACTTGTCCCGGCGGATGTCGGGGTAGCGGGCCCCCATCGCCTCGACCCGCTCGTCCCAGTACGGCATCGAGATCGAGATGCCGTTCGACTTGGTGGCCGACGTCAGGTGCTTCTTCGGGCGCCGGCGGGCGAGGTCGAAGGCGTAAGCCAGCACGCGGTCGACGCCGTGGCGCGTCATGATCGTTTCCTGCACCACGAACTCGCGCTCGCTGTCGGGAAAGGCGCGGCCGCCGATCGACGAATACTCGCCCTCGGTGTTCTCGCGCACGATCATCATGTCGATGGAGCCCGGCTCGCGGCCGGCGAGGGGCGAGCGCACGCCGGGCATCAGGCGCACCGGGCGCAGGTTGACGTACTGATCGAAGGCGCGACGGAACTGCACCAGCGAGCCCCACAGCGAAACGTGGTCGGGCAAGCTGGCCGGCCAGCCGACCGCGCCGAAGAAGATGGCGTCGTGCCCCCCGATCCGCTCCTTCCAGTTGTCGGGCATCATCGCGCCGTGCTTCGCGTAATAGTCGCAGGAGGCGAACTCGATCGGGTCGAAGGCGAGCCGGAAGCCGAAGCGCTCCGCCGCCGCCTCCAGCACGCGGCAGCCCTGGGGGAGCGTTTCCTTGCCGATGCCGTCGCCGGGGATGGCGGCGATGCGGTAGCTCCGCTTGTCGGACATAGCGAACTCCTGAACTGCAAGCACTCCCAGCCTGCATCGCTCGATCAACACGCCAAGCCGCGATCGGTTGAGGCGGCATTCCGGCCCTGCGGCGAGCGAACTCCTCGCCGGGGCCCGAAGTTGGCGAAGCGTCTGCGAACGCGAGGGAGAGGTGACTTGACGCTGATCGGCGAGGCCCCGTTCCTGCCGGGCTTCCAACTCCACGACGTCGCCGTCGGCGACGGTCTCGCCATCCGCGCGGCTGTCGGCGGCAGCGGACCGCCGCTGCTGCTGCTGCACGGCCATCCGCAGACGCACGTCACCTGGCACAAGGTTGCCCCGCGGCTGGCCGAGCGCTTCCGCGTCGTCGCCGCCGACCTGCGCGGCTACGGCGACAGCTCGAAGCCGGACGGCGGCGACGACCACGTCAACTATTCCAAGCGCGCGATGGCCGCCGACCAGGTCGCGCTGATGCGCCTCCTGGGCCACGACCGCTTCGCGGTGGTCGGCCATGATCGCGGCGGACGGGTCGCCCATCGCATGGCGCTCGACCATCCCGACGCGGTCAGCCGGGTCGCCGTGTTCGACATCGCCCCGACCGCGACGATGTACGCGCGCACCGACAAGGCGTTCGCCACGCGCTATTTCTGGTGGTTCTTCCTGATCCAGCCGGCGCCCTTGCCGGAGCGCATGATCTCGGCCGACGCCGAGTTCTTCCTGCACGCCCACATCGGCCATCAGGTCAAGACGTCGGGCGCGACCGGGCCGGCCATCTTCGCCGAATACCTGCGCTGCTATCAAAGCTCGATCCCTGCGATCTGCGAGGACTACCGCGCCGCCGCCACGATCGACCTCGCCCACGATGCCGCCGACGCCGAACGCCGGATCGCCGTGCCGCTGCTCGCCCTGTGGGGCGGCGAGGGCACGGTGGGCGCGCTCTACGACGTGCTCGACACCTGGCGCGACAAGGCTCTCGACGTACGCGGCCGGGCGCTGCCGTGCGGGCATTGCCTGCAGGAGGAAGAGCCCGACGCCGTGCTCGCGGAGCTGCTCGCCTTTCTGTAAAGCAGTGTCGGGCTTGGCCGTCAGTGCCGGGCGAAGATGATCTGCCCGACCGTCAGCAGCAACTCGGCCAGGATCAACCCGACGACGAGCAGCTCCAGCCGGGTCGAACGGTCGGCGTCGATGATGTCGGTCAGCGCCCGGGCGGTTTCGGCGATCACGTCGAGCTTGCGCTTCAAGGTCTGCGCCCGCTCCTTCAGCTCGTATTCGTCCTCCAGCCGGGCGTACAGGCGCTCCAGGTCCGGGCGATCCCACAGAACGTCGGGTTTCTCCTCCACCGCGACGCGGCCGGACACGCGGTGCTGGACCAGCAGCGTCTGCCCGATCAGCTTGAGCACGGAGCGGCGCTGGCGCGGGACTTGGCCCTGGGCGGACAAGCGCGCGGCGAAGGGCTCGATCACGTCGAAAACGGCATTCACCTCGCGTTCGTCGCGGCCGAGCGACACCGACTTCGCCATCGCGTCGGCGACGACCAGCAGGCGCGCCGGCGACAGGTCCCGCAGTTCCATCGCGCCGCCGGGCGGGATGCGGTCCTCGCCCTCGCCGACGACGACCAGGGTGGCCGTTTCGTCGTCGATGTGGGCGTGCGGACCGGACAAACGTGCCTTGATCTGGCCGATCACCTCGTCTTCTTCGAGCGGCGACAGGCCGACGGTGACGGCGACGCCGAAGCGGTAGAGCACGACCAGCCCGCCGGCGCCGGCGCGGAAGGCCAGCGGGTTGGCCGAGAGCGTATCCGCCCGCTCCAGGCCGGCGGCATCGATGCGGTCGCCCAGGAGCAAGGCGCGAGCGGTGGCGCGCGGCGCGGCGACGATCACGAGGTCGGAGGCGGTCACGCGCCACCCGATCCCCGACCGGCTTGCCCGGCAAAGCGGTCGCGCCAGCTCGGCAGCGCACCGGGGAAGGGCAGCGCGGTCGCCTCGTAAACCGCGCGGGCGATGGCGCGGGCGAGGCAGTCGGCGGCCAGCGAGCCGATCGCCAGCACGTCGCCCACCTCGGGCTGGCGCGCGACCCGTGCGGTCGCGGCGGCGAACACCGTATCGCCATCCATCGCGGCGTGGCACGGCCGCAGGGCGCGGGCGAGCCCGTCCTGCGCCATCACGGCGACGCGCTTGGCCTCGACCCGGCTCAGGCGCGCATCGGTGGCGACGACGGCGACCGTCGTGTTGAGCGGCGTGTTGCCCGGCGGCTGGGAGCCCTTGACGCGAAGGTCGAGGGCATCGTCCGGCCAGCGGGACGGCCAGCCCAGGCCGCCGAACTCGCCGCCCGATGTCCACCGGCGCTCGAAGGGTGCGGCCCAGAAATGCGGCGTGTCGCCGACCGTGGCCGAGCCCAGCGCGTTGACGGCGACCAGGGCGCCGACGATGAAGCCGCCGAGGGTCGCCGCGCTGGCGCTGCCGAGGCCGCCCTTGGCGGTGGCGGTGGTGGCGCCGAGCCCGGCGCCGACGCTGCCCAGCACCACAGCCTGTCCGGCGACCGCCGCCTCCGCCGCCGCGCGGCCGAGGTGCCAATACACCGGCTCGCACCCCCACGCCTTGTCGCCGCCGTTGCCGAGGTCGAACAGGATCGCGCCGGGTACGATCGGTACCCGCGCTTCGCCCACGGCGAAGCCCCTGCCCTGCCGCCGCAGCACGGCCTGGACGCCGCCCGGCGCATCGAGGCCGAAGGCCGACCCGCCGGACAGGACCAGGGCGTCGACCCGTTCCACGCTCATGCCGGGTTCGAGCAGCGCCGCGTCGCGCAGGCCGGGAGCGCCGCCGCCGACCGCCACCGAGGCGACGCAGGGCTCGTCGAAGATCACGACGGTGACGCCGCTGCCGATGCGCGCATCCCCGGCCTGACCGATGCGGAGGCCGGCGACATCGGCGAGGCAGTTGCGCGACGGCATCGTCATCCCACGAAGTCCGCGGCCTCGTAGCCTTGAAGGTAGAGCAGCGCGGTGAGGTCGCAATGGTCGATCCTGGCACGGGCGACCGCAGCCACCGCCGGCGTGGCGGCGAAGGCGACGCCGAGCCCGGCTTCCTCCAGCATGGCGAGATCGTTCGCCCCGTCGCCGACGGCCAGCGTGTCGGCGATCGTCAGTCCCATCTCCTCGCACGTGCGGCGCAGGATGTCGGCCTTCGCCGCGCGACCGAGGATCGGCTCGCGCACCCGTCCGGTGAGCCGGCCTTCGGCCACCTCCAGCACGTTGCCGTGATGCCGGTCGAACCCGACTTCCTCGGCGACCCGGGCGGTGAACAGGGTGAAGCCGCCCGAGGCGAGCACGGTTGTGGCGCCGTTGGCCCGCATGGTGGCGACCAGCGTCGCCGCGCCGGGATTAAGCGTCAGCCGCCCGGCGACACGCTCGGCATCCTCCAAGGCGAGGCCGGCGAGCTGGGCGACGCGCTCGCGCAAGGATTGCTCGAAGCCGGCCTCGCCGCGCACGGAGCGCCGGGTCAGCTCGGCCACCTCCGCCGCCCGGCCGGACGCCCGCCCGAGTTCATCGATGCTTTCCCCGGCGATGATCGTCGCATCCATGTCGGCAACGAGCAGGCGCCTGCGCCGCCCGGTCGCCGGCTGCACCACCACGTCGATCGGATCGTCGCCGAGCACACGGCGCGCCGCCTCGCTCCAGCGCGGGTTGCCGGAGCGGGGCGGGGGTGCGAAGGGGATGTCGGCCGCGACGCCGGAGGAAAGCCACCGCGCCGTGCCGGCGCCGGGAAGGACCGCCGCGACTTGGTCGAGATGCCACCGCGTCAGGACGGCGGGTGTCACCAAGGTCGCCACATGCGTCATGGCCGATCAGCAGAACCAGCAGGGAGAGCACGCAGGTGAGCCGCGTCGATCGGCCGGACGCCTTCCTCATCGCAGGGCCGAGCGCGAGCGGCAAGTCGGCCCTGGCCATCGCCTTGGCCGAGCGCATCGATGGAGTGGTGGTGAACGCCGATTCCATGCAGGTCTACGCGGACCTGCGCATCCTGACGGCCCGCCCGAGCGAGGCGGACCTGGCGCGCGCGCGCCACGCCCTGTTCGGCACGGTTGACGGTGCGACGGCCCATTCGGTCAGCCGCTGGCTGGCCGATGCCGGCCGCGTGCTGGAAGACGTTCGCGAAGCCGGCCGGGTGCCGATCGTGGTCGGCGGGACGGGACTCTACCTCAAGGCGCTGGTTCACGGCCTCTCGGCGATCCCCGCTGTTCCCCCCGGCATCCGCGCGGACGTTCGTGCCGCGGCGCAGGGCCGGTCGCCGAAGGCCCTCCATGCCGCCCTCGCCGAGCGAGACCCCGTCACCGCGCAACGGCTGCGGCCGAGCGATCCCCAGCGCATCATCCGCGCCCTGGAGGTTCATGCCGCCACCGGGCGCAGCCTCGCCTCGTTCCACGACGTGCGCGAAGCGCCGCTGCTCGACCTCGCCCGCTGCCCGGCGGTGGTGCTGGCGCCGGAACGGCCGGTGCTGCGGGCGAGGCTGGACCAGCGATTCGACGCGATGATGGCCGAGGGTGCGTTGGCCGAGGTCGGCAGGCTTGCCGCACGGCGCCTCGACCCTGCGCTGCCGGTGATGCGCGCGCTCGGCGTCCCGCATTTGCTGCGACACCTGCGCGGCGACATCGGGCTCGATGAAGCGGTAGCCTTGGCCAAGAGCGAAATCCGCCGCTACGCCAAGCGGCAGGAAACCTTCGCCCGCCATCAGCTCGCCGGCTTCCAACCGATGCCGCCGGAGCAGGCGGAAGCTTGGCTGCAACACGCGTCCTCGATGCGGCGGACCTAAGCAGGTTTCACAAAAGCGCCCCGCAGTTACGCGATCCAAACCTGCGGCTTGGCAAGGGACTGAACAGGTGAAGCGTTGGCCTGCCAACGCGAATCTGCTCAGTTGTAGGTGCGGCCGAGCGGCCCGAGGTCGGTGCCGCCGCCGGGCCCGTAATAGCCGGCGAAGTAGGGTGAGCCGTAGCCGTCCGAGCCGCTGAAGACGCCGTAGCTCGCCCGATTGCCGAAGCCGTACACGCTGTCGCCCGGCAGGGCGAAGCCGTAGCCGCCGTTGCCGTTGGTCAGCGCGTCGGTGATCACCGTCTGGCGCACGGCCGCCGCCTGCCTGTCGCGATGGATCGCCGCCGCGACGCGGTAAGGCTGCGGCAGCCGGTAGAATCCGAAACCGGTCCCCGGCCCGTCGCTGACCAGTTCGCGGCCGTTGCCGCTTCCACGACGGGCGGCGTGGTCGTAGCCGACGCTGGCGTTGAAGCGATGCTGGCGCGGCGCCGCCGAGGCGGGAAGCGCCGACAGAAGTGCGAGAAGGACGGTGCCGCCGAGGGTGCCGGTACGCCGGGCGGTACAACGCGATGCGGTGAATTTCATCGACCCTCTCCTCGGTGCGGAAACGCTTCGGCTGTTCAACGATCTTGATGCACTACGAACAAGCGGGCGGGACCGTTCGTTCCCCGTCGGGAAGCGTCAGGGCTCATGCGGCCACGTTGCCCGACCCGGCGCGTGACGGTAGGAAGGTCATTCAGGTGGCCTTCCCTACGGCAGCCATCCTGCCGTCATCGGCCGGCGGCGCTGAACGGCGGCGATGGCGCGATCCTGCCGGGACGCAGCCCGGATCTGCCGAGATCGCCGGCCGCGCCGGCATCCTTGATGCTCAGCGGCCTGCGGGCATGGCGCGGGCGACGAGGCCACGATCTAATTGCCGGGAACGGAGTGCCTGATGGCGGATGAGTTCGACGACATCTTCGGTGCGGCGCCGGACGGCTCGACCGTGGGCTTGCTGCGCCTGCGCAACGAGCATCTCGCCGTTGGGCTGACGAATTACGGCGCGCGGCTGCTGTCGATCGAGGCGCCCGACCGCGACGGCCGATGCGACCATGTCCTGCTCGGCTTCGACCGTCTCGACATGATCCTCAAGGCCGGCTCGTTCGGCGCCACGCTCGGACGCTACGCCAACCGCATCGCCGGCGGCCACTTCACCCTCGACGGCAAATCCTACCGGCTTTCCATCAACGATGGCGCCAACACCCTGCACGGCGGCAAGCAGGCGATGGCCAAGCAGTTCTGGCGCGTGGCCGACCGCGACGGCCGCTCGATCCGCTTCACCCTGACCAGTCCGGCCGGCGACCAGGGCTTTCCCGGCGAACTCACGGCGACGGCAACCTACACCCTGGATGGCGACACGCTGCGCCTGACCCTGGAGGCCACCGTCAGCGAGCCCTGTCCGGTCAACCTCAGTTCGCATCCTTATTTCAATCTTGCCGGCGCGGCGGCGCTGGACGTGTGCGACCATTTCCTCGAAGTGCCGGCCAGTCGATACTTGCCGACCGACGCGCAGCAGATCCCGACCGGCGAACGCCGACCCGTCGCCGGCACCGCCTTCGATTTCCGCACGCCGGCCCTGCTCGGGCCGCGCATCCGCGGCACCGATCCGCAGCTCCTCTTCGCGCGCGGCTACGATCATTGCTTCCTGCTCGACGGCGAGCCGGGCACGCTGCGCCTCGCGGCGCGCCTCACCCACGAGGCGAGCGGGCGGGTGATGGAGGTGCACACCGATCGCGACGGGTTGCAGGTGTACACCGGCAACAGCCTCGACGGCTCGCTGATCGGCTTCGGCGGCACCTACCGCATGACCGCCGGCCTCGCGCTGGAAGCGCAGGCCTTTCCCGACGCGCCCAATCACCCGGACTTCCCCTCGACCGTGCTGCGCCCGGGCGAGCGCTTTCACGCGACCGTCGCAACCCGCTTCACCACCGCCTGAGGGCGCAGCCCACGCGAATGCCGCTCCCTCCCCGGTGGCAGCCGATAGCGCCTCGACCAACCGTTCCTGCTCGGCGGCGGCGGTGATCGCATCCAGCGGCAGACGGATCAGGCCGCCTCCATCGTCGGGCCGGCCGTAGCGCACCCTCACCTGGGAGAGGGAAGGAATTTGTGGGGCTTGCGCGCATGAATGCCGTGCCCGCGCAAGGCAGCGAGCCCGCGCTCGCCGCACCGCCTGACGCGAGAGCGTCGGACCGAGAAGCGCGCCCGCGCACCGAGGCGGGTCGCGGAGTCGCGGGGCGGAACCGGGCACGGTCCGGCCGATTCTTCGGCCATGCCGCACCTGCCCCAAGCCGCTTCGCCGATTGCCCCAACCGCGCGGATGAAACCGACAATTCGGCGCGCGGCGTTCGTGCCGACGGATGAGCTGCGCATCAAGGCTCTGGAGGTGCACCGGCGCCTTGGGCAGGAGTTCGGGCTGCCGATCCCCTACTTCCACAACCTCGATCCCTTGAGCGAGCTTGTCTCCTCGCTTCTGTCGCACCGGACCCGCAACGCGGACTCGGGCCGCGCCTTCAAAGCCTTGCGGCTTCGCTTTCCCGACTGGGCGCAGGTCATCGACGCCGACCTTGCCGAAATCGAAGCGCTGATCCACGGCGTGACCTGGCCCGAAGCCAAGGCGCCGCGCATCCGGCAGGTACTGCGCGACGTGCGCGAGCGTCATGGCGCGCTTTCCCTCGACTTCCTAGCCGACATGGAACCGGAGGCGGCGCGATCCTGGCTTGCCGCGATTCCGGGCGTCGGGCCCAAGACCAGCGCGGCCGTGCTGTCCTTTTCCACGCTGCGCATGCCGGCGTTGCCGGTCGACAGTCACCACCATCGTGTCGCGCAGCGGTTGGGGCTCATCGGATCCAACGTCGACGTCGGACCGGCCCACGACGCCCTGCGAGCGCTGCTGCCCGCCGATTATACGGCACAGGACCTGTACGACGATCACGAGCTCCTGATGCTGCACGGGCAGAAGACCTGCCACTTCCGCACTCCCGCTTGCGGCCGGTGCCGGTTGCTCGACCAGTGTCCCACCGGGCGGGCGCGAAACGTCTAGTTGTCGGCGGCGAACATGTCGCGAACGCCGATCGATTACGAGCGTTCGGCG
>CALMGA010000575.1 GCA_937863205.1 uncultured Beijerinckiaceae bacterium | reverse complement strand
CTAGAGCGTCGGACGTTTAATGGGACGCATACCCTGCGTCCTTGCAGAAGTTCCAGCACTCCTGCGGGCTGAACAGCTCGCAGGTTTCACCGATGGCGCGCCACAGCGCGTCGAACGATCGAGCGCCTGCTTCGCGCAGGTGCGCCTTGAGCTTGGCGAAGGCTTGCTCGATCGGGTTGAGGTCCGGGCTGTAGGGCGGCAGGAAGAGGAACCAGGCGCCCTTGTCCCTGACGATGGCAGCGGCCCTGGCGCTTTTGTGGACGGCGAGGTTGTCGAGGACGACGATGTCGCCGGGCTGGAGCGTCGGGGCGAGCTGGGTCTCGACCCAGGCGTCAAAGGCAGCCCTGTCCATCGCCTTGTCGACCACCCAGGGCGCGGTCAGCGCATCGCAGCGCAGGCCGGCGATGAAGGTCTGGGTCAGCCAGTGCCCGAACGGCACCGCGCCGGGAAGGCGACGACCGCGCGGCGAGCGGCCGCGCAGCCTCGTCATCTTGGTGGTCACCGCGGTCTCGTCAACAAACACCAGCCGCGCTGGCTGTTGGCGCATCCGCGGCTGCCGCTGGCGCACCCACGACCGACGGGCGTCACGCACGTCGCTGCGCTCGCGCTCCGCCGCGATCAGCGCTTTTTTTATATGTCAGCCCGTGCCGGCGCAGCAGGCGTGACAGGCTGGCCGGCGCGGCGATCACCCCGTGCGCCTGCAGCAGCCTGGCGCAAAGCTCCGGCATGGTGATGTCGGACTTCTCCTCGACCACGTCGAGCAAAAACGCCGTGTAGGGCGCCAGCTTGCCCCTGTTCTCCGGGCGGCCCTGCCGCTTCGGCTCGCACGAGCCTGTTGCGGCGACCCTGCGCACCAGCTTGATCGCGGCGCTGTCGGCGACCCGGAAGTGCCGGGCAGCAGCGCGCCGCGAGTGCCCCGCCTCGACAAAGGCGACCACGCGCCGGCGAAGATCAAGCGAAAGACACTGAGCCATGGCTATCCTCCAGCCAGCAGAATCAGCACCGCCAGCAAGAGTTCATCGAGTCCGCCTCAGCGTCCGATGCTCTAGCGGTTTGAAGCGGCAGAACCGCCCGACGCTGGCGAGGCTGGTCGGGCATGAAGCCGCGTGTGCCAAGGTATCCGTCAGATGTCGAGCCAAGGTCCGATCTCGATCAGCTTGCGGGTTCGCACATCAGGGAGTGAGGCCGGAAGCGCAATGGTCGTGCGGCAGACATCGTGATACTCTCAAGCCGACCTAGTTGGCATTAAATCACCCGCTCATGCCAGTAAGCAAGGATGGGTATCTTCGCAAGGGATGTCGCGCACTCACCAGATCTACGGATGTGCCGATATCCCGTGCTTTCTCGACCACCTACGAGATCGAACAACCGATGCCCTTCTCACACCAAAGATTTCCGCGTGCGTCCCTGCCGACGAGGTCGGATGAGGCTCCCACGCAATCGGTTTTGGCTGGCATCGCTGTCGGCCTGTTTTCCGGACTAGTGGCAACGCACGTGACGAACCTCGCACAGCGGCCCTTGAAGTGGGTCACTCCGGACAGCGTCGATCAGCACGAAAAGAAGGTACGCCCCGGTGCATCCTCGTCCCTGGTTGCGGCTCAAAAGCTCGCCAAAGTGCTGGATGTCTCGCCGTCTCAGCGCGAGACCCAGTCGTGGGGCACCGTGATCCACTTCGCGACTGGCATAGGTTGGGGGCCGGTGTATGGCCTGTTACGTCACTACGTCGGTCTTCGGCCGATCAGTGCGGCTTTGGCAAGTGGGGTTGGTATGTCGCTGGTGCTGGATGAGGGTCTGGTGCCCGCCCTGGGCCTAAGTGCCCCCAATCGGCACTATCTCACCTTTACCCGCGTTCGGGGTCTCACCGCCCATCTTGTTTATGGGGCTGCTGTGGCGCTAGCCGCTGAAGGACTTGGTCACCTGGTGGAGCGATCGCATTACAAGCGTGGACGTTCTTCATCGTGTGATCGCTTCGAATGAACCCGTAGAGACTTTGGTCGACTTGGCCGCCATCCGGCAGCAAAGTCGCCATATTACGCCTTGAGTACCGCCTACTCGACGGATGCGACGCTTACGTCGGCCTTCTCATTGCTTGACTCCGGGGCATTGCACCGCCTGCGTCGCTCAGCGAACTCGCGGTCAAGTTCTTCGCTGGGTAAGCTATGTCGTCGCGATTCGAAGGAGCGCGTGAAGGGCGGGGAACGTCGCGGGATGGCGAGTTCGAAGTCGATGGCCGCGCCGTCGCCATCGAGTACGCAGCCCGCAATATGCCTTCGTAGGAAGCAGAGGCGTCGATCACGGGGCAGGAGGCCAGCGTGCCGCGGAGGAACGGCCTACTCAATCTTCGGGACGTTCTATCAGACCAAGCCGAGTCGCGCCCCACACGACGCCAGCGGCAACGGCAATGCCCCAGCCGACCTCGCTGAGGCGAGACATCATCATCCCCTTGACCGATCCAGTATGGGGCACAAGCAGGATGATGGTCGTCGTCACCGCGGCGAGCCGACGGGCGCTCGGGACGTTGATGAGCGAGGGGCCCAGAACAGACAGGATAACGGCGAGTGCGTAGCTCCAGAGGCTTTGCCCAATGCTAAAGTAGCAGGCGAGCGCAACGGCACCACCGACAGCCGCGCCGATGAACTGGTCGCGTGCCGTCGATGTCATCGCCCGGTACTCTGTTTGGGCAACGGTGATTGCGGTGATCGCGCTCCAGAAACCGTCCTCAAAGCCGATGGCCCGGGTCGGTAGGTAGGCGAGCAAAGCAGCCAACGCCGACAGAAGTCCGTGCGTCAAACCAGAGATCGACTGCGAGGGAAGTGGCAGTTTCTCGAATGCCTGCTTCACCTGCTGGCCTGATCGGGCGAGGTGCCAGCGATCGCGAGGCTCTTTGTTCGTCACCGGTGAGCCTCGGCTCCTTCTTATTCGGAATGCTCAGCTGACTTTTGGCAAACCCTACACGCATCGCCGAGGCTCAAGGGTACGTCGACCCATACTCGGCCGCCACCGCTGGGTGGTTGAGCGCACCCTGGCTTGGCTCGCCCGCTTTCGCCGCCTCGTCGTGCGCTACGAGCAGCGTGCTGACCTGCACCTTGCCCTCACAACCCTCACCTGCACCCTCATCTGCCGAAAACAGGCCGAACGGTTTTGTTCCTAATTCTTAACACTTTCGTCGGCGCGTTGGATTCGATCCTAACGAGCTGGCGAAGCTTGTATCTATGCGGCATCGTCACGATCCTCCGTACACTCAAAGTAGCGCCGGACTACGGAAGAGTTGCAGGCCTTTCTTGCACGAGACTGTGGTTTCGCCCGCATGGCCGAGCTTGGATAGCTAAATTTTCCTTATTATTTTTCCTACTCAAGAATTCTCTTCTGTCGCGATCCAAGCTGTCTTGCATCTTGTAAAGCTCCGCTGTCGCAAGTAGGTGCTCTACCGAGTTGCTTCTTAGCGATGCAATAAGGACAATTTGATTATAGATGCATCCCTGTCTCGCCTTTTGACTGCGAAGGAACGAGGAGCTTACATTTGTCATTGCGTTAGCTCCAAAGGTAGAAAAATACGGAATATACGAGCAAAGTCATCTATGAGGTTCTTCCGAAGACAGCAAGGTTAGACTTGGAGGGTCGTTTCGCCTTTCTGGCAGGTATCTTGACAGCCTTCTTCACATCTCCGTTTAATTTTGTTGTTTCGATCTTTGTTTTCATCAACGCGCTATCGTCGAAAATCAGAGCGAGGATGGCTTGAGCTGTCGGCGAGTCTCTCTTGCTCGCGTTCTTGTGCAGCGTTTTACGCTGGTCAAGCGTCATCGAATGGATCATCTCGCTGGTGATCGGCTTGATTCTACATACTTGTGCCTTAGCCATGGTCATCTCATTTTCACTTTCACGAAGAGGCATCTAGACATTGTGCGCGAGCTGTGGTCTTGCGACTTCAGCGGACGAAGACTTAGGCCTAATCCGCAGTCGAGAACGCCTTTTGGGTGAGCGCCGCATCTCCAAGGCCGAGGTGATCGCTCAGCATCTGCGCGCGATCGACGGCCAGACCGTGCTCTTTCGCTAGATCGCTTGCGCCGATTTCAATACGAGCATTACCGAAATCGCTTAAGCGTATGGATATCGTTTCGCGCAAAGCGTCTGCGGCCATCATCAAGCGGATATGATGCTTGATCTCTGCCGTGGACGGGAAGGAAGGGCGTCTCCTAAAGCGCGTTAAATCGTTCATGCGTGCTCCTAGAAGATATCTAGCGATCGCACTGACGCGAAGGAAGATGCATTCCGACAATCATTCGTCGCAACGGAAAGCTCCCAAGCCAAAAAAATAAAGAAAGTCGTCAAAGCAGCCATATCATTTGGTTGAATTTAGTCTCATTCAGAACCGCAAGGTGCGCCAGAGATTTCTGGCTGGAATTCATTGGCAGGATGCTCTCGGGATCAAACTCAGCAACGCCGAGCGTGATCTCGATCAGGTCGGATCGGCTTGGAAAAGCATGATTGCGGACGTATGGTTGGCCGTGCATGGCGGCGCACAGATCGAAT
>CALMGA010000574.1 GCA_937863205.1 uncultured Beijerinckiaceae bacterium | reverse complement strand
GGCCGTGCCGGAAGGCGGCGCCGGTGCCGTAGCCGGCGTCGGCCAGCACCGTGCCGAAGCGCACGCCGGCAGCCCGCGCGCGGTCGAGCTCGGCCAGCGCGATCTCACCCTTGCTCCGGGGCGTGACCTCCGCCTCGGGCACGCCCGCCTGCGCGCAACGCTTCGTATCGCTGGTCCACTCGTCGGGTAGGAACAGCCGCAGGGCGACCGGCACAGGCACCTCGTCCTGCGCCAGCGTCAGCGACACCAGCGACTGGCAGTTCGCCTTCTTGCCCAGCGCCCCGCAGTACTGCCGGGCGACGCCGACCGAGAGCGTGCCCTTCTTCGGCAGCGCCGTGTCGTCGATCACCAGCAAGGCGTCCGTCCCGCCCACCAGCCGATCCGCCTCGCGGGCCAACGCCGCCCACAGCGGGCCGTCGTTCCAGGCCGGGCTGGCGATGAAGTGCTGGAGCTGGTCGTGCCCGGAGAGGCCCAGCCGGGTCGCCATCGGCTGCAGGCTCTTGCGGTCGCCGGGCCCAAGCAGGCCGCGTAGGTAGAAGGGCGCCCAGTGCCGCCGCGTTTTGCGGCCCATCGTGGCCAAGAACGGCGCCAGCCACGCGTCGAGGTCGCGCGCTTGCTCAACATGATCCGCCATCGCCGCCTCCCGCCTGATCAGGAGCCAACGCCTCAGGCCACCTTAAGGTGCCCAGGTAGTGCTAGAGCGCGTTATGGACCTGCGGTGGTCAGCATCCCAAGTCCTTGGGATGGACATTTGCCGCAAACCTTATCCGTCCGACGTGTCCGACGAGGAATGGGCGCTGGTTGCGCCCTACCTCGCGCTGCTGCCGGAGGACGCCGGGCAGCGTGACCACAGCCTTCGCGAAGTGTTCAACGGCTTGCGTTACGTGATCCGCAGCGGCTGTGCGTGGCGTCTGATGCCCCATGACCTGCCGCCCTGGGCAGCTGTGTACCAGCAGACGCAGCGCTGGTTGGCAGCAGGGTGCTTCGCCCATCTCGCCCACGACCTGCGCGCGGTGCTGCGGATGGCGGCCGGGCGTGATGCCGAGCCGACAGCCGCGGTGCTGGACAGCCGCACGCTGAGGAGCACGCCCGAGAGCGGGCAGCGCGCCGGCTTTGACGGGCACAAGCGCAAGAAGGGCTCCAAGCTGCACATGGCGGTGGACACCTTGGGTCACCTGCTCGCCCTGCATGTCACTCCCGCCAGCACTGATGACCGGACGCAAGTCGGCCGGCTCGCCAGGACCGTGCAGGCGGCGACCGGCAGCAGCGTCGAGTTAGCCTACGTCGACCAGGGCTACACCGGCGACACGCCGGCCAAGGTAGCAAAGGACCACGGCATCAGGCTCGAAGTGGTCAAGCTGCCCGAAGCCAAGCGCGGCTTCGTGCTGCTGCCGCGGCGCTGGGTGGTGGAGCGCTCGTTTGCTTGGGCAGCCCGCTTCCGCCGCTTGGTCAAGGACTACGAGGGCTATGCCAGTACACTGTCCGGCTTGCACCTCGTCGCTTTTGTCTGCCTGATGCTCAGAAAGGCTGCTCTACTTGCAACCGGTCCATAACGCGCTCTAGTGCTCGAAGCACAGGGGGTGCTGGGTGGCTCTCGGCAGGCTGGCTCGATCCGGTCAGCCTAAAACGCGGCTGGTCGGATCGCCATCAGAGGTACAGGGGGCGCCGCCGGTCGGGCATGGGAAGACGAGGCGATCCGCGCCACGACGGTCCGACGGGAGGGATGGACGTTGAACCCCTGTCGAGCCGAAGCTTCACCCGGGAGCCCCACGTGACCGGAAACCGTCGATGTGGAGGGGGTGATCGATGACCGTGACGGTCAAATTCAAGAGGTTGGCCGACCACGGTGCGGATCTGCCTCTTCCAACCTACGCCACCGCGGGCGCCGCGGCCTTCGACCTCCGCGCCGCGGTGCAGCCAGGGGTACGCGTCGTGCTCGAGCCCGGACAGCGGGTACTCGTGCCGACCGGGTTCGCCTTGGCTCTGCCGGAGGGGTTCGAGATGCAGATCAGGCCGCGGTCGGGTCTGGCCCTCAAGCATGGAGTGACGGTGATGAACGCCCCGGCTACCATAGACGCCGACTTCCGGGGACACCTGCAGATCTGTCTGGTCAACCTGGGGGCGGAGACGTTCGCCTTCGGCCGGGGTGATCGCATAGCGCAGGCGGTGGTGGCGCCCGTCTCCAAGGCGGTGGTGATCGAGGTCGACGAACTCGATGCGAGCGTGAGGGGGGAGGCCGGCTTCGGTTCCACGGGCATCGCCTGAACCACGCCATGGCGGAGCGGGCGGGGCCGGACGGACGCCACGCTCGATTGGACACCGTTGGGGCGATGAGGTCTGAGACTCCCGCAGGACGGACGCAATGGTCAGAACGTAGGAATCCCCGCCGGGCGCCATGCCGCCGACGCTGGAGGCGATACACGGCCACATCGATGGACGGGGTCGAGAGGGGACCCGGCGATCGCTGGGGATCGCGCGGGCCCTCATGGTCGATCACGGTCACGGTGATCGTGGCGTGGACACCGCGATGGAGGCTTTGGCTCTCTCGCCGCTCTGTCGCGAGGCGTACGCGACCATGATCCGCTCGGCGAGGACCGGGGATGCCCGGGGGGCGTGGGCATATAGTGCGCTCGACGCCGCGTCAGCCAACGCCCTGCTCGTCGGCATCGGACCGCGCGGGGCGGAAGCGCCCGCCGCGGGAACGGAGCCCGGAGAGCAGCAAGACGCTCGCCGAGGCCTGCCAAAGCATCGGCGTACCTGGGCGAGACCTTGGCCGCCGATGCGCCGGCGGCCGCGCGCGTGTTCCTCGGCCAGGCGCTCGCCCTGCAGCAAGCGCTGGGAGACACGGATGTGACGTCGGCGCGCGACGTCCTCGTCGGCTTGCTGTTGGAGTGCCGAGACTGGGACGGCACATGGCGGACCTGCACGGCTTGCCCCGATGGCGCAGGCGGAACCTACGGTCGCCTGCTCGCGGCGACCGGCAAGGCATCCGCCGCCGAGGCGACGCTCGGTCGGCTTGGCGACGCCTGCCTCAGGACGAACAGGTTCGTTCCATCGGTGCTGCTCGGAGACGGTACGGACGGCATCGGAACCTCGGGCTCGACCGATCCGGGTTCACGGCACGCCGCGGCGGTCTACGTCGACAAGTGAGGACCGCATGGCGCGCGCCCCCCAAGCGCTGGCGAGGCTGCGTGAGCGGGAACGGACGCGGCAGCTTCCGATGTACGCCTCCTCCGCGCGTCGCTCGGAGAGCCTGAAGGCGACGCCGGTCAGGGAGGTGCTCATGGCTCTGAAGGCCGGGCCGGCGATCATGCTCGCCGCTCGGGAAGACACGCAACTGGGCGAGATGCTGCTCGGCGATTGGCTCCGGCCGCCGGACTCGCGTCCCGATCACAGGGACCATGAGATGATGCTGACCATGGGTCCGGGTGCGGTCAGCACCAGGACCGCGGCTGCGGTGATGGAAAGGCTGCGCGACCTCGTACGCTGGGGCGATTCGCAGGTGGGGAGAGCCGCACCTTGCTCGCGCGGTCTCTCACGTTGCATGGCCGCCGTTCAAGGACCGCGGATCGAGGGATGGATATCGAGCGGTGAGTGACGGAGGGAGGGGATTGTGACTGAACAATCAAATCGCCGACCAAGACGGCTTCGATGCTGCAACACATGGGAAAAAGACAGTCAAGGCTTCTAACGTGACATGTAACCCGAGCGAGGTGCAGGTCCTGCTCGTCAACCACGGCGACGAGCCCTTCACGGTGCGGCGCGCACATCGCCCAGATGGTCCTGGCACCCGTCGCCCGCGCCAAGTTCGTGCGAAGCGACGACCTCGGCATCACCGATCGGGGCCATGGCGGCTTCGGCTCGACGGGCCTGCAGGGATAGGGAGCGAACGCCCTCGAC
>CALMGA010000573.1 GCA_937863205.1 uncultured Beijerinckiaceae bacterium | reverse complement strand
CCAGGGCGTCATGGCGCCGATGCCCATCGCTGGCCACCCCGTGGGTAATTACGATTTCAGAGTGCTGCATCCAGAATAATCGCGCTGTCATCAGGATAAAGAAATGCTGAGCAACCACTTCGCAAGCGGCGGTGCGATGGAAAGCTCGCAGCCAGCTTAACTGTGTTGGCAACTGCCTGTAGGCGCGCCGGACGAATAACCCATATGCTGCAGGCCTAACGAGATGTGAACATTAACGGGGGCGCAATGATCGGGGGTCTTCTTGCAATGCCTCTTGCCGTCGTCGTGATGCTGCTCGCCGCCGAGCACCTGCGCTTCGACCGGCGGCGCAAGCACACTATGACCATACGGCGCACGGCCGAGACATCGCTGGCGTCGAAGCCGATCGATCCGGTCTGGCTGCTCGACGGGGAACGACCGTCCGGTGAGGCGCCGCTGACCGAGGCGGCGACGCTTGCGGCCAACGACGACGCCACAGTCGCGGTCTATCTCTGGCAAACGACGCGGGCCCGATATCGCTGGGAGCATGCCAGCGACGAGGTGGTCACCGTGGTCGACGGCGAAGCCTTTCTGAGTGACCACGACGTCGGGAGCGGCGGTATCGAGCGCCGCCTCGGCCCGGGCGATGTCGCCTTCTTTCCCGCAGGCAGTCGGTCGACGTGGCGCGTTCCCGTGCGGCTACGCAAGGTCTCGACGCTGATCCGCCCCCTCCCTCGGGCGGCTGCGAGCTTGTTTCGCTGGATGCGCGGCGTGAAGCGCGCCGCCATCTTCCTGGCGAAGCGGGGCTCGACGGCTTCGCGCAACAGGGCGGGGCACTAAGCAGGTTTCGCAAAAGTGCCCCGCAATTTTGCGATCAAAACCTTTGGCTTGTCAGAGGGCTAAGCAGATGAAGCGCTGGCCTGCCAACGCGAACCTGCCTAGAGCATCGGGCCGAAAGAAGCTTAGCAGTCCCGGACCAAATCCGATGCGAAGCCACAGGCTGGAACAGCGGACGGCATCCAGTCTTCGGTCCGATGCTTCAAAGCATCGGACCGGCAGTTGCGACGCACGCGCCCCGGATCGACCGAGACGCAAGCACATCAAGACCAGCCCCGAAGGGCGGCGGACGCGAAGGCGCACTCAAGCAAACGGGTGATGCATGGAATTCGAACTTCTGCGAACGCGCGAGCAGATTCTCGCCCTGCGCGACGAATGGGACGAGCTGTGGGCCCGATCGCACGGCGACTATTACACCGGCCATGCGAGCTGCCTGCTGAGTTGGGACGAGATCCACGCCCCGCTTGGCCGGATGCTGCGTTGCGCCGTGCTGCGCCAAGCCGGCCGATTGGCGGCGGTGCTGCCGATGGCGACGTATCGGAAGGGATTGTGGACGATCGCCGTGACGCTCGGCCCCGATGCGGCGGAGGGCTGCGACATCGTTCAGGATCAGGACGCGCCAGCCGAGTTGGGGCTTGCCCTGTTGCGCTTCTTCCTGCGCCACGCCGGTGCCGACATCCTCGACCTTCCCTTCGTGCGCGGTGGCAACGCCCTCGACAAAGCGGTGCTCGCCTGCGGCGCGTACCATGTCGTCGCCCAGGTCGATACCATGCCCTATGCCCGTCTGCGCGGTGAGGGCAGCTGGGCCGACTACGAGCGCTCGCTCAGCCGCCAAACGCAGGCACAAACCGCGCGCAAGCGTCGACGGCTGGCCGAAACCGGCGCCATCGCCATCGCGGCGATCGAGGGTCCGGCGGACGCCGCCATCGACTGGCTGCTGATGGAGAAGGCGAAGTGGGGCCGCAAGGTCGCCAAGACAGGTCAATGGTTGTTCGCGCCGGCCTACCGCGCTTACCTCAAGGGTCTCGCCGCCGATCCCGGCCGCGACCTGCGGCTCGTCACCTTCGTGCTGAGCGTCGACGGCAAACCCGCGGCGGTCAAGGTGATCGCCCTGGGGCCGCAGCTCGCAACCCTCATCATCGCCGCCTACGACGAGGATCTCGGCCGTTTCTCGCCGGGCAACATCCTGGACGAAGTGTGGGTCCGCCATGTCTTCGATAAAGGTTGCGGCACTGTCGGAGGGCGGATCGACATCAACTTCGGCAACGGGGTCGAGCGATACAAACTGCATTGGGGTCGTGGTTGCACCTACGAGACCCACACCTACAAGGTCGCCGCGACCCGCTGGGGTGAGCTACCCTACCGTGCCAAGGCGGCATCGGCGGCGCTCGCCCGGTTCCGCGCGACAGTGCGGCCTGTGCAACCGACCGGCGCGGATGTCGAGCAGGTCGGCTGAAACGAGCGAGCCGAGGTGAGTCTGATGAATGGCGCTCAGGTCGGCTGCTGTTGGGGATCTGCCTCCTTGTCGACGGGGCCGGCCCCGCCGGACGTTTTCGACGCGTCCGTCCCGTAGGGTCCCGACGGCTCTCCCGTCGCCGGGTTCTTGGTCGTCGACGGAGTCTCGCCACCGCTCTCGCCGTAAGGCGTCGACGGTTCCGCTTTCGGATCAGCCATGATGTCCTCGTAAAACCGCAGGGATCGGCCAACTCGCCGGGCGGAAGATGGTTTCCCGCCCGCTACTGACTCGCGGCGATCGTGTCACGCGCTCCCATCCGGTCCCCGCCTTGGGCGACGGTCTGCGGCGCGTCGTCGGGCAGCGCCGCCAGCAGGTCCGCTTGCTCAGCCGGAGCGGCGTCCCGCTCCGCAGACAGCCGGACGCGCTCGGCGGCTTCGTCCTGCGCCAGAGCGCGTCGCAGCCTTTCCTCGGCTTCGGCGACCTGATGCTGGCGGTCCCACATCGCCGCGTAAGCCCGCCCGCGCGCCAGCAATGCGCCATGGGTGCCGCGCTCGACGATGCGTCCGGCGTCGAGCACCAGGATCTCGTCGGCGTCCACCACCGTCGACAGGCGGTGGGCGATGACCAGCGTCGTGCGCCCGCGCGACACTTCGTCGAGCGCATCCTTGATCTCGCGCTCTGTCAACGTGTCGAGGGCCGAGGTGGCCTCGTCGAGGATCAGGATCGGCGGACCCTTCAGGATAGTGCGGGCGATGGCGACGCGCTGCTTCTCGCCACCAGAAAGCTTCAGGCCGCGCTCGCCGACCTGGGCAGCGTAGCCGCCGGGCACCTGCTCAACGAAATGGTCGATGCGGGCGAGGCGCGCCGCGTCGCGCACCTCGTCGTCGCTGGCCTCCCAGCGGCCGTAGCGGATGTTGTAGGCGATGGTGTCGTTGAACAGCACGGTATCCTGCGGCACCATGCCGATCGCTCGGCGCAACGACGCCTGCGTGACGTCGGCGATGTCCTGGCCGCCGATCGTGATGCGCCCGGAACTGGGCTCGTAGAAGCGGAACAGCAGGCGCGACAACGTCGATTTGCCGGCGCCGGACGGCCCGACGATCGCCACCGTATGCCCGGCCGGCACGGTGAAGGAGATGCCGTGAAGGATCTCGCGGCGACGGTCGTAGGCGAAGCGCACGTCCTCGAAGCGCACTTCGGCGCCCACCGTGCCACCCTCCCGCGGCCCCGATCCGCCGGCACGCAGCGGCACCGCATCGGGTCGATCGCGGATCTCGGCGTTCTGCGACAGGATGTCGAACATCATCTCGAGGTCGATCGTCGCCTGCTTCACCTCGCGGTAGACCATGCCCATGAAGGACAGCGGCTGGTAGAGCTGGATCATCATCGCGTTGACCAGCACGAAGTCGCCGACAGAATGGCTGCCGTCGCGGATGCCGGCGACCGCCATCATCATCACGGCGGTGAGTCCGGCGGTGAAGATCACCGTCTGGCCGGCGTTGAGCACGGTGAGCGAGACGTAGGTCTTCACGCTCATCGTCTCGTAGCGGGCCATCGACTTGTCGTATCGCTCCGCTTCGCGTCCCTCCGCGCCGAAGTACTTCACCGTTTCGTAGTTCAGCAAAGAGTCGATCGCCTTGGTGTTGGCATCGGTGTCGCTCTCGTTCATCGAGCGGCGGATCGACATCCGCCAGTTCGTCGCGGCAAAGGTCCAGGCGAGGTAGACGGCGATCATCAGCAGCACCACGCCGACATAGGCCGCGTCGAACTGCACGAAGAGCACGACCAGGATCAGCGCGAACTCGACCACGGTCGGCACGGCGGTGAGCATGATGACACGCACGATCGTCTCGATGGCGTTGCGCCCGCGCTCCAGGACACGGGTAAGGCCGCCGGTCTTGCGCTCCAGGTGGAAGCGCAGCGACAGGCCATGGAGGTGAACGAACACCTGCTGGGCGAGCCGGCGCACGGCATGCATCGCCACGGCGGCGAACAGGGCGTCGCGGCCCTGCGTGGTAAGCTGCATCACCACCCGCCCGGCCCCGTAGAGCGCGGTCAGCGCCAGCGGCCCGGCGAACCAGCCGAACAGCTCGTGCCGCCCGGCGGGGCCGCCGCGAACCTCCTCGGTCACCGCATCGGTCGCCCATTTGAAGGCGTAGGGCACCACCACCGTGATGAGCTTGGCCGCGATCATCAGGGCGAAGGCGAAGTAGATGCGACGCCGCAGGTCCGCCCGGCCGGAAGGCCAGACATAGGGTGCGAGCTTGCGCAGCACGGTTGCGAAACGCGGATCGAACTTGCGGGACTCGACGAACGCGTCGAGCGACGAGGGAGGAAGCGGCGCCATCATCCTCCCATATGGGGGGTGGCCCCTCCCTGCCTAGCCGCCGCAGGGCCGTGCGGCATCATCGAGACCTGCTGTTGCAGGATCTGCCCTTCCGCCGCGATCGGAGATCGGGCGTGGACCGCATTGCCAGAACTCTTTGCCGCTTGAACCATTGTGCTGACGCGATCGGGTCGGGCAGGGAGTGTCGAGTTGGCGTCATGGACAGGGATTTGCCGCATCAAGGGTGAGAACGGCGACAAGGACAGGGTCCGCATCACCGATGGTGAGGTGACGCACGACGAGATGACCCATGCCGATTACAAGGCCGGCGCCTTTGCCCCGCCTTACGACGAACTGCCCTGGGCGGAAGAGGCGGGCGAGGCGCCGCGGCCAGCGGATGCAGGCGACGTCAAGCAGCAGTTCACGGTGGACAAGGGCGAGAGCAATCCGGGTCCGGCGACGTAGGCAGCCTTCGCGTTACGCCGCGTTTGCTCTCACCTCTCTGAAGCGCAAGTCTTCAAAGCGAGGGCGAAGCTGCGTCGGATCTGCAGCGTCGGCGGGCTCGCGAAGGCCTGCCCGGAGCCTGCGACGGAGTGCGTTGCAGCCCTTGGCTGATGCTGGCACGGAACAACGATCCAGCGAATCTATGTCGTCGCATGGTGCAGGCGACGGGCCCCGCCAAGCCGTTGCAACTCCTCGCCTTCGCGACCAAAGGAGAACATGTATCAGCACCATGGGACATCTGCTTGCATCGGCATCCTCAGTCCCGGCCACCTCGCTTGCGACCTGACTTAGAGCGGGAGCGGATATGGCCGCGCTGAACTCGATTTGCGTCTTCTGCGGCTCGGCCAGCGGAGGCGATCCGGTCTTTGCCGAGGCGGCGCGGCAATTGGGTTCGATCCTGGCCGCCGAGAACATCGGGCTCGTCTACGGCGGTGGCGGACGCGGCCTGATGGGCACCCTTGCCCATGCCGTGCTTGATGGCGGCGGCCGCGTCACCGGCATCATCCCCGACTTCCTGACCGATGGCGACGCGATCCTGGCGGAGGTGACGGGACGGCGTGTCGAGCACATCGTGGTGCCGGACATGCACAGCCGCAAGCGATTGATGTTCGAGCGCGCCGACGCCTTCGTCGCTCTGCCCGGCGGCATCGGCACGCTGGAGGAGCTGGTCGAGCAGATGACCTGGGTGCAGCTCGCCCGCCACACAAAGCCGGTGCTGATCGCCGACATCGGCGGCTTCTGGCGTCCACTGCTGGCGCTGTTCGCCCACATGCGCGAGCACGGCTTCATCTATGCCTCGGCCGATGTCCGCACCCTCACCGCCGAGCGCATCGAGGACGTGCTGCCGCGCTTGCGCCTCGCGCTGGCCGAGGTGCCAGACCCGCGCCCGCCGGTGGACGATCGACTGTAGCGCTTCTATCCCGGAGGCTTGCTCAGGATCTTGCGCATCCGCGTGTTGCCGAACCAGACGTCGCCGAGCATGGTCGTTTGCCGGTGCAGCGCCTCGAAGCCACGCGCCTCGAAAAACGGCCGGGCGACGTCGCTGGCGTCGACCTCCAGTCGCGGGGTGCCGCGTCCGGCGGCGAGTTTCTCGACCGCGTCGAGCAGGGCGCCGGCAACGCCCTGGCGCGCTGCGCGCGGGTATACGTAGAGCTGCTCGATCCTGTCGCGCCCCTTGAGCGATACGAAGCCGACCGGGGCGCCGCGCAGCATCGCGACGAGCGTGACGTTGGCCGCAAGGGCGGCGCCGAAGCGACCCTCGTCGTCGGCGGCCGCGGCCCAGGCCGCGCGCTGCGCCTCGTCGTAGTCGTCGGTCGCCAGCTCCTCGATCGAGGCCTGGAAGATGGCGGCCAGCACCGGCACGTCGGCCGGCAGCATCGGTCGCAGGGAGATCGCGTCCGAACTCACCGGCGCCATGCCCCGGCGTTCGCGTGGGCTGCATCGAGCGGCACAGCAGGCCGCCGCAGGCCGCGCGTCCTGCGCCGATTGCTCATCCTCGCTGCCAACTGACCGTCCCGTCCTTGTTGTCCTTGACGGCAACGCCCATCGCCGCGAGTTGGTCGCGCAGCCGATCGGATTCGGCCCAGTTCTTCGCCGCCCGCGCCACCCGCCGCGCCTCGATCAAAGTCTCCGCCTCCGGCGCCAGCGATCCCGCATCGGCCGGCGCGGCAATGATGCCCAGCAGATCGAGCCCGGCTCGCAGCGCCGCCGGGTCGGAGGTGCGGACGGCATGCAGTTCGGCGAGGGCCTGCGGCGTGTTCATGTCGTCGGCCATGGCGGCGAGGAAGCCCTCGCTGGGCGAAGCGGCCGACGGATCGGGCGGCAGTCGGGCGCAGGCGCGGGTGAATTCGGCCAAGGTGCGGTCGGCCTCCTCCAGCGCCTTGACCGTGAAATCGATCGGCTGGCGGTAGTGCGTGCGCAGCATCGCGAGGCGCAGCGCATCGCCCGACCAGCGCCGGCCGCCGAACCTCGTGCCGCTCCACAGTTCGCGGATGGTGATGAAGTTGCCGAGGCTCTTCGACATCTTCTCGCCTTCGACCTGAAGGTGGCCGTTGTGCATCCACACATCGGCCATCACGTCGGTGCCGAAGCAGCAGCGGCTTTGCGCGATCTCGTTCTCGTGGTGGGGGAAAACGAGGTCGATGCCGCCGCCGTGGATGTCGAAGGTTTCGCCAAGGTGCTGCCAGCTCATCGCCGAGCATTCGAGATGCCAGCCCGGGCGCCCCCTGCCCCATGGACTGTCCCAGCCCGGCTCCGACGGGCCCGAAGGCTTCCACAGCACGAAATCTGTTGGGCTGCGCTTGTAGGGCGCCACTTCCACGCGGGCGCCGGCGAGCTGCTCGTCGGGCGACTTGTTGGCCAGCGCGCCGTAGTCTGGCATGGACGGCACGTCGAACAGCACGTGTCCCTGCGCGGCGTAGGCGTGGCCGCGGGCGATCAGCGCCATCATCATCGCGATCATGGGGGCGATGTGATCGGTGGCGCGCGGCTCGAGACTGGGCGGCAGGCAGCCGAGCGCCTTCGCGTCCTCGTGGAACACCGCGATCATCTCATCGGTGAGCGCCCGGATGGATTGGCCGCGCTCGGCGGCGCGGGCGTTGATCTTGTCGTCGACGTCGGTGATGTTGCGGACATAAGTGACGTGGGCCACCCCGTAGACGTGCCGCAGCAGGCGGAACAGCACGTCGAACACGATCAGCATGCGCCCGTTGCCGATGTGGAGATGGTCGTAGACGGTCGGACCGCAGGCATAGACGCGTACGCGCGCGGGGTCCTGCGGCGTCAAGGAGTCCTTGCGACGGGTCAGCGTGTTGTGGATCTTCAGCGCCGGAAGCGCGATCGACATGGCGGGGTTTCGCGTGTTGGCCTGCGGGGTGTGAAACGCGCCGCGGCAGCGAGTCAAGCCTCGCTTGAACGGCGCTAACCCACTCGCTTCCCCCGCGCACCCGAATGCCTTGACTCGTTTGCTCCCCTATTCTAGATCCCGCGCTTGGCAGGCAGCATGCCTCCCATGCGGGGCGGAGTAGCTCAGCTGGCTAGAGCAGGGGAATCATAATCCCCGTGTCGGGGGTTCGAGTCCCTCCTCCGCTACGATCGCACCCCGGTTTTCGGCACGCGCCAACATCCTGATTTCGCATGAAGAAGCGCTTCGCTCTCCGGTGATCCCTGTGAGACGTCTCACAGTCCTCGCACCCGAAGGACGCCTCGCCTGCCCTACCTCGCCCGCCGCGCCGGGACCTCGTTCTGCGTTCAACTCCGCATCAGATTCTTTTCGGGAACGCGGACGCTGTCAAGATTTCCGTTGCGCACGACCCGCTACGCTGAGGCCCGCTCCCGCCTTTTCGCCACCCTGCGCTGGCTCCTCCTGATGCAATCTCCCGCCGAGATCGACGCTCATATCGACCTGATCATCGCCCAGGGCGACGCGCTCCTGAAGCAGGACCTTGCCGAGGACGCCTGGGCGGCGCACCACCGCCACAACTATCTCCGGACGGCGACGAGCCTGCTCGCCGATTGGCGGACCGCGACGCCGCGCCCGATCCAGTACGCCCGTTTTTATAACCGGCAGAAGCCGTTCGCCCGCGCCCTGACCGCGCTGTCCTGCCGAACGTACAGGACTTCGACCACCACGGTATCGTGCTGCCCGATCCCGACTACCTGAAGCCGCCGAAGCCGGCCTTCACCTATGTCCATGGACGAGAACGACGTCGTTGATGACATTCTGGAGAATGCCAGCCGGGCGCACTGGCCGAGCATCGCCGCTTTCCTCCTGCCCGAGGCGCTTGCGGCGGCCCCGACGCACAATATCGGCGATGCTTGGGCTTGGCCGTCGGCTCCGCCGGTTTCGAAGCCCGAAGCGATGCCGGCCGTTGCGGCACCCTCCTCAGGAGCCGCAGCGACCGCGGCGGTGCCGTCGGCGAACCCGGATGCTCCTTCGGCGCGGACGGCGCCGCTGCTGTCCGAGTTGCTCGCAATGTACGTGTTCGAGACGTATCAGGAAACCGACTCGCGCAAGGCCGAGCGCGACGTCAAACCCTACATTCAGTTCGCCATGTACATCATGGGCGACCGTGCAATCAACGCCTACGGTCGAGACGCCGTCCGCGAGCTTTGCCTCGCTTTTTCGCGCATTCCACATCGTGAGGGCATATAGCGGCAGTCGCCAGTTGAACGCTACCAATATGCCGAGGCGAAGGGTTGGAACGGTCTCCAGCCACTTTCCAAGACGACCATCAAGAATCGCTACATCAACGCCGTCCGTTGCTTCTGGAAATGGGCGAAGAAGGCTGGCTTCTTCCAAGGCGAACTGCCGGCCTTCCAGTTGATGGGCAGGGAGAACACGGCGTCATTGGAGCGCGACAGCTTCACCGACGACGAGAGCCGCAAGCTGTTCAGCATGCCGACCTTTACCGGCCACAACCGCGTGCGGAGCAACCAGCCCGGTCCGCGCTCGAGCAGGACCACATCTACTGGACCTACGTCATCATGATCTTCACGGGCATGCGTCCCGCCGAGATTGCGCAGCTGAAAATCACCGACCTGATGCTGAACGAGGATCAGGGCATCTACTATTTCGACCTGCGACCGTTCGATCCGGCCAAGGGCCGGGTTGTTCGCGAGACCATCAAGCACCTCAAGACGGAGAGCGCCGCGCGCCTCGTCCCGCTTCATCCCGCTTTGGTGGAACTGGGTCTGCTGGAGCGCGCGGACAAGCTCGGCCACGAACGACTGTTTCCGGTCCGCGCACATCAGCCTCCACGACAGGTGAGGCTGAACCACGATCGATCAGCAGCGGCGAGCGGCCTTTTTCAGCGGCCTGCTAGCACTACTGCGTCACAAGGTCATGGTCGATCCGTGTGGAGAAGCTCGTAGCGTCGTTGATCAACGATGGACCGGGCGAGTTGCGATGGAGCACTGGACGCA
>CALMGA010000572.1 GCA_937863205.1 uncultured Beijerinckiaceae bacterium | reverse complement strand
CGCAGGGGCCGCTCGCCATGCTGGCGACGCTGCCGAGCCTCGCGGGGGAAACGGCGGCGGTCGGCCTGCCGCCCATCCGCTGCGGCGTCGGGCTGGCGAGCGGCCCCTGCGTCGTCGGCAATCTCGGCTCGCACCTGCGCTTCGATTATTCCGCACTCGGCGACGACGTGAACCTCGCGTCGCGCCTGGAAGGTTTGACAAAGACCTACGGAGTCGACGTGCTCGCCTCGGCCTCGGTGCGCGATGCCGCCCCGCACCTCGCTTGGCTTGCCGTCGATCGGGTGGCGGTCGCCGGGCGGCAGGCCACGACCGCGCTCTTCACCCTGGCCGGCGACGAGGCGGTGGCGGCGATGCCGGACTTCGCCGCCTTGGTCGAGGCGAACGAGGCGATGCTGCGCTTATACCGCGAGCGGCGGTTCGCGGACGCCCTCGCGGTGGCCGAGGCGTTGCGGATCGGCGCGGGGATCGGGGCGGGTTTCGCACGGCTGTTCGCCTTCCACGCCGCGCGCTGCCGCGCCTACATCGCCGCGCCGCCAGCGCCCGTCTGGGATGCCGTCACGCGCTGGGATCGCAAGTGAGCGGGTGGTCCGGCGCGTCCGCCCGCCAAGCGGCCAGCACCTGCAGCGTCTGGTCGAGCGGCAGCGGCCGGCCGAAGAGGTATCCCTGGCCGAACTCGCAGCCGAGCATCCGCAGCAGCGATCGCTGGCCGGCCGTCTCGATCCCCTCGCCGACGACGCGCAGGTCGAGGGAGGCGGCGAGCTGCAGCATCGAGGCGACGATCGAGCGCGTCGTCGCGCAGTCCGTCATGCCCTGCACGAAGCTCCTGTCGATCTTCAAGCCATCGACGGGAAGGAGCCGGATGTAGGTCAGCGAAGAATAGCCGGTGCCGAAATCGTCCACCGCAACGCGGAACCCGAAGCTGCGCGCCTTGGCAAGGGCTTCGGTCGCCTCCGCCGTGCTATGCACCAGCGCGGTCTCCGTGAGCTCGAGCACGATGCCGCTGGCATCCACCTCGGCCGCCGTCGCAAGGCTATCGATGAAGTCGGGGGTGGTCAGATCATAGCCGGAAATGTTCACGGAGACATGCAGGTCGCCGACGTGCCCCGCGCAGGCGGCGGCACGCCGGCGCAGGACCGGCAGATCCGCAAGCACCTGGCGCAGGCACACGTTCGCCAGCCTCGCGCTGAGGCCGCTCGCCTCGGCGATCGGCACGAAGACGGCGGGTGAGACCATGCCTCGCGAGGGGTGCAGCCAGCGCGCCAGCGCCTCGAAGCCGGTGAGCTGGCCATCGCTGAGCCGAACGATGGGCTGGTAGACCACGCGGATCTGCCCTTCCTCCAACGCCGCCTCGAACTCGCGTTCGACGCGCAACCCGGCGAGAGCCGCGACGTCCATGACGGCGTTGCGTCGGGCGAAGGCCGGCATCGAGACCGGCCGCTCCCCGATGCCGTCAAGCGTCGCGCGGAGGCGATCGAGCACGGTGCTGAGCACCAGCTGCAGGACGGGATCGCTGGCGGCGAGGCGCTTGGTCAGGTGTTCGGCGGTGATCGGCAGCAGCACGCTGGCCTCGCACGCCCGCACGCTGGCGGTCCGCGGGGCGCGATCGATCAGGGCCATCTCGCCGACGATCTCGCCTGGTCCCAGCGTCGCCAGGACACGGTCGCCGCCGGCGCGTTCCAGCAAGACCTCGACCCGTCCGCGCTCAACGAGAAAGCAGCAGGTCGGCGCATCACCTTCCCGAAGCAGGTAATCACGCGCGGCGAGATGAATCATGACGCAATCCGATCCTCGCCACAGCTTGGGTCGAAACCTCTTACCTGCCGGTCAAGGAACAGCGTTACGAAATGACGACGGCATGGACCGGCAGCCGCAGAGGCCCCAAGACGTCCCGCTCCGGCGGATACCTCACCCACGATCCAGCTGATCGACTAAGATGTTTGATCCGGGATTTCGATGGCGCAATTTTCTCGCCGGAATGGAAGGTCGCGCTACGGGTTAGGTTCTCCTCAGGAGCGCCACAACGACTACGGCGGTCCGTCAAGCGATACAACATAGTCAAGCGAGCCTGAGAGCGCTGGCCAAGCGCTACGGGATCAGCCAGAAGACGGTTGCCAAGTGGAAAAGGCGGACTGCGGTCGGCGATCTCCCGACCGGGCCGAAAGAGGCCAGGTCCACCGTGCTGTCGATCGAGGGCGAGGCGGTCGTTGTTGCTTTCCGCATACATACGCTGTTGCCGCTGGACGACTGCCTTACGCGCCACGGGCGACGATCCCGCACCTGACGCGCTCGTCGCTGCACCGGCACGGCATCTCGCAACCGCCGTACGTCAAGGGCGAGATCCCGGCCAAGAAGAAGTTCAAGGCCGACCCGATCGGCTATTTCCACATCCCTTGCCCGGCAGGGGTTTGCTGGCAAACCCCGAGAGGGACATTGCCGAGGTGCAGACAGCCGAAGGCAAGCTGTACCTGTTCGTCGCCATCGACCGGCGAGCCAAGTTCGCCTTTGTTCAGCTGGTCAAGACAACGGGGCGGACCTCCGCCTCGGCCTTCCTTGAGGCCCTGATCGCCGCCGTTCCCCAAGAGATCCACACGATCCTGACCGACAACGGGATCCAGTTCACCTTCCCGCGCCGCTACGCCGATGGTCCAACGGCGACGTCCATGACCCACATGTTCGACATGCGCTGCCGTGAGAACAACATCGAGCATCGGCTGACAAAGGTGAAGCATCCCTGGACCAACGGCCAGGTCGAGCGGATGAACCGCACCATCAAGGAGGCGACGGTGAAGCGCTATCATTACGACAGTCAGCGGCAACTCGAACGCATCTGCGAGACTTCATTGCCGCTTGCAACTTCGGACGGCGGCTGAGGACGCTGAAGGGCCTCACACCCTACGAGTTCATCTGTCAGCGCTGGACAGCCGAACCTGATCGGTTCATGGTCGATCCGCTCCATCAAATGCCGGGACTAGTACTACTACGTCATGAACGGGGTGGATGGTGTTGGGTGTTGGTCCGGTTGCAGCAGGGACATCGAGCGAGGTGCCGGACCAGGGCGATGGTGAGGCGCCGCCGCACGGTGGCGATGGGCACGTGACGCTCGGGCCGGACCGGGGGAGCCGCGGGGTCGGCGAGCGCTGGGAAGGCAAGGCGCCGGGCGGCTCGTGGCGCAAGCCGAAGCCGAGGGGGAAAGCGCTCCGCGAAGGGTGATCAGGAATCCACAGGCCGCGATGCACAGGCTGGCATGATGGTGGAAGCCGCGCCATCCCCGGCCCTCGTAGTGCCCTAAACCAAGGTCCTGCTTCAGGTCCTGGTAGTCCCGTTCG
>CALMGA010000571.1 GCA_937863205.1 uncultured Beijerinckiaceae bacterium | reverse complement strand
TGCCGCGTCCGGGCCGGGGCCGTCCCCGGCTGCGTCCGCGCCGCACGGCCGGCGACCGCGGCACCTCCAGTCCGACCGCGCGGCAGCGGCTGAAACAGCGAGGCATTGAGCCGGTCATCCCGACCCGCAAGAACCAGCCCCGCCAGCGTAGCTTCGACAAGGCCGCCTGTCGCGAGCGCAACAGGGTGGAGCGGCTGATCGGGCGGCTGAAGCAGTTCCGCCGCTTGGCCACCCGCTATGAAAGGCGGGCGGCCAACGACCTTGCCATGGTCACGTTGGGCATGGCCATGCTTTGGCTCACATGACTCTGCAGAGACGGCCTAAGTGCAACCTCATAGATCATGTGGCATGCGCCCCGATGATGGAGCGGACACCGTTCGGCCTGTTGTTGTAGCGCTTGAAGAAATCGTGGGCAGCCTCGACCAAGGCGTCGATGTTGGCAAACGGCTCGCAGTGGGTCACCTCGCGACGGAACTGCCGCCACGGCATCCCGATCTGGTTCGGCCACGGGCTGTAGGTCGGCAACGAGAGCAGGACGAGGCGCCCGGCCGCGCCGCGCGGCACCGCCTCGACCTCGTCGCCTGGTGCGTGCTGGCGTTGTCCCAGGCGACGTACGCCGTTCCGGCTGGGTGCTTGGCCAGCAGCGCTTCCCGCAGTTCGGCGACCTGGCGCCATCGCTTGTGCGGGCGGGTCAACACCCCCGTCTCGCCGCCGTCCGCGATGCTCATGCCAAGCTGCGTTCACTCCCCATCGAGATGGACAGCCGATCGCGCGTGACCGTGCCGCAGATCGCCGCCAAGGTGGCGCAGATCCGGCGCGCGATGCGCTCGCGCGGGATCAGATCCTGGCCGCCAAGCGCACCGGCCGGGGCGAGTGGTACGCCGTTGTCACCGCGATGCGGCGCGAGCCCAACCGCCGCGACCGGGTGGTGGCGACGGCGCACGTCAAGGCAAAGAGCCGGGACGAAGCCGTCAGCGCCGGTCGCGAGCTGCTGGCGGAGAAGGCCGGCTGGCTCGGGCCGGAGACGGACCTGTTCGTGGTGATCTACTCGGCATTGGCGTGGCAGCCGGGTGAAGAATGATCAGGCGCTTGCGGTTTCGCCTCTCTTGCGAAGCCTGCCGGATGTGAAGATCAGGCCTGTTCCGCCGCCAGCGACTGCCGCTGCAGAGACGACCCACACCAGCTTACCCAACGCCGAGCTTCCGCCGAAGTCGAGAACCTGCACGAGCCAAGCAGCAGCGATGGCGACCGCCATGATGCCGATCAACCGGAGCACACCGTCGATCTTGATGCCGTCGTTCATCGTTTCATCCCCGTCGCGGCGCGCCCCTCAGCGCGGTCGGGAGCAGAACGATGCGGCCAGCAAACGGTTCTCGACTATAGCAAAGGCGCGTTCGGTGTTGCCGAAACAGCACGATCTGATCGCGGATTGGGCGCCTGAGCATCCGAGACAGGAAGGCCCATATGACCAAAGCCACCGCTGGCGTTCTGACGCCGACACAAACGCTGCTGATCTGGGCATTGCTCGCAAAACAGGGACATGCTGCACAACACGACCTCGGCACACCCGTGGATGCGCATGAGCGCGATGATCTGGAAGAGCGCCGCTTCGTCAGTTCAAGGACGCGCGAGCACAATACCCTCTGGCTGAAGCTCGAAGAGGCCGGTTGGGATTGGGCCGAAGGGCATTTGACCAAGGCACTGCCGCCGAACCAGACCGTCCTTCACAACATGATGGTGCGCATCGACGCCCACCTCAAAGCCAGCGGCGAAAGCCTCGTCAAGCTCATCGGCACTCCACCCATGGCCGGTCCTATGGATCCGGAACTGACGGGCGTGGTCGAGGCATAAAGGGTTTCTGACCGCACCGAGCTGATCGACGCTCTGCCTGCAAGGTGCAGTGAACAACGGCCGCCCAGGTCGGTACGCAGCCCGAGCGGCCATCAGACGCACGGCGCTGAGGTCGCCGGCGAACTTGGTATGGCCGACCGTCATGACCGATCCGTTTCAATCCTCCCTCGCATCATGTCCCGATGCGGGATTGCTGGCTCGGATCACGCCTGAAGCCTCCGGCGTCGAGTTCCATCCCCGAGAACGGCAGGGGCTGGGATGCGGCTTAAACGGGAGAGCAGTCGTGAACTTGCCAATTGATGGCGCGCGGGATCGGTTGGTGAGCTAGCTTTCTGTAATGATTGGCGGAGAGCCCACGTCTGACAGCAAGCCGAAACGGGACCATCCGAGCAATGTCACAAGCGTAGCGCCAGATCTCGCCGGCGAGCTGGCCCGCGAATACGGCATCTCACCAGATCGGGCGCAGATGCTGATCGATCGGCTCGGCACCGATCCCGAACGGTTGCGCGCAGCCGCCAGGGACCTGCAGATCGATGCTAAAGCAGAGGTGGCCTTGATGCGGACACAACGTGCGCTTAGATCTCGTCCAGGCGGTCGCAGCGACCATGGATGTACCGGCGCTGCTCGCGCAACGTGCCCCGCCTTCTGACTTCCGCCGATCACCCGGGTGCTTGCACCGAAGACGATCGGCGGACGTCAGCTCTTGAGTCGGAGCTACATGGCCGGCGCGTCCAGGCCGTCGGGATCGCGATCGGGCCGAGTGCGCTCATCCCGTCGAGACGCCGGCGCGCATCGTCAACGGATGTTGCCTGCGCTGTCGTCTGTCGCAATAAAGGTTGGCGCAGTTCAGCGCCGAAGCAGATCGGGCCAGCAGCGAACTCGGCCTTACGGGTGCCGCTTGGCCGTGCGCCTTCCCGCCCTCGATCACGCTGAGCGATGGCGGCGCAGGTGACCGGCAAACGACCTGTGCACGATGGTCGACGTCACGCCCAGTCAGGATCCCGAAGAGCGGCGTGGCGCCCGATGGACGACGAACGGACCAAACGCCTGTGTCACCGGCATGATCTCAAGAACGTTGACGTTGACCCGCGCCGGTCGTGTCGCCACCCAGAACACCGCGTCGGCAACGTCCTCAGGCGTCAGGGCATCGGCGCCCTCGTAGAGCTTGGCGGCACGCGCGGCGTCGCCGGCGAAGCGCACGGTCGAGAACTCGGTGCCGCCCACCAACCCCGGCGCGATGTCGGTGACCCGCACCGGCGTGCCGACGAGGTCGGCGCGCAGGTTGAGCGAGAACTGCCGGACGAAGGCCTTGGTGGCGCCGTAGACGTTGCCGCCGGGGTAGGGATAGCTCCCCGCGACCGAGCCGATGTTGACGATATGGCCGGCGTTGCGCGCGACCATGCCCGGCAGCACGGCGCGCGTCAGGTACATCAGCCCCTTCACGTTGGTGTCGACCATCCGTTCCCAATCGTCGAGGTCGGCGGACTGCGCGGGATCAAGGCCGGCGGCGAGACCGGCGTTGTTGACGAGCACCGCGATGTCGGCAAAGGCGGCCGGCAGGTCGGCGACCGCCTTCTCCACCGCGACACGGTTGCGGACGTCGAGCAACAGCGTATGAACGCGGTCGGCACCGATCCCTTCGGCCAGCTCGTGGAGCCTTTCCTCGCGCCGGCCGGCGGCGACGATGCGGTGCCCGGCCTTGGCGAAGCGGTGGGCGATTGCGACGCCGAAGCCGGCAGTGGCGCCTGTGACGAGGACGGTCATGGAGATCTCCTGAGGAAGGTCGACCGAAGCGCATCAACCATGCGGGAGCCCCCGCGATCAGCAGTGCCGCCATCCGCGAACAGCCGTTCCACCGCCTGCTGATCCGGCCCGAACATCTGAAGTAGGTCGGAATACATTGAGAGCTTGGATTGCCACGGCCGCATAACATACCGCCGCGCGCTTCTCCCCTGCTTCCTCAAGTCCGTAGCGATCGGGCATGAAGGGAAAAGCAAAAGCTAAGCTGCTGCAGTTGGTAGCAGATTTGGAGCGGGCGAAGGGATTCGAACCCTCGACCCCAACCTTGGCAAGGTTGTGCTCTACCCCTGAGCTACACCCGCATCCACGGCTGTTCCCGACAGCCTAGCGGGCTGTATGACGCAAAGCGGGCAGCGATGCAAATGCATTCTCACCTTCACAGGGCCATCGCTTGAACGGCTGAAAGGGTGACGGGAGGACTTCAGGTGTGGTTC
>CALMGA010000570.1 GCA_937863205.1 uncultured Beijerinckiaceae bacterium | reverse complement strand
CGCGAATCAGCGATGGATCCAACCGGTTCCAATCAACTTGCCAAAGTAGTGTTAGCCGCCAGCTTTCCTTGGACGCTGACTCGTGCTTCGGCACCGAGCATGATCCCCGATGCCGTGCAGGTCCGGCTAAGCAGCCTTTGGCGGAGTACCCAACGCATGCTGGTTTCGCTCGACATTCAGCTTGCCGACCGCGTCATGGATGGCTGCGTCCAGTTCCTCGGGTCCGGTGGCAGACGCACCGCGGCGAAGCGGGACGCGAGGTCGACGTTGCTTCCCTCGCGCCAACAAACGGTCCGCCACGCGTCGGCGTCGAGGTGTTCGGCCAAAGCCTTGACCGAGACCGGCTTGTGGTCGGGGCCGCGGCGCAGCCGGGACGGCGGCCGGCCCCTGCCAGTCCATGTTTTGGACGTCGGAGGCTTGGGCGGCAAGGGTCCCTCACCGGGATGCCAAACGCTGAGCGTCGGCGGCCCCCCGACGACGTCGGCCAGATCCGGGGCGGACAAGCCGGCGCAGAAGGCGCCGTCCGCCGGTAGGCGATCGGCAGGCTGGCCGCCGAGCAACGATCGTTGTTGGGCGACCGACAGGCTCACCGCCACTTGGCAGTTGTTCTGCTTGCCGATCTGGCCGCAAACACTGCCACGCCCGCCGAGTGCCGGCCCTTTTTGGGGAACCCCGTGTCCTCGACGATCCAGGCCCGAACCGGGCCATGCCGCTCATGACCGGCGGCGCATGGTCGCGCACCCGGGCCAGCACCGCCTCGTCCGACCACGGCGCCCGCCCAACGAAGTGCAGCCGGGACGGATGCTTGGCCGCCACCCGCGCCGGTGCCGTCACGGCCGCCATCGGCTCCACGCTTTTGCGCTCCAGCGGCATCAGCAGGCCACCACAATCGTCCCGCAGCGGACCGACCCTGTCGGCACGGCCGATCACCTCGACCAAATGATCGACATGGGCCGAAAACGCCGCTTCACTCTGCTATGTCCACCGATCCATTTCAACTCGCTGCGATCCATCGCCGACGCCACCGGCCTCTCACCTCAAGCAAACTGAGCTTTTCTGACGCAATAAGACTAAGCCTCCAGGGCCGAAACTCCTGATCGCGCCCAGCTGAAGTCCCATCAACGATCCTCGTCGATCTGCTGGCCAACCATGGCGATGGCGCGTTCGTAGACAGGTGCGGCGTTCCAGGCTTGGATCGCCGCGAAGTTGGGTTGCCCCGGCTGGTAGCCGGCGCCCGCCTGCCAGCCGTGCGCCCTCATGAAATTCGCCGTCGATTGCAGCGCGGCAGAGCTATTGTCGAGGTTGCCGCCGACGCCATACTCGAGGATCGTCTTGGGCAGGAACTGGGTTTGCCCGATCTCGCCGTGCATCGACCCCCGCGCGTGAGGCGCCAGCGTTCCCCGATCGATGAGTTGCAGGGCGGCATAGAGCTGGTCCGTGAAGTAAGCGGAGCGGCGGCAGTCGTAGGCGAGGGTGGCGACGGCCGAGAGCGCGTCCTGATTGCCGTGGACCGCCCCGAAGCCGGTTTCCATGCCCCAAATGGCGAGAAGCGGTCCCGGTGGAACGCCGTAACGCCGCTCGATCGAGCTGAAGAGGGCGGCTTGGGATCGCTTGAGCGAACGTCCCCGGGAGGCGATCGCCGCGCCGCCCCTGCGCGCGAGGAAGGATTCGAGCGAGACGTGGAAGCCGTGCTGGCTGCGGTCGGCACCGATGGTCGCGTGATTATAGTGCGTGCCTTCGAGCGCGGCGATCGCGGCACCGCTGAACCTGCCGCGCGCTTCCTCCGTGATCTGTCGCTTCCAACCCTCATAGCCACCCGCCCCGTTGCCGCAGGACGCCGCTGCGGCACCTCCCACCGATCCCGATAGCGCCGAAACGCCCACCACCAAGCGGATCCAATAAGCTTGCATCGTCGGTTCTCCTGCCGGGCACCATATACGGTTGAACCGAAATCAGCACCCACTGCCGGTGGAAGTCGCGTGCCGTCGAGTTCGGCCTGCCGAGCGGCGGGTCGGCGGTGCCCGGCACTGCGATCATCGGCGGCGATGGCAGCCACCTGCTCACCGCAGCGGGCACGGCGAGCGGCCAAACGGGTCACGACGCGTCCGCCCTCGGCTGGACGTCGAACCAGGCGCAGCTCGGACCTTTGATGCGACAAGCGCGGGCGGGAGATCCACGTCTCGTACGAAACGTTGCCGTGACGGGCAAGCGAAGCTGTTTTCCAACATATCGCTAAGTCGCCGGGTGCCGGACGCGATGGTGACGTGCTGCCGTTGCCTGTTGCAGCGCGTTCGGGCTGTATCGTTTCCGCGTCGTTGTCGCCGATCGGAGACGAGGCCAATCGCCGTCAAGGAGCGTTTCCTGACTGGCGGCGTGAGCGGCGCTGCGGCGGCTGCCCGGGACCCGAAGACCCCACCTGCGCCTTCCACGGCCGAAATCTCGGGGCCCGCCCGTTGGATCTGGGCGAGATGCGCCTGCGCGTCCTGAACGATCCGCCCGAAGCCCTAAGCGGGCTTCGCAAAAGGGCCTCGCGGTTTCGCGATCAAAACCTGCGGCTTGTCAGAACCCTCGGCGGGCGGAGCGTTGGCCGCCCAACGCGAACCTGCTGAGGCGACGACGGCGGAGGATCGGCATCGCCGGTCGCCGAAGTCCGATCCGTCCCGCCAATCGTCCCGAACCACGGCCATTCGACGCAAAGGCAGCTTCCGTTATCGTTGAAGCGGGCGCGGCGGGCGAGACACAGCAGACGGCCGAATGCGGCTGGCGAAATGAACGCGGCTTGACCCGCTCGCCGCGGCCGTCCCAACGTAGGATCCTCTGCAACGGGAGCCCCGCCTTGCGACAGTTTCCCCTGCTTGCCGCCGCGCTCGGCTGCGCAGCGGCCCTCACGCCGTCGTATCCCACCTCGGCCCGCCCCCTGACCCCGGCCGAGCAGCGCGACGGCAGCTATTCCGGGCTGGTCAAGGCGTGCCAGGATCCGCAGCCGCTCGGCTACATTTCCGGCGCCTTCGCCGCCCGCGAGATCGAGTACTGGCATTCCGGCCTCACCATCGTCGGCTTCGACGATGTCCACGAGATCGGCTTCCGCGCCAACGGGCTCGACTATATCCCCCGGCGATACTGCCAGGCCCGTGCGCTGATGAGCGACCGCAAGGTGCGCCCGGTGTCCTACCAGATCACCGAAGCGGGCGGCGGCATCGGCTTTACCGACAACGTGGTGTGGTGCGTGGTTGGCCTCGACCGCAACGATGCCTTCGCGCCGGCCTGCAAGGAAGCCGAGCCCTGAGAACGCCCAACCGCATCCTGCCGGCTGTCGCGCTGGCGTTCGCGCTTGGTTGCGGCGGCGCGGATCGGCCGGCGCGGGCGCAGGACGGATGCGTCCTCGACAACTGCGCCGACCGCCGGCCTGCGCAGGCCGGTCGCGACGAGCGAAGCGGCGACCGCCCGGCCGGGCGAGTTCGACTTCTACGTGCTGTCGCTGTCGTGGTCGCCGGGCTTCTGCGCGGTCGGCGGCGGCGACGAGAAGGGGCGCGACCAGTGCCGGCGCGGCGCCGACCTCGGCTTCACCGTCCACGGCCTGTGGCCGCAGTACGAGCACGGCTTCCCCTCCGACTGCCGCGGGGGGACCAACCCGCCGCGCGAAGCCCTGGCCCTCACCGACGGCATCTACCCCGACAGGGGCCTCGCCCGCTACGAATGGCGCCGTCACGGAACCTGCTCGGGCCTCAACCCCTTCGACTACTTCAACACCGCCCACGCCGCCCGCGACGCGGTGGCGATCCCGCCCCGGTTCAAGGACCCGCACGGCGACCAGAGCCTGTCGCCGGCGGACGTCGAGCACGACTTCATCGAAGCCAACCCCCGCCTGCGTCCCGGCATGGTGGCCGCCGTCTGCCGCGACGGCACGCTGGACGAAGTGCGCGTGTGCTTCGCCAAGGACCTGAAAAGCTTCCAGCTTTGTCCAGAGGTGGTGCGCGCACGCTGCCGCGGCGGCAGCCTTCAGGTGCCGGCGGTGCGCTGAGGCGGCCACGCCGCCCCCAACAGTTTTCCGGCAGCCGGGCAGGAGCCTCTCGCGCGTCCCCGGTGCTTGCCTAAAAGAAGCGTCGGCCCTACGGTCCAGCCGCTTCCGAAACGGACAAGGATCATGGCCCTTACCTCCGACCAGCTCGTCGACCGGCGCCGGATGCAGCGCCGGCTGTCGTTCTGGCGCGCGCTCGCGTTCGCGGCGGTGGTGTTGGCGATCGTTGTCGGCGCCTGGCGCTTCGCCGGCGTGCGCGGCGGAGCAGGATCGCTGGTGCCCCACGTCGCCCGCTTCAGGATCAGCGGCCTCATCACCGGCGACAGCGATACCATCAAGCTGATCGACGACGTCGCCCGATCCAACGCCGCCGCCGCCCTGGTGCTGATCGACAGCCCCGGCGGCACCACCACCGGCTCGGAGCGCGTGTACGACGCCCTGCGCCGCTTGTCGGCGAAGAAGCCCACCGTCGCGGTTGTCGGCACGCTGGCCGCCTCGGGCGCCTATATCGCCGCCATCGGCACCGACCACATCATCGCCCAGGGCAATTCGCTCGTCGGCTCCATCGGCGTGCTGTTCCAGTTCCCCAACGTCTCGGGCGCCCTCGACAAGATCGGCGTCAAGGTCGAAACGATCAAATCCAGCCCGCTGAAGGCCTCGCCCAACGGCTTCGAGCCGACCAGCCCGGAGGCCAAGGCCGCCATCGATGCGCTCGTGGTGGACAGCTACGTCTGGTTCAAGGATCTCGTGAAAGCGCGCCGCAGTCTCGACGACCCCGGGCTTGCCGCCATCGACGACGGCCGCGTCTTCACCGGCCGGCAAAGCGTCGGCCTTCATCTCATCGACGGGCTCGGCGAGGAGCGCGACGCCCTCAAGTACCTGCAGGACAAGAAGGGCGTATCGAAGAGCCTGCCCGTTCTCGACTGGAAGAAGAACGTCGGTTTCCCCGGCCTCAAGCTGTTCAGCGCTGCCGCCGACCTTGCCTCCCTGTGCGGGCTCGACACCATTGCCGGGGCGATCGAAGCGACCGGCCGGCTCGCCGATGCGCGAACGGCCGGGGGCATGCTCTTCCTTTGGGATCTGCACTGACCGACATCATCCCCTTCATCCCACCTTTTTCGACGCAACCTGGAAGCGAGTGTTTCGGCGATGATCAAATCGGAGCTGGTTCAGCGCATCGCCGACCGCAATCCCCACCTTTACCTGCGCGACATCGAGAAGATCGTGAACGCCATCCTTGACGAGATCGCCAAGGCTCTGGCCCGCGGCGACCGGGTGGAACTGCGCGGCTTCGGCGCCTTTTCGGTGAAGCGCAGGGACGCCCGCATCGGCCGCAACCCGCGCACCGGCGTCCACGTCGAGGTCGAGGAGAAGGCCGTTCCCTTCTTCAAGACCGGCAAGGAAATGCGCGAGCGCTTGAACGAGAACTACCTCGGGTGAGATCCCGCTGCGAAGGTGAACCGTGGTCCGCTTTCTGAAACTGCTCGTCATCGTCCCCATCGCCGCCCTGATCCTGGCCTTCGCCATCGCCAACCGGCAGGTGGTGCCCGTGTCGTTCGATCCCTTTTCCAACCCCGATGCCTCGACGGCTCTGCTGGCGGCGCCGCTGTTCGTGCTCCTCTTCATGGCATTGATCCTGGGCACGTTCCTGGGCGGGATCGCGACGTGGTTCAGCCAGGGCGCCACCCGGCGGCGCAGGCGCGACGCGCGCGACGACGCCGAGCGCTGGCGCGACGAAGCCCGCCGGCTGCGTGAACAGCCGCCGATGGTGACGCCGGCGGGAAGCCGCGCCCTGGGCGGCCCGCGCGCGTGAAGCGCGACGGCTCTCGCCGATCGTGATCGTCAAGATCTGCGGCCTCACCGATGCGGCGACGCTTGAGGCCTCGCTCGTTGCCGGCGCCGACATGGTCGGCTTCGTTTTCTTCGAGGCCAGCCCGCGCCACCTCGCCTTCGCCGAGGCCCGCTCCCTCGCCGCGGGTGTGAAGCACCGCGCGCGCAAGGTCGCCCTGACCGTTGATGCCGACGATGCGACCCTGGCCGCCGCCATCGAGGCGGTCGAGCCCGACCTTCTTCAGCTTCACGGCAGCGAAACGCCGGAGCGCGTCGGCGCGGTTCGCGCCCGCTTCGGTCGCCCCGTTCTCAAGGCCCTGAGCCTCGCCGGTCCCGCCGACCTTGGACGCGTGGCGGCCTTCGAGGCGGTGACTGACTACTTCCTCTTCGATGCCAAACCGCCGGCCGGCGCCGGCCGCCCCGGCGGCAATGGCGGATCCTTTGACTGGACGCTGCTGCGAAGCCTTGCCACAACGCGGCCTTGGCTGCTGGCCGGCGGCCTCGACGAGGATAACGTGAGCGAAGCCCTGCGGGTGAGCGGCGCCGGCGGGGTCGACGTGTCTTCGGGCGTGGAACGGCGGCCCGGGATCAAGGACGCCGGCAAGATCGCCCGCTTCATCGCGGCAAGCCGCGCGGCGTCCTGACGGGCGGCGCCGACGGAACGCCGCTGCCCCTCGTCACGCCTGCCCCGAGCGTCTAGGATGGGGGCCGGGAGCGAAGACCCGCGCCAGTCAAACCGGATCGCCGTCGATGTCCGATTTCGTGTCGCCGCAGTCCGACGAGCGCTTCGGCGATCCATCCCGAAGCGCTGCCCGAAAGGTCGCGAAGGTCACCTGCGTGCGCGGCATCGCCCCAAGGCGGCGTCTGCGCGAGGTCACGCCCGGTTGGATCGGATGGTGATGTCCGCCGCGCTCACCGACGACGTGCAACCCAACGGATCAGCCGCGTGATCGAGTTCCAGAACGTTTACAAGCGGTACCGCACGAGCGGGCATAACAAGGTCATCCTTGACCACGTCTCGACCGTCTTCGAGCGCGGCAACTCCTACGGCGTGCTCGGCGTCAACGGCGCCGGCAAGTCCACCATGCTGCGGCTGATCGCCGGGACGGAACTGCCCACCTCCGGCAGGATCAGGCGCAAGGTCAGGATTTCCTGGCCGCTCGGCTTGTCTTCCGCCTTCAATCCGCTGATGACCGGTCGCAACAACATCACCTTCGCCGCGCGCGCCTATGGTCAGGATGTCCGCGAGGTTCTCGACTTCGTCGAGGACTTTTCCGAACTCGGCGACTACCTCGACGTCCCCATCAGGACCTACTCGTCGGGCATGTCCGCCAAGCTCGCCTTCGGCCTGTCCATGGCGATCCAGTTCGACGTCTACCTGATCGACGAACTGACGGCTGTCGGCGACGCCCGCTTCGCCAAGCGTTGCGAGCAGGCGTTCAACGCCCGGCGCAGCGTGGCCGACGTCCTGATGGTGTCCCATCAGGTCGGCACCATCAAGTCGTACTGCAATCGCGGCGCCGTGCTCGTCGATGGTCGCCTGATGATGTTTTCCGACATCGACCACGCCATCGACGTCTACAACCGGCTGAACCGCTGAGCGGGCAGCCGTTCACTCGGTGAAGCGCACCTCGATCCCGCCCTTGACGAGGTGCGCCAACTCGTTGGCATCCCAGTTCGTCATCCGCACGCAGCCGTGCGACGCCGTCTTGTCGATCGCCGACGGATCGGGCGTGCCGTGCAGCCCGTAGGTCCGCTTTGTCAGCGCGATGAACACCGACCCGACCGGGTTGTTGGGACCGGGCGGCAGCTTCAGCTTCTCCTTGTTGTCGCCCTGCACGAAGTTCTTCTGCGGGTCGTAGAAGTAGATCGGGTTGAAGGCCACCCCGCGCACCCTGTAGGTTCCCGACGGCGAGGGCAGCTCGCGGCTGCCGATGGTCGCGGGATAGGCGACGATCACAAGGTTGCGCGCATCGAGGCCGAGCACTTGGCTCTTGGCCTTGTCGACGATGATGCGGCGCACCTTCTCGTCCACCCGCTTGGTCGCCGACAGGTCGGTCACCACGAGGCGGGTGCCGGCCACACCGACGTCGAGACCCGGATTGAGCGCGGCCAGCAGGTCCTCGCTCATATGGAACTTGGCGCCGATCTTCTGCGACGGGCTGCGGTAGCCCAGCGTCGGCAGCTTGGCGAGTTCGCCATAGTCCTTCGGCAGGTCGGGAAAGAACGGCCCCTTGACGTCGTCCGCGCTCAGAACGGTGGTGGTGAGCACCGGGCCACCGCTTTCGCGGATCAGGGCGGCCCAGTTCTGCTCGTCGAGCGTCTTCGCCGGCTTGAGATGACGCTGCCCCTCGAAGGTTTCGAGGGCGTGCACGAAATTGGCGCCGTCCTTGCCGTCGATCACACCCGGCGAGTCGTGCAGCCTGTCGAGCATCACTTCGGCGCGAAGCACGGCCGGGCTGACGCCGCCTTTCTCGGCCGGGCCGTCCCCGAGTTTGGCGGCGTTGACGAGGTCAAGGGTCGGCGGAGGTGCGCTGGCGGCGTGCGCGGGTGGCGGGGCTTGCGGGACAGCCCTTTGCTGTCCGCCCGCGGCCGAAGGTGTGGCGGCCGGTGCGGCGCCAGGACTCGGCGACTGGGCGGCTTGCGGCGAAGGATTGGCGGGTGATCCCGTCTCGTTGGGAGCCGGGGCGCTCGGCGGCAGGGGCGGACGCCCGTCCGTTTCCGCCGATCCCTGCGACAGGCCGAGCAGGACGAGGAGGAATGCGGATGCCGTGACGGTCTTCATCGTTCGGGTTCCAACTCTTGGGGCGTCCGGCAACGCGGAAGGAGGATGAAAGCTGCCGACCTTCCTCTGCCGCCGCTGCGGCACGATCGCTGGACGCCGATATCGCAGCAAGATGCGCTTCAGTCGCCATCCAGCAGGGCGCGCGCCTCCCGCAGGGCGCTGTCATGTCCAGGCGGTGCGTTCGGCGGCTGCAGGCCGAGGTCTTCCAGCGCCTCGATGATCGCGGCGGCGACGGTGAGACGCATGTACCATTTGCGGTCGGCGGGGATGACGTACCACGGCGCATCCGCCGTCGCCGTGCCGGCGATCGCCTTGGCGTAGGCCTTGCGGTAGTCCGCCCACAGCGCCCGCTCGGCCAAATCGCCGCCGTCGAACTTCCAAAGCTTGGACGGCGTGTCGAGCCGCGCCCTGAGGCGTTTCTTCTGCTCGGCCTTGCTGACGTTGAGGAAGAACTTCACCACCCGCGTCCCCTGCCGGCCGAGATAGGCCTCGAAGGCGGCGATGTCGGCAAGCCGGTCGCTCCAGAACCCGTCGGCCCCGGCGAGGGAGGCGGGCAGGTGCGAGGCGGCGAAAACGTCGCGGTGCACCCTGGCGACCAGCACGTCCTCGTAGTGCGAGCGGTTGAAGATGCCGATGCTGCCGCGCGCCGGCAGGGCTTGGCTGATGCGCCACAGGAAACCGTGCGCCAGCTCCTGCGGCCCCGGCTTCTTGAACGAGGTGACCGCGACGCCCTGTGGATTGACCCCGCTCATGACGTGCTTGATGGTGGAATCCTTGCCGCCGGCATCCATCGCCTGGAACACGAGCAGCAGCGACCAGCTTCCGTTGGCATAAAGCAACTCCTGCAGGGCGCTGAGCCGGGCGATGCCATGCTTCAGCAGCTGCTTGGCGTCCTCCTTGCGCAGCCCTTCGGGCAGGTGATCGGGGGCGTGGTCGTCGAGGTCGAAGTGACGGCCGGATGTGATGCGGTAGCGGGCGGGGCGCACCTGATCGCGGTACGCTTTCGAAAGAGCTGCAGCACTCACACCCACTCGATCCGTCCGCGCGATTCCGGCACATCAGGTAAACGCCCAGCCGGCATATTTGTCGATGTCGATTTCGAGCTGCCGCACGAGGTTGGTCGCCACCATGCGCTCGCGGTACCGCTTCAGGTCATAGGCCAGCCAGGCGATCTGGCTCAGCGGCTTGATATTGCGTTGTGTCCAGGATCGGAAAGTGTTCGCGTCGACTTCGTCTACTTTGAAATAATTCAAATATCCACGCCGCGTCACAATCACCTGTATCGTGTGCGCTTCGAAGGGGAGCGCTAAGACGATTCCTTTAGAATTATTCTCAAAAACGAAGAAATCCGGCCGGTTCACGTGCGCTTCATCGGTTTTCCATTACCGATCGCTACAGGGAGGCGGCTCTATCGACAAGTCTTAAAAGAGCCGACCCGCTGTACTCGCGAAGCAGGGCTCGCGGTGCGTGGACCGCCGGCCTTGAAGCATCGGACCGAGGGGCGCGCAGCGGTTTCCGGATTATTCCGATGCGTCACAGGAGGTTAGGGCATCGGACCGGGGTCATCTTCGGTCCGGTGCCCTAAAGCTTGAAGACTTCCGGCAGCAGGGCGCCCAGCGCGAAGCTGGCGCGCAGGCCGTCGGGACCGGCGCAATGGACGGGCGTGTCCGGACCGCCGAACTCGGCCAAGCGCTGCCGGCAGGCGCCGCAGGGCGTCAACACCCGTTCGCCGCCCCCGACGATCAGCGCGGCGACGAGGCTGCGCTCGCCCGCCGCCACCATGGCCGCAACCGCGCCCGCTTCGGCGCAGGTGCCGACGGGGTAGGCCGCGTTCTCGACATTGGCGGCAGCGAAGACGCGCCCCGATCCGGTGCGCAGCGCCGCCCCGACGGCGAAGTTGGAGTAGGGCGCGTAGGCGTTGGCGCGGGCCTCGACAGCTGCCGCGAACAGCTGCGCCAGCAGCTCGTCCATCGGGGAAGTGTCGGTCTCGCTCATCCCTGCCGCTCCTTCGCGGGCGGCCGCCGCGCCGGGCCTCGACGCTCGGCGGCTGGCCAAGCCGGCCGAGATTGCCTAGAAGGGCCGCCACCCGGCCGGGACCGATCCCGGCCCCTTCGAGAGCCCATGAAGTTCACGCTCAGCTGGCTGCGGGATCACCTGGACACCCAGGCCGAGTCCCACGCGATCGCCGACACACTGACCCGGATCGGTCTTGAGGTCGAGCACCTCGCCGATCCGGCTGCGGGGCTGCGCGGCTTCGTGGTCGCGCGCGTGCTCTCCGCCGAGCCCCATCCCAACGCCGACCGCCTGCGGGTGTGTCAGGTCGAAGCCGCCGCCGGCGCCACGCCGGTGCAGGTCGTGTGCGGCGCCCCCAACGCGCGAACCGGCATGGTTTCGGTGTTCTCGCCGATTGGAACCTTCATCCCAGGCAAGAAGGTGACGCTCGGCGCCGGGGTGATCCGCGGCGTCGAATCCAACGGCATGCTGTGCTCGGCCGCCGAGCTGGAACTGTCGGATGACCACGAGGGCATCCTCGACCTGCCGGCCGACGCGCCCGTGGGCACGCCCTATGCCGTTTACGCCGGGCTCGACGACCCCGTGTTCACCGTCAACCTCACACCCAATCGTCCCGATGCGGCCGGCGTCGCCGGCATCGCCCGCGACCTCGCCGCGGCGGGGCTCGGTCGCCTCAGGACGCCCCCGATCGAACCGATCGAGGGCGGCGCGCCTTGTCCGGTCGGCGTGGTCCTGGATCTCGCGGCAGCCGACGCGCCGCTCGCCCCGGCCTTCGCGCTGCGCCGGGTCGCGGGCGTGCGCAACGGGCCGAGCCCGCCCTGGATGCAGGCCCGGCTGCGCGCCGTCGGCCTGCTCCCGATCAACGCGCACGTCGACATCACCAACTACCTCAGCATCGACCGAGCCCGGCCGCTGCACGTCTTCGATGCCGCCAAGGTCGAGGGCTCGCTCCACGTCCGCCGCGCGCGCGGCGGCGAGAGCCTGCGCGCCCTTGACGGCAAGACTTATCCGCTGCTGGACAACGACGTGGTGATCGCCGACGCGCGCGGTCCCGCGTCGATCGCCGGCGTGATGGGCGGCGAGGCGACCGGCTGCGACGAGGCCACCACCGACGTGCTGATCGAATCGGCGCTGTGGCAGCCGGCGGCGGTGGCCGCCACCGGGCGCCGGCTCGGCATCGTTTCGGATGCGCGCTACCGTTTCGAGCGGGGCGTCGATCCCGCCTTCTGCCTGCCGGGGCTCGATCTGGCCACGGCGCTCGTCGTCGGGATCTGCGGTGGTACGCCCTCCGACCGCGTGCTGGCCGGCCACGTGCCGCAGCCCGACCACCGCGTGGCCTTTCCGCCCGGCGAGGTGAAGCGCCTGACCGGCCTCGACCTGCCCGTCGCAGAGACCGTTGCGATCCTGCAAGCGCTCGGCTTCGCCGTGGCGGCTGGCGACGTGCTGTCGGTCAAGGTGCCGTCCTGGCGGCCCGACATCCACGGCAAGGCCGACCTCGTGGAGGAGGTGGTGCGCATCGCCGGGGTCGGGCGCGTCGCACCGCAGCCGCTTCCGCCCCTTGCTGGCGAGGGGGTCCCGGCGGCGATGCTGACGCCCTTGCAGCGGCGCACGCGGCAGGCCAAGCGGGCGCTCGCCGCCGCCGGCCTCGTCGAGGCGGTGACCTGGTCCTTCGTGTCGCGACAGCAGGCGGAGCTGTTCGCCGGCGGCCGGGCGGCTCTGGCGCTGGCCAACCCCATTTCGGCCGATCTGTCCGACATGCGCCCGAGCCTGCTGCCAGGGCTGGTCGCGGCGGCGGGGCGCAACATGGCGCGCGGCTTCAACGACCTCGCCCTTTTCGAGGTCGGGCAGATCTTCCGCGGCGACCGCGAGGGCGACCAGAAGACCGCTGCCGCCGCCGTGCGCACGGGAACGGCCGGGCTGCGCGGTTCGGGGCGGCACTGGTCGGGCGCGGCTCCGGCGGCGGGCATGTTCGACGCCAAGTCCGATGCCTTGGCGCTGCTGGCCGCGCTGGGGGTGCCGACCGGCGGCCTGCAGGTCGTCCCCGGCGCGTCCGACGCGTTCCATCCCGGGCGCTCGATGGTTCTGCGCTTCGGGCCGAAGACGCTGGTCGGCCAAGTCGGCGAGATGCACCCGCGCACGCTTGCCGCGATGGACGTCGCCGGGCCGCTCGTCGCCTTCGAGATCGTGCTCGACGACTTGCCCTTCCCCAAGATCAGGTCCGGCGCCGCCAAAACAAGCAAACCCAGGCTCGACCTTCCCGACTTCATGCCGCTCGCCCGCGATTTCGCCTTCATCCTCGACCAGAGCGTCGCGGCGGGCGACGTGGTCAGGGCCGTGCAGCAGGCGGATCGGACGCTTGTCGGCGAGGTCACGGTGTTCGACATCTACGAAGGACAGGGCGTGGCCGAAGGCAAGAAGTCGGTCGCCGTGTCGGCGACGCTGCAGCCACGCGAGAAAACGCTGACCGATGCCGAGATCGACGCGCTGATGGGCAAGATCATCGCCGACGTCGTCAAGAAAACCGGAGCCGTTCTGAGAGGATAGGTCCTTGCACGCATCAACGCTGCGCATCGCGCTCGCGCTTGCCTCTACCCTGCTCGCGACCTCGCTGGTCTGCGCCCAGGCCAACATCAACGATTGCGAGAAGATCCAGGCGGCCGATGCCTACAACCAGTGCCTCGCCAAGTTCGGCCCGCCGCAGAAGACGCAGAACCTCGCGCCCGAGCGCCCCGGCGATGTGAAGAACAGCAGCGAGGAGGCGGCCGCCGGTGCGGCCCGCGGGCCGGGCCGGGCTCGCATGTCCCGCCGAGGCGGTCGGCGCGGCTCGGTCCGCCGGGCGGGGGGTGGGCGCAAGCGGCTCGTCATCGCCGTCCGCCGTCGGCATCGCTGATGGGAACGCAACGAAGCGGCGCCGCGGCGTAGCGTGCTGCCCTCGCGCTTGTGGAGCGAGCTGACCACGGTTGACCTCGCCGGTGCGGCGATGGCCGACGCCATCGCCGTTCTGCCGGTGGCGGCGACCGAGCAGCACGGGCCGCACCTGCCGCTGGGCACCGACAGCTTCATCGCGCAAGGCTATCTCGACCGCGTGCTGGCGCGCCTGCCGGACGACTTGGCCGTCGTGGTGCTGCCGCTGCAGACGATCGGATGCTCGGGGGAGCACCTGGCCTTCCCCGGCACGCTGAGCCTGGCCGCGCGCACCGCACTCGACGCCTGGGGCGGCCTGATCGGCGATGTCGCCCGCACCGGCTGCCGCAAGCTGGTGGTGGTCAATGCCCACGGCGGCAATTCGAGCGTCCTCGACCTGCTCGCCCTGGAAGCCAGGGCGGCGCACGGCCTCCTCGTGGTGCTGGCCAGCTGGGCTCGCCTGGGCACGCCGCCCGGCTTGTTCTCCGACGCCGAGCACGCCCATGGCATCCACGGCGGGCAGATCGAAACGTCCCTGATGCTGTGTTTCCGCCCCGACCTCGTGCGGATGGCGGCGGCGCGCGACTTTCCCTCCGCCAGCGCGACCCTGGAGCGCGACAACGTCTGGCTGCGCGCCTTCGGCCGACCGACCGGGCTGGGCTGGATGGCGCAGGATCTCAATCCGGCCGGCACCGTCGGCAATGCCGCGGCCGCCACCGCCGAAGCCGGCCATGCCTGTGCCGAGCACGGGGCCGAGGCCTTCATCGCGCTGCTGCACGACGTCCGCCGCTTCGACATGGCGCGCCTGGGACATGCACACTTGGGACATGCACACTTGGGACATGGACACTTGGGCAGTCGGCCGGGTGCCGATCGCGAGCCGACCTGATGCGTCCTCGAACGCTTATTTGGCGGGGGCCTGCGGGCCGGGCTGGGCCGGTGCGGGTGCCGGGAACTGCGCGACCGGCGCCTGCGGGGCCTGCCAGGGAAAGATCCAGGTTTCCGTGAGCGCCGTCGTGCCGGTCGTCAGATAGGCCCGGAGATCCGTGGTTTGTCCGGCGGGAACCTCGACGTCGACCGTTCCGCGAACGCCGCCGATGGCGGGATTGTACTGGGTGTACGCGCGCAGGATCCGGCCCACGCTGGTGGAGGCGACGATCTGCACCAACCCGGGATCGTCGCGGTAATAGCCGAGATCGCCGCCGGCATAGTCGATCAGGAAGCGCCGGACGTTGGCCAGGTCCGGCTCGCTGGAGCCGAGCGCGCGGGCCGAGGTTTGGAAGGTCGCGAACACCTTGCCGTTGCGTGACAGCGCATCGAATTGCAGCGCGGCCGTGATGGAATAGCCGTAGCTCAGCGGCCGACCGGGCTGCACGTCGTCGGCCGCGACCCAGGACGCGACGATGTTGTCGTTGGTTTCATCAACCGTGGGCATCTCGAACAGCTCGACGTGGCCCTCGCCGAACTTGGTCTTCGGCGTCACCCAGTAGCTTGGCCTGAGCTGATAGGCGAGATCGATGTCCTCGTAGTGCGTGAAGTCGCGGTCGCGCTGCAACAGGCCGAAACCCTGGACGTCGCGGTCGAGGAAGGTCGAGGTTTTGGCGATATTGGGATTGCGCAGCGGACGCCAGATCCACTCGCCGGCGCCGGTGTGGATCATCAAGCCGTCGGAGTCATGCAGCTCCGGCCGGAACTCGTCGTGGACGTGGCGGTCGTTCTCGCCGATGTCGAACATGGAGGTCAGCGGCGCGAAGCCGACCTTCACCCCGCTGCGACGCGGGATCAGCGTCACGTTGACGTCGATGACGCTGTTGTCGCGTGGGACGCAGTCGAACTGGTAGGCGCCCGTGACCACGGACGAGTCGAGCAGGGCGTAGATGGTCACGCTCGCCGCATCGGGCTTCGGCATCTCGATCCAGAACTCTCGGAAGAAGGGGAACTCCTCCTGGTTGGTGCCGCCGGCGAGCGCGAGCCCGCGCGCGGAAAGACCGTACTGCTGGCCGCGCCCGAGGAAGCGGAAGTAGCTCGATCCCACGAAGGTGATGAACTCGTCGTACCTTTTGGGGTCGTTGAGCGGCGTGCGCACCTTGAGGCCGGCGAAGCCGAGATTGACCGGCAGCGGCTTGGTGAACTTGGTCGTGCCGTAGTTGAATTCACTCGACTGGTAGGGAACGGGGGTTGGGATGCCGTCGCGGATGGTGTTGACCACCACCGGGCGCTTGTAGAGATGCCCGAGGTGGAACAACTCGAGGTGAAAGGCGCTCCCCGTGCCGCCCAGCAGCGGCTTGGCCGAGCGGAACTCGATCTGCCGCCATTGGTCGAAGTCGAGTTTCGTCAGCTCCTCGGGGAGAGGTGGCAGCTGGCCCTCGAAGGGGACGGAGGCCAGCTGCGTGGCGCGGCTCACCACCTCGGCAAAGGAGAACCGGCTGTTGCCGGGCGGTCGCGCCATCTGCGCAGGCGCCTGTCCCGCCGCGACGGTGTTCAGCCCGACGAGAGTGGCCCCTTTGACGATCGCGCGACGGCTGAGAACGGGACCATCCATCCCGCTGACATGCGTTTGCCGATCCGCTGCCACGTCCTTCAGGGAAAAAGGCAAGGCTCACCCGCACCTGTCGACGTCAAAGCAGCCGGGCCTCGAAGCCGCGTTGATTTCGCTCGCGAAAAGCAGAACCCGTGGCGGCCGGCGTCATCGAAGATTGATTAGCGAGCTTCGTTTCGGGCGGCAAGTCCGGCCACGAGGTTGGTCACATGGACCCTCGACGCCGTTCGCGCCGCAATTGAGCCAAACTCGTTGCCCCTTGTCGTGCGCCAGGGCGAAGGATGCACCGAGCCAGCCCCGGGCAAGTCCCATGCGAGAGTCTCGCTGGGCTCCTGGGGACGGCAAGCCGTCGCGCTAGGTCGGCCTACACTGTGGCTTCGAAGCAGCCGGACTTCGCTTCGAAGCGAAATCAAGCGTGGCGCAGGCCACGCAGGGCTGCCTAGGCTTCGGCGGCGCGCGTTGCTTGGGGGAGGGCGAAGGCTCACGTGTGGACGCAGACGCTTCGCCTCAGCCCATACGCCAGCCGGCATGCCTTCATCCTTGACCAAGGCGTCGAGCCGGCCATCGAGATCGATGGGGAACGACACACCTTCTACGACCGCCGCCGCGTGTCCCTGCGCTGGCTCATGGGCACCTGCCTCACCGGCCTGATGGGCGCCCTGCTGATCGGCTCCACCATCTACGCCGCCCTCGATCACGAGGCGAACTTCGCCGAAGAGCCGCTGCCCGCCGTTCCCGCCGTCAAGGAAGCGGGGGAAACCGGCCTCAACCCGCGCAAGGGCGACCGCCTGGTGAAGCCGGTCGACATCGTGGCCGCCAAGCAGGAGTTCCGCGTCGCCTCCCCGACCAGGACCGGCGACAAGGAAGTGATGCGGATGCACAGCTTCGCCCGCGTCGAGACGACCCTGCTGACCGCGACCGCGGGTTTCGCCGACGAAGTGCCGCCCTTCAACCCGCTCAAGGTGCTGGCCGATGCGAGGGCGCCCGTCGAGGCCTTGCCCGAGCCGGTGCAGGACGATGCCGAATTCTCTTGGGCGACGCGCGACTTTTCCACGCAAACCCTGACCCCCGACGTGATGCTCTCGACCGACGAGGTGCAGGCGCAGGTGGCCGAGCACATCAAGTCCTCGCTCGCCGCCGGCAACCGGCCCTTCGTGCTGCCCTCGCAACTCCTGCTGATGCGAACCAGCCGCGCCAACGACGCCCTCGCCTATGCCACCGACGGCTTCGGCGCGCACTCGCCCTTCTCGTCCATCGTGGTGCGCATGGTGCCCGAAAACGAGACGGTGGTGCCGCGCTCGCCGACCCCGCCCGGCGGCCTGCCGGGCGACGAGAGGCTCGTCACCCTGCACGGCGGCGAGTCGCTGCAGAACCTTCTGCTCAACGCCGGGGTCAACCGCGCCACCATTTCAACGGTGGTGCGCGATCTCGACAACCACGACGGGCAGCAGCCGGTCGCCGATGGGCGCCGCTTGAAGCTTCTGTTCACGGACTCGGAGGTGCCCTCGCAGCCTCGCACCCTCGCCCGGCTGCAGGTTTACGCCGACGAAACGCTGGAAACCACCGTCGCCCTGAAGGACGATGGATCCTATGTCCGCCTCGCCGGCTCGGCCGGAGCGGCGCCGCAGGGCAAGGCGCACGCCGGCGACGACGACGATGACGTCGCCGGCATGCGCCTTTACAACGCGCTCTACGAGACCGGCCTGAAGCAGGACATGCCCAAGCCCATCATCGATGACCTCGTGCGCATCTTCGCCAACGACGTCGACTTCCAGCGCGCGGTCGGCGGTGGCGACACCTTCACGGCCTTCTACGAGGAAAGCGATGAGGAGGGTGGTCCCAACCAGCTCCTTTACGCCTCCATCACCACCCGCGGCGAAACCTTCCGGTACTACCGCTTCCAGGCTCCCGACGACGGCGGGGTCGATTATTACGATGCCAGCGGCAAGTCGACCCGCAAGTTCCTGGTCCGCGCGCCGATGCTGAACTTCAAGATCACGTCGGGCTACGGC
>CALMGA010000569.1 GCA_937863205.1 uncultured Beijerinckiaceae bacterium | reverse complement strand
CGGCCGGGCGCGGCTGCGCCGGCGCTGCGCGGACGGCGCCGGGATCGCGGCGGTCCTCGCTGGGGATGATTTGCCGCGTCAGCTTCTCGATGGCGCGCAGGAACGGCACCTCCTCGGCATCGACGAGCGAGATGGCGCGGCCCTCCGCGCCGGCCCGCGCCGTGCGGCCGATGCGGTGCACGTAGCTTTCGGGGATGTTGGGCAGGTCGTAGTTGATGACGTGGCTCACCGCATCGACGTCGATGCCGCGCGCGGCGATGTCGGTGGCCACCAGGATCCTGGTGGCGCCGTTCTTGAACGAGGCCAGCGCCCGCTCGCGCTGCGGCTGGCTCTTGTTGCCGTGGATGGCCAGCGCCGGAATGCCGTCCTCGCCGAGCGAGCGCACGACCTTGTCGGCACCGTGCTTGGTGCGGGTGAACACCAGCGCCCGCTCCATGCCCTCGCGACGTATCAGCTCCGCGAGCAGGGACCGCTTGCGGGCGGTTTCCACCAGCACGACCCGCTGGTCGATGCGCTCGGCCGTGGTCGCCACCGGCGCCACCGACACCTGCACGGGATCGTGCAGCAGGTCGGCGGCCAGCGCCCCGATCTCCTTCGGCATCGTCGCGGAAAAGAACAGGCTCTGACGGCGCTTGGGAAGCAGAGGCACGATCCGGCGCAGGGCGTGGATGAAGCCCATGTCCAGCATCTGGTCGGCTTCGTCGAGGACGAACACCTCGACCCGATCGAGGCGAAGCGTCTTCTGGTCGAGGTGGTCGATCAGGCGGCCGGGGGTGGCGACGAGAACGTCGACCCCGCGCGTCAGCCGGTCGATCTGCGGGCGGATGGAAACGCCGCCGAAGACGGTGGCGACCGAGCAGGCGAGGTGCTGACCGTAGCCGCGGAAGCTATCGGCGATCTGGCTGGCCAACTCCCGCGTCGGCGACAGGATCAGGGCGCGGCAGCCGTTGCGCTCGGGTCGGCGCGGCTCGGCGGCGAGGTGCTGCAGGATCGGCAGGGCGAAGGCCGCCGTCTTGCCGGTGCCGGTCTGCGCGATGCCGAGGAGGTCGTGGCCGGCCAGCACCTTCGGGATCGCCTGGAGCTGGATGGGTGTGGGGGTCTGGTAGTTCGCCGCCGCGAGCGCCTTGAGAAGCGGTGCGGCGAGGCCGAGGTCGGAAAAGGAGGTCAATTCGTTCTTTCAATCGCGCGGCGGCAAGCGTGCCGCTGAAGGCCCACGATGGGCCGGGGGCCGGTGATACACGCCGGTGAAAGCACGTCGCCGGCAAAACACGTCGAGGAGGCCGAGGAGCGCCAAGCCGGTCGAGACGCACCGTTGTTTCGACCGCAGGTATCTCACACGACCCGAGGTGCATGTCTTCGAGCATGTCTGCCAGTGCGGCATGGCAGGACGATGGCCGGCAGTCGAACCGCCGGTCGATAGGTCGCATGTGAGCCGACTCGGGAGGGAAATCAATGCGACGGAGCTGTGGATCGTTGGTTTTCACCGGCGCGGTGGGGTGACAGCTGCGCGCGAACTGGTATTGTGAGGACATCCGCAACGAAACGAAAGGAGGTGATCCAGTGTCTCAAGGTCATTCGGCGAGCCGGCTGGAACGCTCTTGCAGAATCTCGTGCTTCCACGTGGACTTTGTCTGAGCCGCAGCGTCTTCGCTGACCTTGCCGGGATCAAGGGCCGCCGGGTAGGCGCCTGGACATCCTCCAAACTGGAAGCTCCGGCGTCATAGCCGGGGCTTCTTTTGCGTTTGCGGTGCCTCCGTTCTTCCACGCCCTCGCGATCGCTTAAAGCAGGTTTCGCGAAGGTACCCTGCGGTTTTGCGACCAAAATGTGCGGCGTATCAAAGAACTCAGCGAATGAAGCGTCGGCCTGTCAACGCGAACCTGCTTAGCCGCGGTATCCTGCTGTCGACCCGCCGCCGCTGCCGGCCGCGCTTGCGATCACGGCCATACCGGGCGTAGGAACCTTCTCGGCCGGGCTATCCCTGGGGAAGGATGGCACCTGAGCAACTATGGCCGAAGATCGGCCGAGGTACTCGGTGCGGGGACGTCGCGCGGAGCTTTGCGGCTGTTCGGCACCGCCGGCGATGCTATCGTCGGGACGCTGGCTTTGCATGTGATTCGGTCTGAGCGGCAGGCTGACGCGGCGAAGCGGGCAAGCGTTTCGAGGACGTCACCTTGGCAAACAGGGATCTTCTACCAGTACACCGCGACGTCGAGGCCACCGACGACGCCGCCGAAACCCTGAAGCTCGTCGAAGTCGCCGGACGCATCAAGTGGTTCGACGTATCCAAAGGCTACGGCTTCGTGGCGCAGGACGGTGGTGGCCCCGACATTCTCCTGCACGTCACGACGTTGCGTCGCGACGGCTTCCAATCGGCTCACGAGGGCGCTCGGGTCGTCTGCGAGGCTTCCGTCCGCGCCAAAGGCCTGCAGGCCTTCCGCATCTTGTCGATGGACGAGTCCACGGCGGTGCATCCCGCGCAGATCCCTTCCCGCACTCACGTCCAGGTCACCCCCAGCGGCGGTTTCGAGATCGTCGTGGTGAAGTGGTTCAACCGCGTGCGCGGCTTCGGTTTCGTGTCGCGCGGGGACGGCACCGACGACATCTTCATCCACATGGAAACGCTGCGGCGCTACGGCATCGCCGAGCTGAAACCGGGCGACAGCCTGCTGGTCCGCTTCGGCGACGGGCCCAAGGGCCTGATGGCCGCCGAAGTGCGCCTGCTCGAAGCCGCTGTGCCGTCGTCGCACTGACCGCGGCACCGTTAGCGGCCCTGGACATCGCCCTTGCCCGCGCACGCACCGGCCCGATTGACGCCGGCCTTTCCGGCGTGGCATCGATCCGCCCCGTTCAAGAAGCTGCGTCCAGCCGGTCGCATCGGTCGGACGCCTGCTCGGCACTCCGGGGATAAGCGGATGGCATCGAAGTACTGGCTCGCGGCGACGGCTTGCGCCGCGATGGGGATCGCTGGCGCGTCGGCGGCACCACCGGGCCCGAAGAGAGCGCTTCAACCGCTCGAAGTCGATACGGCGAGCGGGCCGCATCAGCTCAAGGTGGAGCTGATGAGCACCGATGCCGAGCGCGAATACGGGCTGATGAACCGGCAGTCGCTGCCGCGCGACCAGGGCATGCTGTTCGACTTCCACGTGCAGCAACCGGTGATCTTCTGGATGAAGGACACGTACATCCCGCTCGACATGATCTTCGTGTCGAAGCAAGGCCGCGTGGTCAGCGTCAAGCACGATGCCAAGCCGCTCGACAAGACGCTGATCGAATCGGGCGGGCCGACGCTCGGGGTGCTTGAGGTCAACGCCGGCGTCGCCGACGCGATCGGCGTCAAGGTCGGCGACCTCGTCAAGCACGCCATCTTCCACCCCGACGACGCGTCTCCGGACAAGCGCTGAGAGCCGCGTCTTCGGCGCGTGATCCGTTAGAGCACCGGACCCGAAATCGGATGCGGTCCGATGCTCTGACTTGTTGTAACGCATCGGATTTGTCCGAAAACCGCTGCGCACTTTTTCGGTCCGATGCTCTAGCGCAGAAACGCGAGCAGGTCCTGCGTCAGCCGCTCGGCGTGGGTCATCGGAATGGCGTGAGGCGCACCCTCGTAGACATGGAGCTGCGAGCCTTCGATCATCGCTGCCGCCCGCTTGCTGGAGGCGTCGAGAGGCACGGTCTGGTCGGCATCGCCGTGGATGACGAGGGTCGGCACCTTGAACGCCGCCATGTCGCCGCGGAAATCGGTTTCGCCGAAGGCGGTCACGCAGTCCACCGTGGCCTCGGGAGATGCCATCAGGGCGAGGTTGCCGGCCCATTGGACGAGGTCGCTCGACACCGGCGAAGACAGGAGGCCGACGCCGAAGAAGCCCTTGCTGAAGGTGGCGAGGAAGCTCGGCCGATCCTTCTTCAGTCCCTCGATCATTCCGGTGAAGATCGATCGGTCGACGCCTTCGGGATTGTCGGACGTCTTCATCATGAAGGGCGTCACGGCCGACACCAGCACGGCCTTGCTGACGCCACGACCCCCGGCCCGCGACATGTATCGGGCGACCTCGCCCCCACCCATCGAGAAGCCGACCAGCGCGGCGTCATGCAGCGACAGCGTCTCCATCACCGCCGCGAGATCGTCGGCAAGGGTGTTGTAGTCGTAGCCGTTCCACGGCTGCTCGGAACGGCCGAAGCCGCGGCGGTCGTAGGCGATGACCCTGAAGCCGGCTTGGGCGAGGGTCGGTGCCTGGTATTCCCACATGTCGGCATTGAGCGGCCAGCCGTGGATCAGCACCACCGGCGGCCCGCTGCCCCAGTCCTTGTAGTACAGCTTGGTTCCGTCCTTGGCGTCGAGGAAGGGCATCGCGGATTCCTGGGCTTGCGTTGTATCTTGCCACGCTTCGAACGAGGGTCCGCCCGACGCGTTCCTTTCCTATTGTTCGGTTCCGTCCTCTTGCCGGCGCGACGATCAGGACTTGAGCTTGTAGCCCGTGCGAAAGATCCACCAGATCACGGCGAGGCAGAGGGCGAGGAACAGCAGCGCCATGGCGAGGCTCAGGCCGACGCTGACGTCGCCGGTGCCGAAGAAGCTCCAGCGGAAGCCGCTGACGAGGTAGACGACGGGATTGAGCAGCGTCACTTTCTGCCAGAACGGCGGCAGCATCTTCACGGAATAAAAGCTGCCGCCGAGAAACGTCAGCGGCGTCACCACGAGCAGGGGGATGATCTGCAGCTGCTCGAAGTTGTCGGCCCAGATGCCGATGGCGAAGCCGAACAGGCTGAAGGTGATCGCGGTCAGCAGCAGAAAGGCGATCATCCAGAACAAGTGCGCGATCTCGAAGCTGACGAACAGCCGGGCCGTGGCGATGATGACGATCCCGAGCAGCACCGACTTCGCGGCGGCCGCGCCGACGTAGCCGATCACCGCCTCGACCCAGGACACGGGCGCCGACAGCAGCTCGTAGATCGTGCCCGACCATTTGGTGATGTAGATGCCAAAGGCGGCATTCGACAGGCTTTGCGTCAGGATCGACAGCATGGCCAGGCCCGGCACCAGGAAGGCGGCGTAGCTCACCCCGTCCACCGTGCTCATCCGCGAGCCGATCGCCGAGCCGAACACCACGAAGTACAGCGAGGTGGAGATCACGGGGGCGATCAGGCTCTGCGAGATGGTGCGCAACCAGCGCGCCATTTCGAAGACGAAGATGGCGCGGATGGCGGGGATGTTGATCGGCGTCATGGGTTTTGATGCACCAGGCTGACGAAGATGTCCTCAAGCGAGCTTTGCCGGGTTTGCAGGTCCTTCACCTCCAGGCCGCAGCTGGCGAACTGGCGCATCAGCGCGGCGATGCCGGTCTCGGCCGCCTGGGTGTCGAAGCTGTAGGTCAGCTCGCAGCCGTCGGGTGAGCGTTCGAGGTCGAAGGCGACGAGTTCGGCCGGCACCGCGTCGAGCGCTTGGCGAAGCTGCACGATCAGCTGCTTGCGCCCGAGCTTTCGCATCAGCGCCGCCTTGTTCTCGACCAGGATGATCTCGCCCTTGGAGATCACGCCGACCCGGTCGGCCATCTCCTCCGCTTCCTCGATGTAGTGCGTGGTCAGGATCACGGTGACGCCGGTCTCGCGCAGGCGGCGGATCATCGCCCACATGTCGCGGCGCAGCTCAACGTCGACGCCGGCGGTGGGCTCGTCGAGAAACAGGATGCGCGGCTGATGGGCGAGCGCCTTGGCGATCATCACCCGCCGCTTCATGCCGCCCGACAGCGCCATCAACATGCTGTCGCGCTTGTCCCACAGCGACAGTTCCTTCAGCACGCGCTCGACGTGGGCGTCGTCGCGAGCCTTGCGGAACAGGCCGCGGCTGTAGGCGACGGTGTCCGACACCTTGGCGAAGGCGTCCACCGTCAGTTCCTGCGGCACCAGGCCGATGGCGGCGCGCGCCGCCCGGTAGTCGGCGACGACGTCGTGGCCGGCGACCGTGACCCGGCCCGTCGTGGCGCGCACGATGCCGCAGACAATCGAGATCAGCGTCGTCTTGCCCGCGCCATTGGGTCCGAGCAGGGCGAAGATCTCGCCCTCGCGGATCTGCAGGTCGACGGAGTTCAGCGCGCGGAAGCCGGACTTGTAGGTCTTGGTCAGCGCCGCGACATCGATGACGGGATCCATCGCGGCCTAGGCGCCGGCGGCCGGCGGCACGGCTGGCGTGTCAGGCGGCTTGGGGGAGAGCAGGGCGTCGTCGAGGGCGCGGGCGCGCTTGGCGGCCGCGCGGCCGGCGAGGCGATCCCAGTACCGCTCGAACACCGGCCGCTTCTCGATCGTGCCGAACATCATGCCCCAGCCGAGCTGCGAGCCGAGCACGAGGTCGGCGGCCGTGAAGCGGTCGCCGGCGAGGTAGTCGACCTCGCCCAGCGTCGCCTCCATCGTGCGCAGCACGTCGTCGAGCGAGCCGTAGCCGACCATGCGCCGGCGCTCGACAGGGGGGTGCAGCCCCAGCGCGGCGTTCGTCGCGGCCGCCTCGATCGGCCCCGCCGCGAAGAACAGCCAGCGGTAATAGGGCCCGCGATCCCGGCCGTGGGGCGCCAGCCCGGCGTCGGGGAAGGCGTCGGCGAGGTAGGTGCAGATGGCGGCGACCTCCGTCACCACCGTCGTCCCATGCCGCAGCACCGGCACCTTGCCCATCGGGTTGAGACGCAGGAACTCCGGCGCCTTCATCTCCTTGGCATAGTCGAGAAGCTGCGTGCGGTAGGGTCGTGCGACCTCTTCCAGCATCCAGCGCACGGTGCGCCCGCGCGACATCGGGTGGGTATAGAGGACCAGTTCATCGTCCATTGGGGGGCGTGTCTCCGAAGCGTTTCGCTTGTAGCCTGCCGCGGTCTTCGCGACACTTGCGAAAGGACGCGGATCCCCGATGGGCACGCCCCGTGGCGCCGTTGTTGCCACGCAGCCCTGCGATGCGAGTTCTTTTGCGCTGGATCTTTCGTTTCCTCCTGCTCGGCGCCCTGGTCTACGTGGTCGTCCTGCTGAACATGGCCATCTTCCAGCGCAACCTGATGTATTTCCCCGGACGCGACCAGGGTCCGGCTTCGGCCTTCGATCTGCCGGAGGCCAGGACGCTGCGCCTTTCCGCGGCCGACGGCGAGCGCATCGTCGCCTGGTATCAGGCCCCGGCGGCCGGCCAAGTGGTCTTCCTGTACTTTCACGGCAACGGCGGCACGCTGGCAATCCGGGCGAAAACCTTTCAGCGCCTGACGGCCGACGGCTCGGGTCTGCTCGCCATCGACTACCGCGGCTACGGCGGCTCAACGGGAACGCCGACGGAGAAAGGCCTGCTCCTCGACGGCGAGGCCGCCTATCGCAAGCTCACGACCTCCGGCGTAGCGCCCGGCCGCATCGTCATCATCGGCGAATCACTGGGCACGGGCGTCGCGGTCGCGGTCGCGGGCAAGCGGCCGGTCAGGGCGGTGGTGCTGGACAGCTCCTTCTCCTCGGCGGCCGATGTCGCCCAATCCGTCTACGCCTGGATTCCCGTGCGCTTCCTGATGCTCGACAGCTTCGATTCGCTGTCGCGCATTGCCGCGGTCAAGGCGCCCAAGCTGTTCCTGCACGGAGCGATGGACGGGGTCATCCCGATCGCGTTCGCGCGCAGGCTGTTCGATCGCGCGCCTGCGCCCAAGACCTTCGTCGAGCTGCCGCACCGCGGTCATGCCGTGATGTTCGATGTGGCCATGCCCAACACCATCAAGGCGTGGCTCGCGACGCTGCCGCCGCCGAGCTGAAGCCTGGACAAATGAGCAGGAGGCAAGCCGAAGCGTGCAAATGGGATTCGTCGTGGTTTCGGTCATTGTCGTCTGGGCCGGCCTGCTCGGCACGGCCTACCTTTGCCGCGGAGTCCTTGGCCTGGGTCGCGGCCGGTCCATCGCTCTGGTCATGTGCTGCTACGCGCTGTTCGCCGCATTGGCGGTCGAGCGGCTCGGCGTGAGCGGGCGCGGGTTGCTCGGCGTCGCCGGCATGGGCGTTCCCCTGCTCGCCGCCTGCGGCCTGATCGCCGCCAGCGGAGGGCGACGTTGAGCGCGCCCGAGCGCGGCGACGTTGCCAGCGGAAGCGACTTCGCCTAGAACGCCTCGCTGGCGCGATCGGAAGCTTTCCTTGCGACCGTCCCCCGGTCAGCCCGAAGCCTCTTGTCAGCCCGAAGCCTCTTGTCAGCCCGAAGCCTCTTGCCGGCGCAGTGCCCATGCAGACCGTTCTGATCGCCATCCACCTGATGATCGTCGTCGCGCTCGTGGTCGTGGTGCTGTTGCAGCGCTCGGAGGGTGGCGCGCTCGGCGTCGGTGGGGGTGGCGGCTTCATGACCGGGCGCGGCCAAGCCAACGTGCTCACCCGCGCGACGGCGATCCTGGCCGCCGCCTTTTTCGTGACCAGCCTCGGCCTGACCCTGCTGGCCCGCTACGGCCACGGCAGCAAGCTCGATTTCAACGCCGCCCGGCCCGGCGGTCCGGCCGAGCAGGCGCCCAAGCTGCCGGCGACCCAGCCTGACAGCATCCTCGATCAGGTTCGCAAGCTGGAGCAGCAGCGCTCGGGGGCCGCTCCGGCCGGCACGCCAGCCCAGCCCGCGACGGCGATCGGCTCGCAATCGACATCCGTCCCGCCGCCAACCACGCAACCGGCGGAACCGAGCGGCATTCCGGACAGGCCCGTGCCAGGCGGCAGGTAGGCGTCGCCGTAGCAAGCCTCATCGGACCAAGACTCGTTCGACCAAGCCTCGTTGGACCAAGCCTCGTTGGATAAGGCCTCGCCGGAACAGGCGTCGCCGGTCTCGGCGCCGCAGATGGCGACGTGTCACGTGGCCCCCACTATCG
>CALMGA010000568.1 GCA_937863205.1 uncultured Beijerinckiaceae bacterium | reverse complement strand
GTCCCGCACGGCGCCGAGCGCCGCCTCGACCTCTCGTCGGATCGCCGCCCGCACCGCCTCGGGCCGGCCGTCGAGGTCGCGCGCGCCGGTGACGCCCACGCGGAAGGCCAAGGCCGGCGATGGCGGCCTGCCGTCCATGGATAACCTTTCGCGTCCTGGCAAGGTCGGATGACGTCGCTGGAAGGCGCGCCAAGGAGGCATGCCCTGCTTCGAGCGGCTCTCGCTCATCTCATGGCCGGCGGCGGCGAGGTCACCGGCGCATCGACCATCATGCGAACCTTTCGAGCCCTGTCCTTCAGTTGTCGATGATGTCGATCCACTTCCATGCCCCGACTTCGCGGGTTTGGGTCGGAAGACCCGAGGCACCTTGCGGCACGTGAGCGGGCGAGTTGCACCCCGTGAGCGAGTACGGCTCGGACCGCCACGGGATCAGCGAACCGCTTGCGGCCAGCAGGGTGAGTCGGTGAGGGGCGCTCCCTCGCCCCACCGGCAACTGGGAGACAGCTTCTCCTTCGCCAGCCGGTCCAGCTCCGTGAGGGGCAGCAGTCCATATCTGTCGGCCACGCCTTCCTCATGTGTGATCTCGACCCGCCCCTCAGAGGTGAAGTATGCATGAAGGTATCTCTGGTAAGTTCCAAAGTCATACCAAGTCTGACCGGCCGAGATCGAGTAAAGATAACCGTGAAACCAATCCATCTACTCTTGCCGAATTATGAGGAGACGTGTTCCCGATGGATCCGTCTCGGCGTGGACGATTACTGAGTCGGCAACGTACAAGGCCGAACCCGTCCAGCTTCCGCCAGACGCGTCGGGTTTCCAAAGCGTGGCCACCTCACTCTCGTTGGCGGTGACGAAGCGCCCGTGATCCGCGGTGAAGGCGATGGCACTGAGGTCTGGGACCGGAACAGCCACTCCTGCCGCCTTGCCGAGGCCATCGCTGTCGAGGAAGCCGGTGTGAACCGAAAGCGACCGGTCGTCCGCCGTCACCAAGGTCTCAAAGTCGTGGGACAGCGCAAGGCACCGTGCGGATACCTGCAGCGCCTTCAAAACCTTGCGTGTCTTGTCGCGGACGACGATGTCGACCTTCCTGACGTTGGCGGACGGATCGGCGCCATAATCGGAAAAAGCGATCGTCCGTCCATCCTGGAGCGTCCATGGACCCGGCTGGAACTGGTACGCATAGCCGCCAAAGCAGCCGCCGAACTGTGCCGGCTGGCCGTGATCCGAACGCGATAGGTATTTGGCCAGGATCTCGTGGACGGGCGTGCTCACCGGCAGCACCTGATGAAACGTCACGCGTCCCGCCCTAGCTTCGACGACCGCCAGTTCGCCGGTCGGTAGAAACCGGATCGCATCGGGCAGGGTCCGCGCCTTCAGGGGGGCGGGGTCGACGTGATCCATGTACGGATCGTCGCTCGGCTTCTCCGAGGCAATGGTGATAACCCGGTCACGGAGGCCCGCAATCTGATCGTTGCGCCCGTCGATCGCGAAGGACTTCGTGCTGTTGCCGGGCGACATCTTCAGGCGTTCGTCGAGGGACTGCCCCTTGCCGTCAGCATTGAAGATCTGGTCCTCGCGCTCAACGCCGCTGCTCGTATAGCCGAGAGAGGTCACGACACCGTAGCGACCTGCGCCGCGGCACGAAAACCTGTTGCTTGGATTGCTTTCCTGCTGTTCCCCCAGGTACTTCGTCGCGGCCGCTCGCGCTCCGTCCGGCATCTTGGCAAGGCAATCGGCGAAGCGGAGGGCTTCCCGCTGCTCGTCGCTGAGGTGCGCCTCGTTGAGGGTCAGCTCGCGACCCTTCACGGCGATCAGGAAATAATCCTCCTCGTCGTGAAGGTAAACCTTCCTGCCCAGAATCGAGACTTCCGGATGGGAAAGGGTCGTCTTATGTCGGGCGAAGGCGCCAGATGCCGTGTCGAACAGGTCAACAATCTGATCGCCGCCGCTTTTGTCGACGTCGGCCCGCATTGCCAGTCCCTCAGGTGAGATGCTCCACGTGTCCTGCCGGTCAGGCCCGTCGGGCACAGCGGGGAAGTCAACGAGCTGCCTCGGCGCGCCGCCGTCCTTGGCAAGCGCCTCCAGGGTGCCGTTCCCCCTTGCGATCACGTAGGAGCCGTCCGCGACGCGGCGGACCGCGACGATGGGGCCGTGTGACTCGGAAGACGCGATCAAGGTCCGAAGGCCGGCGTCGTCGAGGGCGAGCAAGGCCCCGGTTATGTCGTTCTTGATGAAGGTGGCCTCATCCGTGTCGATGACGTCGGACCCCTCCGGGATCGCCATAATGCGCTGCTTCGCTTGGCGGTCGACGAGCTGCGACAGCGCGATGCGCAGCTTGTCGGGAGCGTTGGCGTCGTCAAACGCCTGCGAGGCCTGGATCAGCAGCAAGGCTGCGCCATCAAGGTCGCCGGCTGCAATGTAGGATTGGGCGACGTCGGATGCGAGAAGCCCGGCGCGCTGGTCCGCCTCCTTCTTGGCAGCCTGGGCCAGGGTCGTCTGCTGCTTGGCCGAGGTCTCCGCCCGTCCTGCCGCGTCGCGCTGCGCTTCCGCTTCGACCGTTTTCTGGTCCGCGCGTGTCTTTTGCGCCTTGGCGAACAGGCCGAAGCCGGCGGTGGCGACGGCGAGCACGAGGGCGGCGACGAGGCCGATGCGGGTGCGCTGCGCCGTGCGCCGCGTCGCCGCCGTGAGGGCCTGGGCGTCGGTGACACGCCGCTCCTGCTCCGCCTCGCGCTCCCGGCGACGCTGCTCGACCTCGATATGGGCGGCGTCCTCGCGCGCGCGGCAGGCGGCGATGTAGGCGCGGTCCGTCGCGTCAAGCTTGCCGGCGATGTCTGGACGCGCGTCGAGGCCCTGCGCCTCAGCGAGACGTCCGCCCCCGTGCGCCAGCCACGCCTCGTCGCGCCCGTTGGCGTCCCAGTCACGCGCCCCACGCTGCACGCCCTCCAGCGTCGCCAGCAGGCCGAAGTCGGCGGCCAGCCAGCCCTCCAGCAGACCCCATTGCCGCAGCAGCGCTTCGTGTGTCGGTTCGATGGTGCGAACCTGCGCCTCGGCCCCGGTGCCCGGGTCGCGCGCGCGCCGCACGTCCGTCGAGAGCAGGCGCTCCTCGACCAGCAGCTCGATCAATGGCGCAGCCTCGGCCGGGATGTTGGCGAGCCGGGCGATGTCGCGCCGCGGGCTCCGCGTTTCGGGATCGATGCCGGCGAGCCAGGGGATCAGCCCGCGCCGCAGCAGTGCCTCGCGGGCGGCGCGCTCGCGCGGGATGCGCGGGTCGGCGTCGGCGCGGGCAAAGGCGCGCACCACCGCGGCCTCGATGGCACCCCCGACGCCACCGCCAGCCTCGTAGTCCGCCAGCTTCAGAACACCGTTTCCCCCGTGCTCGCGGTGGAGTTGCTCCAGGGTGAAGGCGAGAAGCGGCAGGGCGTCGCTGCCCCCGCCCTTTTGCACGTCCTCCAGCAGCCGCTCGGTGAGCTGGGGCTCGACCGCTAGCTTGCCGCCGGCCTCCGTGACGCGCAGCGCTGGCCCCTCGATCACTTCCTTGTAGGCACCGCGCGGCATCGGCAGCAGCGGGATTGCTTCCTGGCGCAGCCCTTCCAGCGGCTTGGCGTGCTCCAGCGCGTCATAGCTGTCGGAGCGGATCGCGAAGACCACGATCACGGCAACGGGATCGTCCCCGCTCGTCAACTCGCGCACGAGCTCGAGGAGCTGCTGCGCTTCCGCGGCGCCCTCGGCGCGGAACAGCTCCTCGGCCTGGTCGATTGCGACCATTACCGCTGGCGGCCTGACCGTGCCGGCCTCGGCCAGGGTGCGCCGGAAAGTGGCACCGACCAGCTCGGCCAGCAGAGAACGCAGCCCCGCCGCGCCGGCCTCGACTGCCGTTCCGATCTCGGCGGCCTTGCGGCCGGGGCAGGCCAGTTCCAGGGTGCGCAGCAGCCCCGTCTCGCCGGTCAGCGCCGCCCGCTCCGGCCGGATCGGGGGCAGCACCACGAAATGCGTGTCGTCGCGCGCCAGCCGCGGCAGCAGCCCGGCGCGCAGGAACGAGGACTTGCCGGCTCCCGACGCGCCCAGGACCACCAGCAGCCGCGGCGGGGCGCCGGTGCCAAGCCCGTGCAGCCGGTCGACGGCCTCCACGATGGGCGCGTCGCGGCCGAAGAAGATGCCGGCGTCCTCCGCCTCCAGCGGCTTCAGCCCGCGATAGGGCGCCCGCCCCGAATCAGCCGCGGGTGGCCAGGCGAAGAAGCGCGCATCAAGGCCAGCCTTCTGCAGCCCGCGCTTCAATCGGGTCAGCCCGTCACGGTTGAATGCGACGTCGCGTTCCTCCTGCGTGCCGGGCCGAACGGCGCGGAACGTGACCATATCGCGGCCGCCCGCCAGATCGGTGACCTGCCACGTGTCGGTCAGCTCGGGAGGCAGGTCCTTCATCGTGGTCGCCGGATCGACCAGCACGGCGAACAGCTTCTTGTTGAGCCGGCGCGCCGTGGTGTACTCCTTGAGGCACCAGCCCGACGCCAGCCAGTGCGCCGACAGCAGGAACACCACCGCCTCGCAGCGACTCGCCGCCTCGGTGAGCCGGCGCTCCCAGCGCTGCCCCGCGACAATGCCGCGGTTCGGGTCGAAGTCGAGGAACACGTCGTCCCAGCCCTCCCCCGCCAGCCAGTCGCGCAGCGCCACGGCTTCAAGGTCGTTGCTGCTCGAATAGGACAGAAAGATGCGGGACAATGGCGTGATCCAAGACGGCCGAAGTAGCCGTTATCGGCTATCAGGTCAGCCCCGAGCGGTCTGGCAGTACTCTGTTTGTGAATCGGCGTGGGGGTTCGACGCCGATCGGTGCCGGGGTGATTTCCTAAACGGCTGATATCACATTAGCTGAGCTGGACTACTCGACCCAATGACTTACGCTTGATCCTCCCCCACTGAAGTGGTTCATCGCCGACATTGGTGGGACGGGCGAGGTGAGGATCGCCTTCTGGTCTCAGCTGTTGCTGGCGCGCAGATCATGGCATGAGCCCGCTCTGTCTTCTCCCCGGTTGTCGCCTGCTTCGCGTCGCGCGTGATGGTCCTGATGGTCTCATCGTCAGCGGCGAGGGTCGGCGCGACCACGCCCGCTGCCCTGACTGCCGGACCGTTAGCACCGCGGTGCACGCGCGCTACCGACGACGGGCTGCCGACCTGCCGGTCAGCGGCCAAGTCGTCCGGCTGGACCTGAGGGTGCGCCGCTTCTTCTGCGGCCATCCCGGCTGCCCGCGCCGCACCTTTGCCGAGCGCTTCCCGCGTTTGCTCGGCCGTCACGCGCAGCGCACCCGCCGCCTTGCCGAGGCTCATGCCCAAGCCGGCCTCGCGCTCGGCGGCCAGCCCGCCGCACGCCTGCTGTCGCATCTCGCCATGCCGGCGAGCGCCACCACCATGCTGCGCACGATCCGAGGCGTGCCGCTGCCGCGCCGACGCAGGCCGCACGTCGTGGGCGTCGACGACTGGGCGCTGCGCAAGGGCCGGAGCTACGGCACCATCCTGGTCGACCTCGAACGACACCGCCCCGTCGACCTGTTGCCGGACCGCTCCGCCATGACGTTGGCCGCCTGGCTCCGCCGCGAGCCGCAGGTGGAGGTCGTCCACGCGACCGCTCGACCGAGTACGGGCGCGGTACCGCATTGGGCGCGCCAGATGCCGTGCAGGTCGCGGACCGCTGGCGTGTGACCTGAGGGTGATCGGGACCGACACCGTCCCGGTGACCCGCAAGGTTCGATGGAGGAGTGTCCCGTGGAGGAACCTTGTCCACTCAAGTGCTGCTACCCGGACGTGCGAAGGAGCAATCCGACGTGCGAAGCTTCGGGAACAACGGCCTCAATCTGGAAGCACCACCCCGGAGGCGGCCCAGCAGAGGATGGAAGGCTGAACGCAAGTGAACGCCCGTCGTCAAGGTCCGTCATCGGCAACCGGCCAAAGGTGCTGACAGGCCGGCGCCAAAACGGCACGCGGGTCGGATCGTCGGTTGCCAGCACCGACGACAGTGGCACCAGCACCCGCCGGACCATAGGGCGCAGCCTCCCCATCCGCTTCTCCCCTTCGGACAACAGGGTAAGCCCCACCCGCCCCGCCGTGAGGCGGTCTCCCGACCGCAAGGAAGGGCACGACGGAGGGGGTATAAGGAACGGCGGAGCAAGCGAAGGCCGCCCTGTAACGGGGCGGACAGGGCCTCGGCGACGAGGAGATACCCGGCCCGAAAGGGCGCAGACTTCCGCCATGGTCTCAACGGTTGAGAAGCCTTGGGGCGCTTGGAACTGCCGGAGACGTTGGACGGTGCAAGCCGAATTGACCGGTGGACGGACGCCAACGACGTGGCCCGAGATCGATTGGGCCACGACGGAAGCGGCCGTGAAGCGACTGCAAGGACGGATCTACCGTGCTGCGGCGGCCGGGAAGGGTCGGCAGGTGAAGAGCCTGCAAAAGCTCCTGGTCCGCTCGACATCCGCAAAACGGCTCGCGGTTCGCAGGGTCACCCAGCAGAACGCGGGCCGCAAGACCCCCGGCATCGACGGCGTGGTGTGCAAGACGCCCGAGAGCCGGATGAGGTTGGCCGACGACGGCCTGAGCCTGAGGGACGACCATCCGCAGCCGGTGCGGCGGGTTCACATCCCGAAGCCGGACGGCCGGCGGCGGCCCCTGGGCATCCCGACGATCCGGGACCGGGCCCTGCAGATGCTGGTGAAGTTGGCGCTGGAACCCGAATGGGAACCGCGCTTCGAGACCAACAGCTACGGGTTCCGACCCGGACGGGGCACGATGGACGCGATCGTGGCCCTGCACGCGACGCTGGCTCCGGCCGGCGCCAGCGGCTGGCTGCTCGACGCGGACATCGCCGGCTGCTTCGACAACATCGGGCACGACCCGTTGCTGGCGAGGCTGCCCGCGTTCACCACCACCATCCGGCGATGGCTCAAAGCCGGCGCCGTGGAGTTGGGCGCGTGGTCGGCGGCGACGGCGGGGACGCCGCAGGGCGGTCCCCTGTCGCCGCTGCTGGCCAACATCGCGCTTGACGGCATGGAACGGCTCTTCGGGGCCGAGGACGTTCGGGGCCGGCACGTCCGCCCGAGCCTGCGCCGCGGCGCAAACCGCGGCGTCAGCCTGATCCGCTATGCCGACGACCTGGTGGTGACGGCACCCACGCGAGACGTCCTGCTGACCCATGTCGTCCCTGCGCTCGTCACCTTCCTTGGCAAGCGCGGGCTGCACCTGAGCGAGGCGAAGACCCGGATCGTTCACGTTGACGACGGGATCGACTTCCTGGGCTTCACCGTGCGACGCTTCCGGAGCACGGTTCTGACGCGGCCGCAGAAGGCCAAGGTGGTGCGGCACCTCCGCGCCATCGGGGACTACCTGCGCCAGCACCGTCAGGCCGGCCCGAGCCAGATCATCGCGGCGTTGGCGCCGCTGATCCGGGGCTGGGCCGCCTACTACCGGCACGGGGCGTCGAAGCACGCGTTCCACACGGCGGACCACCACATCGTCGCCAAGCTGTGGCGATGGGCCAAGCGCCGCCACCCGACCAAGTCGGCGGCGTGGGTCCGGTCGAAGTACTTCGACCACGGGTGGAACTTCGTGGACGGCAAAGCCAAGCTCGCACGGCACGACGAGGTGGCGATCATCCGGCACGCCAAGGTCCAGGGAAAGCGCAGTCCGCTCAACCCCGACGACCAGGCGTACTGGGAGGCGCGGCGGCGCCGACGGCTGGACGAGGCGATGCGGTCTCGCAAGCGAACGGCACTGCTTCGGCAGCAGGACTATCGGTGTGCGATGTGCGGCGTTTGGTTCGACCCCGACGAGGACATGACCTTTGTCGAGACGCACCACGACATCCCGCGTCATCGCGGCGGGACGGACGGGATCAGCAACCTGAAGCTGGTTCACCGATGGTGCCACAAGGCGCACCATGCGCGGACGGTGAAGCAGGCGGCGGAGGCTTGAGCCGGATGACGAGAGATCGTCCCGTCCGGTTCTGAGGGGGCTGGGGCTCGGTAACGAGCCCCGGCTACCCGACATCTCCTGCTCAACGCGCGGCAGATGGTCGAGCGCTGGCTCGCCCGCGTTCATCCGCGCCTCAAGCAGCTGCCGCCGGTTGCCGTGCGGCCAGCAGGGACCCGGCGCACCAAGGCCTACCCACGCGCGCCGGCCGAGGCGCTCGCCCGGGCGGCTGCCGTTGGGCGATGGGAGGCGCTCTACCATGATGTCCGGCGCCGTCGCGCGGCAGGGCAGTCGCTGCGCCAGATCAATCGCGAGACCGGTCTCGCCCGCGCCACCGTGCGCAAGTACGCCTTTGCCGAGCGCTTTCCGCGCCATGGCCTGCACGGGCCCGAGCGGAGCATCCTCGATCCCTACCTTGACCACCTGCATGTCCGCCTCGGCGCGGGCTGCGAGAACGCCATGCAGCTCTGGCGTGAGCTTCGTGCGCTCGGCATCCCCGGC
>CALMGA010000567.1 GCA_937863205.1 uncultured Beijerinckiaceae bacterium | reverse complement strand
ATATTTTACTAGCTAGTGAGAGTGTGCTGCGGCAGCGTCGCCCTCGACCTTGCTCTTGCTCGATCACATCATGCCATGCACCTTCCTGCCGCCGAGCCCCTGTTGCCGCCAAGCTCGGCTGATGAGGCCGCCCGTGACTTCCGCTTACATCCGATCCCTTCAAGCCGAGGCCGAGCGCGCGCGCATAGCGGAGATCGCAGCCGGGGCCGCCAAGGTCGAAGCCGATCGGCAGGCCGAGGTGCGCGCCGCCCGTGAGCGCCTGACGCCTTTGGAGGACCGTCTGGCGAAGGTGCTGGCGACGATCCCCCGCGAGGTGACGCGCGATGGCCTGTCGCTCCCCACGCTGGTGCCGTTGCTGCGGGGCCGCCGCTGCGCGACCGCAAATCCTGGCCAGCTCGGCGTGGCACTCCGCCAGCTTGGATGGCGGCGGGAGCGGAAATGGCGCGGCGGCGACCTCGGCTTCTCCGCTTTGTGGTATCCGCCGGCCGCGGCTTGATTGTCACTAGCGGTTGTGACTTCCGCAACTCGCTCGCCTCGACGTTCGCCGGGAGTTAACCTGCGTGATGCAACCTCCGGTCATCCTTGCGGAGGCGGCGGCGATGACCATGGATGAGTGGTGGCGCGATGTGGTAGTGGACAACCCGTGGTTCGCTCACATCGGGAAGGTGGCAGGCGTCGTGGTGGGGGCCTGCATCATGGTCGCCGGCATTTCGGCGTACCTCGGCGAGCCAGAGACACCGGCGGATCGACAGGCGAAGATGATCCAGGGTGCGATCTATAGGACCTGCGGCAGCCACAAGGGCCGCATGTTCAGCAACGGCATGATCGCGTGCGACGGCTACGACTGATCGCGCCCGCCCCTGGCGGTGGTGGTCATGCGGCTGCGGCCGTAGCAATAACGCCCGATCCGCACAAGGGCCTGCCGTGACCAGGGGTCGCCGCTGAGGGCGGCATAACTTCCGCCGGCACAGGAGAGGGGCGGTGGAGGCGGATCGGCGGCTGGCGGGCGCGTCGGGCCCCACTGCCGTCCACCGTCAGCGGGGCTACCGTTGCGTGCGGTTCCCGCGCGAGTCACTCTCGGCGCGCATGCTCGACCAGCCCGACGCCGATCCCCCGAAGCCCCCCGAGACGCCTCCGAGGCGCCTTATGCCGTTCGTCTCGGGACTCCTGGTCGGGCAGGTGAAGCTGCCGGCGCTGCCGTTCCTGGTGCTCGCCATCGTCATCGGCGTCCCCGACTGGAACAGCCGCTACCAGTTCTGGCTCCAGGCAGCCAAGTCGTCCGGCGGCCTCTTCGGCACCGTGGCGACGCTGCTGCTGCTGCCGGGCGCGTCGGCGGCGATCGCCGTCATCGGGCTCCTACTGGTCGTGGCGTTTGAGGTCCGCGACCGCCGCCTCGCTCGCAGCGGCCCGTCGGTCGCGTTCGCCTGGGCGAGCCTCGTCGCCTGCGTGGCGGCCGTCGGCTGCACGGCCATCTACGGGTACGTGCAGGTCTACATCAAGCGCGAGATCGCCGCCGGCATCGCTGGCCTGCCGAGGGGCGTCCCCAACCTCGCCGACCCTTCCAGGGCGCAAAGGCCTCTGACGACGGCGAACCGCTTCCTCATGCCCGACCAGCAGAGGATCCTGCTCGAGGTGCTTCCAAAGCTGAAGCCGCTGCTGCCCTCGATCGCGTTCGTCTACGACCAGTCGGACTACGAGCCGCTTCCGGTGATGCAGAGCTACCAAAAGGTGTTCGCCCGCTCCGGCATCTTCACCACGGTCATGCAGCGCCAGCCCGCGGGGCCAGAGGACACCGGCATCCGCATAGTGGTCGGGGACCTGCGCCACGTCGATGAGGCCGCGCAGGAATTGAAGCGCGACCTCGAACTGGCCGATGTCCTGACCACCTTCGAGCAGTGGGCAGCGACGCCGCAACCTCAGGCGAACGTGCCCTTGGCGATCCACATCGCGCCGGCGCCGCTCCTCTAGTGCACTGGCGCAGTCGCATGGTGCACGCCTTCACCTCGGAAGCGCCACCGGAAGCGGTGAACCTTCTGTCTGTGTCTTTGCGCTAGGCCTTAGTGGTAGGCATAGGTGCCGTCAGCCTTGGTGAACGCAAGCGCGACGGCGTCGGCGTCGGCCTGACGGCCCGCTGCGGACAGCCGGTCGTAGGCGGCGTGCAGCAGGCGATAGACGCCTCGGCCGCCGGGGACGTAGCGGCCTCCCCACTGGGTCCGGTGGCGCGCCCGGGTGAGGGACACGCACACGCCGCCGCCGTCCATCGTGCGCCCGACCTTGAGGAGGTAGCTGGCCAAGTCGGCGAGGAAATTCGTCTTCTTGTCCATGGTGGTCATCATAATTTGGCTCTCTCAATATGTGCACCCGCCTCCTCAAAAAGCTTGGAGGTCGGGTCACGTGGACGCGCCGACCGCCCACCGGGTTCCGCCGGCGTGATTTGCGTCAGGACCCCGTCGGTGCCGACCTTAGCGGCTTCACTGGCGCCCTTCCGCGGGACGCGTCCACGCACGCCCCGGGGATGCTAGTGGTCGGCCTCGACACCTTCTTCGACTTCGGCGCCGAGGCTTCCGGCGCGCCCCAATCCCGCGACGCCCTCTATGCGTCGTTCACGGACCTCCGCGAGCACTACCTGAGCGGCATGCAGTCGTTCGCCTGAAGCGGCGGCTGCTCGGGCAGCTACATCGGCACTACGACCGGGCGGTATCGCCCGACGTCACCTTGTACAAGGTAGAAGAACACATGAGACCTGGGCGGTGGCTGAACGATCGTGGCCGCCATCAGGGCGTCCCCGCTGCTAAACCCGCAGGCGGGGCCGGCGCCGGAGGTCTAGCCCTCCTCGCCGAGTTTTGCCCACGGCTCAGTGCTCGCCGCCGACGCG
>CALMGA010000566.1 GCA_937863205.1 uncultured Beijerinckiaceae bacterium | reverse complement strand
CTGGCGTTCTCCATTAGATGCCACCTGTCCGCGACCTGGGTGGCTTGAGGCAGTGCTTTCGCGGCCGCCTCACCGTAGCCGCCGCCGCGATCGCGCGACACGACCTTGATCCCGGGATGGTCGGCCAGCCACGCCTGCACGGTGGCGCTCTCGCGATTGGGCAAGGGCGCCGCCGTCCGCAACGCCGTCGAGGCCAAAGGCGCGACGCTGCGCTTCCTGCCGCCCTACAGCCCCGACTTCAACCCCATCGAGAACGCCTTCGCCAAGCTCAAGGCGCTGTTGCGCAAGGCGGCGGCGCGCAGCGTGGATGAGCTGTGGCGCGTCATCGGCAACAGCCTCGACGCCTTCACGCCAAGCGAGTGCGCCAACTACTTCGCTGCCGCAGGCTATGACGCATGGTGATCGAAATTTGCTCCAGCATTCGGGTTGAACCCCGTCCAACGCTCGGCGGCAGCCAGAAGGAGGGCAAGTACAAGCGGGACGAGGATGCCGGCGAAACCTAAAGTTGCCAAGCTTGAGGCAAGATAGGCGCCGCATAACGCACCGACGAGAAAGCAAGCGATGACGGCAGGCAGCACCCTCCGCTTCGCAATTTGCTGTCCATCGATCACTGACGTCACCAAGGATGTGGACATACCGGTTATGAAGGTGCTGTGCACTGAAACGGAACCAAGCTTGTTCAAAACGCCATTTTGCAATCCGAGCGCAAGGCATAGGCATAGAACAAAGAGGTCTCTGCCAACATCGATCCGGACAGTAAGCATCCAGGCGCCAAAAGCGATCAATGCGATCTCGGCCAGGAGTGGTTTCGTTAACCCACGACCCTTGATCCAAGCCAAACCGATCGTGGTCCCACCCATGAAGCTGATGACGGCCAGGAGGCTGGTAAAAGCCTGAGACCAGTCTTGTTTGACGATGGCGATCGCCGTCAGGATCGAGTTGCCGGTGATGTGTCCCGTAAAGCTGCTTACGAGGACGTAGCTGCCAGCGTCGGCGAATCCGCCTGCGAAGGATAGAAGGACAGAAGTTACGAAGAAGCGCACGTTGAGCGAACCGTCATTTCGGTGATTGCCGGTCGCCAAGCCGCTCTCCAGGTACATCTTGCCATCGAAATCGCATCTCTTCCGGAAAAGGCCGTCTTCAGCATATTGCCGCGTGTCCATCGTTTCGGGTCATGGCGCGGCGAGCATTTCCCCGAGCAATCGGGCGATCTCCTGCGTGGCGGCGAGGCAGGCCTTCGAGTGCGCGGTCATCTGGATGATGCCGTGCGGCAGGTCGGGATAGTGGATGTAGGTGATCGCGTTCCCGGCCGCAGCGAGCTTCTTCGCGTAGGCGTGGCCGACGTCGCGCAGCATGTCGAAGCCGCAGGTCACGAGCAGTGCCCCGGGTAGGTCGGCGTGGCTCGGCGCATTGAGCGGCGTGACATAGGGTTGCGTGTAGTCCGTTCCTTGAGGAAGCAGACTCCAGACGAACAGCAGCACGCCGGCCGTGTCGACGTAGCCGCCCGACACGTTCTCGGCACCGGCGGCCGTCTCGAAAGGCATCGCCGCTTCCGGGTACAGCGGCATCTGCAGGGCGAGTTTCGGGCCGTCCTCGTCGCGGAGCTTCAGGCAGATCGTGCAGGTCATGTTGCCGCCGGCCGAGTCGCCGCCGAGCGCGATCCTGGCGGGGTCGACGCCGCGCTGGGCGGCGTGCTCGAACAGCCAGCGGACCACGAACTCGCCTTCCTCGATCTGCACCGGCCACTGGTACTCGGGCGCGAGCTTGTAATCGACGGCGTAGACCTGGGCGCCGCTGCCCTCGCAGAGGCGCCGCATGGCGGTCTCGAACTGGTCGAGGGAGCCGACGACGAAGCCGCCGCCGTGCAGGTAGACCAGCGCGCCACCGGTGGCTGGTTTCGTCGGGTGGTAGACCCGCACCGGCACAGTGCCGTGTGGCCCCTTCAAGCCGAGGAACTCGACGCGGCCGACCGGCGGCGGCTCGGCGTCGATGAAGGCGTCGTGCTCGCGCCGCTGCTCGTGGATCGGCTTGTGGGCGCCCAGCACCGGCCCGGTCTTCAGCCATGCGGCGATCTCCGGGTCCTTGACGCCGCTGACGACTGTGTCGGGGATGGATCGCGCGTCGTAGATCGGCATGCTTTGACCTTTCCTGCGATGGATATCGAGTTCACCGATGATCGGCGGCGGATGAGTCGCGGGGCGCACCTCGCGGCCGAACCTCCAAGGACCAAGCCTTCAGGGACCAAGCCTTCAGGGACCAAGCCTTCAGGGACCAAGCCTTCAGGACCTTAACCACTGGAGAACGCCGTCCATCGAGCGGAAGTCTGCGACGCTGCGGCTGTCGCGCTCGCCGATAAGGTCTCCCGCCATCCGCGCCAAGGCGTCACCCGGGCCCAGTTCCAACGCACGCGTCGCACCGGCGGCGCGGCATGCCTCCATGCAGGCGGCCCAGTCGACCGTCTGCGCAACCTGCTTGCCGAGCTTGTCGAGGCCGTCGCGAACGTCGAACACCGCCGCGCCGTCGATCCCGCTGAGAAGACGGACGTCCGGGGTCCGCACGCCCTCGAAATCGCGGAGGAAAGCGCCGAAGGTTTCGGACGCGCCGCGCAGCAGCGGGGTGTGGGAGGGCACGTCGACCGGGATCGGCGTCACGCTCGCTCCTCGAGCCTCGGCCGCCTTCCTTGCTCGCTCGAGCGCGTCGCTGCGGCCGCCCACCACGACGCGGTCCGGTGCGTTGCGGATGGCGACGTGGACGTCCGCGTCGCGGCACAGCGCATCCAATGCCGCCGAAGACAGCCCACGGACGGCAAGCAGGCCGGAGGGCTTGTCGGTCGCATCGTCCATCAGCGCGGCGCGGCGCGTCACGACGTTGAACACGGCGGCGGGCTGGAGCGCGCCGGCGATGCTCCAGGCCGCGACTTCGCCGACGCTGTAGCCGGCGACCACGAGAGGGCTGTCGATCTTTGGCTTCAGGACCGCCCAGACCGCGAGCGCCTGGACACAGCACAGGACCTGCGCGGTCGCGTTGGCGTGAAGCGCATCGTCGCCGTCCTTGGCGGTCACATCGCGAGGGTCGCGACCGCCGAGAACCGAGGCGGCGGCCTTGAACACGCTTTTCGCCTCGGGCGCGTTGGCGACGAGGTCGAACATGCCCCGGCCCTGCCGACCCTGGCCGGAACAGAGGATGGCGAGGGTGTTCATCGCGGCGTCTCCAGCGCGTCCAGGAGCAGGGTAGCGGCGAGGAGATCGGCCGAACCGCCGGGGCTGAGGTCGCGGGCAATGAAGGCGCGGTGGACCCGCTCGGCCGCCTCCCGCCATGCGGGTGCGCCGACCCCGCCGGCGGCGAGGAACGACGATGCGGCCGATTTTGCGAAGGCAAGGCCGGCGCCTTCACCGCGATGCAGCAGATTGGTGTCGTTAACTTCGGCCATCAACGCGAAGAAGCAATGCACCCTTGCCGCTTCCGCATCTTCCGGGCGAAGTCGTCGCCCCTCGCGCAACGTCGGCAAGCCAACGGCGCACAGGGTCGGAAAACCCGCCGCCGCTTCCTCGCGGGCACCACCGACGCCAAAGCGCCTCGCCGCGACGGCACCGTGACTGCGGGTGGGTACCGGGCCATGCAGGATCGGCTCTCCCCACAGCGCCCGGACGGTGCGAACGCGCGCCTCGGCGGGCCCTGGCGCGTAACGCAGCGCACCCTCGGCGGCGCAGATCAGGCCGAGGCTGAAGATGGCGCCGCGGTGCGCGTTGACACCGCCGGTGACGGCCATCATGGCCGCTTCCGCCGCGAACCCGATTCGTCGGAGTTCGGTCATGCCGGCGCGCTTTTCCCCGGCGTGGGCGAGGTCGGCGAAGAAGGGATGGATGGCGTCGGCACTACGTGTGAGCGTGCCGGCATCCATGTCGCGATGACTGCCGGTGTCGACCAGGCTGACCAGGCCCGGCTTGGGCCAGGTCGCCAGCTCGTCGATCAAGGCAGCACGCGCCAAGTCGGCGACGCCCTCGGCATTGAAGGCCGCGCGCGCGTTTGGAGCGGCAACATCACCTAGAAACACGCGACGGCCTTCTCCGGAAACAGCGAGGAGATCGGCACGAAACCGACCCGATCGGTCGACTTGATCAAGACGATCTCGGCCCCGCTCCGACGTGCCGCCGCGAGTTCGCGCCAGTTGACGCCACCGCCGGCCGTCAGCACCTCGCCGTCGATCCTCATCGGGCCAGCCGCCTCGATCCGCGTCAGTCCGTCGAGCAGGGGCGCGAGGGCGGCCGCGTCCGCGACCGGCCACAGCAGGTCGAGGTCGGAGGCGGCGTGGAGGTAGACCATGCCCGTCACGGCCTGCCACAGCAGGGCGCCGAAGACGTTCGGCACCAGAGCGAGCGAGCGCGCGACGGACACGATCGCGTCGATCGCGTTCCGCCATGCGATCGGCGCGACGTCGTGGACGTCTGCCAGGGTCACGGGGGCGACCCGCCGCCAGGACACGTCCGATGGCACCGACAGGGCAACTCGCGCCTTGCCGAGGAACGGTGGCTGCGGCAAGCCGACCGGCACGCCGCGCGGCGCTTCGCCGAGCGCCGCGCGGCGAACGATCACCGGCCAGCCCGCATCTCCCCAGCGTGCGACCAGCGCCGCTTCGGCTTGCGAGAGCGTCGGATGCGCAAGGCAGGTGGCGGCGACCCGAGGCCAGTCCTCGCGCGCCACCAGCATGAGGTCGTGCCGCGACGGACGTGTCGCCGCGCTGCCGACATGGGCCAACGTGATCAGGTCTCGGCTCCCAGGGCGGCCATCACCCGCCGGGCGACATCGGCCGCAACCGCTCGGCCGCCGCGCTCCTTGCCGAGCGCGTCGCGTTCGTCTTTCATGGTGGTGCCCTTCAGCGTCTCCGCGAGCTGACTGTCGAAGGGGC
>CALMGA010000565.1 GCA_937863205.1 uncultured Beijerinckiaceae bacterium | reverse complement strand
GACCGCCGGAGCATGCGACCGCCGGAGCATGACCTCCGGCACCGGTCAGCGCGACGGCGGCGCCGGGGCAAATGGCGCCAGGGCGGCGTGAAGGCGGTTCTGGAATTGGTTGTCCCGGCCCTCGACCAGATCCGCCGCCTCGCTGGCTACCGCCTCGCACAGGGTGTCGAGCCAGGGCATCTCGTCCTTGCCGAAGTTGCCGAGCACGTAGCCGAGCACGCGCTCCTTCGAGCCGGGATGGCCGATGCCCAGGCGCACCCGGCGGTAATCGTTGCCGAGGTCGGCGGTGATCGAGCGCAAGCCGTTGTGGCCGGCGTTGCCGCCGCCGGTCTTCACCCGCACCAGCCCCGGCGCGAGGTCGAGTTCGTCGTGGAAGACGGTGATGTCGGCCACGCTCAGCTTGTGGAAGCGCGCCGCCGCGCCGACCGAACGGCCGCTGTCGTTCATGAAGGTTTCCGGCTTGAGCAGCAGCACCCGCTCGGGGCCGAGCGTGACCTCGCTCACCAGCCCCTGGAACTTGGCGCGGAACGGCGCCGCGCGATGGCGGCTCGCGATCGCATCCAGCGCCATGAAGCCGATGTTGTGTCGCTGCCCGGCGTGCTCCCGACCGGGATTGCCGAGGCCAACGAAGAGACGCATCGTTCTCAACCGTTTCGCGGACGCCCGCGCCATCGGGGCGCGGGCTGGCTGGCTCAGTCTTCGGCGGTTGCCGGCACGGTGTCGGCGCCCTCGCCGGCGGCCTCCGCTTCCGTGGTGGCCGGCTCGTCAGCGACGGCCTCCTCCTCGACCGCCGGCGGCTTCAACGTGAGCACGGCGAACGTGCTCTCGGCCGCGGCAAAGCGGGCGCCGCGCGGCAGCTTGAGCTCGGACACGTGCACGGAGTCGCCCAGTGCGAGCTTCGACACGTCGATGTCGATCCGCTCGGGAATGGCGTCGGCCGGCACGGTGAGAGCCACCGTGTGGCGGACGATCTCGACGACGCCGCCGGCCTTGAGGGCGAGGCATTCGTCCTGGCCGATCGCGTGGACGGGAATTTCCACGGCGATCTTCTGACCGGCCTGGAGGCGAAGGAAGTCGACGTGCAGCGGCCGGTCCTTCACGGGATCGAGCTGGTAGTCGCGCGGAATGACCCGCTGCTTGTCGCCATCGACATCGATGTCGAACGTCGTGGTCATGAACCCGCCGGCGTAGATCAACTTGTTGACCTCGTGCCAGGAGAGAGCGATCGGGGTCGGCGGCTCGCCGCCGCCGTAGATCACTCCGGGAATGCGGCCCTCGCGGCGAACACGGCGTGCGGCCCCCTTGCCGACAGCGTCGCGCACCGAGGCCGCCAAAGACTTCGTCTCGGCCATCTGGTGTCCTTCAAACAACGAACGTGGTACCGCGTCCACGCCTCCAGGGGTGTCGGATTGAACGCGAAGCGGCTCTATAGCCGGGGTGCCGGGGATCGGCAACCTCCCAAGGTGACGGCTCCCAAGGCGGCAGCCTGGAGGGGTGGCCGGCGCAAGCGATGCAGACCGCACCGCCTCCGATCGGGCGGTTCCAGCGCGCCGCTGCGACCGTGTTGCCGATTCCGAACAGACAACGACCATCAATTCGCAGCGCCCGGCCAAGTGGCAAGACGACTCCGTTTCGTTCTCCTTTTGATTCAACGCTGTTCAGCAAAGCCTTGAGCGCAACGCAGCGCCGACCGGTTAAAACCATTTATCAACCTGTACGAGGCTTGCGCCCGATTCGACCCCTAGTGTAGCTTCCTAGGCGCTGACCACGGCCTCGCGTCGGGCGGTTTCACTCCAAGCGTACTTGCGTTCAACGACACAGGCTTGCGCCGGTGCGGTGTCGCGCGCCTGTCTTGCAGGGGGTGAACCACCCGAGGCGTGTCGCGGGCGAACTTGAGATGCGGGCGGGCGCTGAGATGGCAGACCAAGTGGTGGACAAGGAAGCGATGTTGTCCTGGACCGAGGAGCGCGTCGAGCTGCTGCGCAGGCTTTGGTTGGATGGCTTGAGCGCCAGCCGGATCGCGACCGAACTGGCCGGCGGCGTTACCCGCAACGCGGTGATCGGCAAGGTGCATCGCCTCGGCCTGTCGGGTCGGGCCAAGGCGCCCGTGCCGCCTCCCGGCCCGCGCCAGCGCCCGGCCAAGCCGGCCGCTTCGGCCGATGCGACCCCGCACCGCGCCGTGGCGATGCCGGTCCGCGGCAACGTCGCCCTCGCCGTGCAGGGCCAGCCGGTGGTGTTCCCGCTCCGTCGCACCGGAGAGGACAGGGTGATTTCGATGATCGAGAACGTCACCATCATGGATCTGCGCGAATCGATGTGCCGCTGGCCGGTCGGCGATCCGTCCTCGACCGAGTTCCGCTACTGCGGCGGCAAGGCGCCGATCGGCGAAGGGCCGTATTGCAAGGTTCACAGCCGCATGGCCTATCAGCCGGCGCAGGACCGACGGCAGCGCAAGACGGCGTGAGCCGTCCCCGCCCCGAACGTATCGGCGGCAGCCTGCCCAGCGCCGCGTGCTTTGGTGACGCGTGCTTGGTGACGCGTGCTTGGTGACGCATGTCTGGCGAAAAGAACCGCTCGGCAGCCTCGCGTGGCTCATGCCACGTTCGATCTCGCTTTTTTCCCACCGGAATCGAAGCCGCTTCGAACCCAAGGTGTGATCAGGCTTGCGAAAGCCTGCTCAGCTCCCAGCTCTCGTGGGAGCGTCGGGATCGCATGGGATGGGGCAGAGCGTGGGCCACGAACGAGCTTGCGACGACCAACGAGCTTACGGCGAGGCTGAAATCGCAGAGCGGCTGGCACCCCTCCCGCACTGGCATTGCGTCGACAATGCGCTGCAGCGCAGCTTCAGAACGGCCAGCTTCAAGGCGGCCCTGATGGTGGCGACCACGGTCGGCCACCTTTGCGAGGCCGCTTGGCATCACCCCGAGCTGATTGTCAGCTTCAAGGGCGTCGTCGTGAGGCTGTGGACCCATACGGCGAAGGGCGTCACCGTTAAGGACTTCGAACTCGCCGCCCGGATCGAGGACGTGGTCGGCTGGCGGCCAGAACGCCAAGGTGGGGCGCTGACGGGACCGCCGGACGACCCGCGCCATGCCTACATCCGGCATGACTGAGGCGCCCGCGGTGCCCCAAGGTCCGGCACCTGCGCCGTTCGGCTTGTTGTTCGCCGTCGCCGACCTCCACGGCCGCTTCGATCTGCTCGGCGATGCCCTCGCCGCCATGGACGCTTACCCCGCCGGTGCGCTGACCCGCACGGCGGTGTTTCTCGGCGACTACGTCGACCGCGGGCCGCAGAGCGCGGAGATCCTCGACCGACTGATCGCCGGGCCGCCCGAGGGCTGGCGCTGGATCTGCCTGAAGGGCAATCACGAGGCGATGATGGCTCTCGCCCTGCAGAATCCCGAACGTCTCGATTGGTGGATCGGCAACGGCGGCGATGCCACCATCAACTCCTATCGCGATCGACGCGACCTGATCGCCGGCCACCTCGCCTGGATCGAGGCCCTGCCGGCGATGCATGTGGATGCCCAGCGCGTTTACGTCCATGCCGGCGTCGATCCGGCGATGCCGCTCGACCGGCAGGCCGACAAGACCCTGCTGTGGAAGCGCTACCCTCGCGACGCGACCGGCGGCCACGGCATCCACCACGTGGTGCACGGGCATCACCCCGACGAGAACGGCCCACTCTGCCTCGAAGGGCGGACCGGCCTCGACACGCTGGCGTGGGCGACAGGCCGGCTGGTTGTCGGCGTCTTCGACGACGCCAAGCCCGGCGGCCCCGTCGACTTCATCCACCTGCACCGGCGCCCAACCCTTTGACAGGCTGGGGCCGGCGATCGGAGCCGGGCAATCAGAGCTGAACGACGTCGGCCAGGTCGTAGGCCGTGCCGGACGGGTTCTCGCCGATGCGAAGCGTCTTGTCGTTGGCGAAGACGTAGGGCGGCACCGGCAGGTTGTAGGGCGCGGGAACGCCGCTGTAGACCCGGCCGGCGAGATCGTACTTCGAGCCGTGGCAGGGGCAGAAATAGCCGCCCTGCCAGTTCGCATCGACCTCGCCCTTGTTGGGCTGGAAGCTCGGGATGCAGCCCAGGTGCGTGCACACGCCGACCAGCACCAGGAACTCGGGCTTCACCGAGCGGTGCCAGTTGGCCGCGTACTCCGGCTGCTGCAGCGCCTTGGAGTCGGGATCGGACAGCTTGTCGACCAGCACCGGCTCCTGCAGCGTCTTCAACGCCTCGGGCGTCCGGTTGACGATGAAGATCGGATGCCCGCGCCATTTCACCAGGATCTGCTGGCCCGGCTCGATCGAGCTGATGTCGACGTCGATGGGGGCGCCGGCCGCGATCACCTGGGCGTCGGGCTGCAACTCCGACACCAGGGGAACCGCCAGGCTGGCCGCGCCCACGACGCCGACGGCACCCGTCGCGATGAACAGGAAGTCGCGCCGCGAGGGCTCGTCCGCCACCGTGGGGGTGATGTTCGAGGCGGCCATCGATGCAACTCCCAGGGTCCGAAGCGGAGGCGCCCCGCCGGTGGCAAGGCTCGCTGCCCGAGGGCGGACGGGCCGCCTCAGGCGCGGATTTCACCCTCCCGCGCTACCACGACCGCGAACAGGTCGGCAAGGGCGGCGAGGCTGGCGCTCTGCAGCGCCGCCGCCTTGACCACCGATCCGTCCAGGCCCGGCAGGTCGCGCGTCGCCGTGGTCGCCGCCACCACCGTCGGGTGGAAGCCGAGGTTGAAGGCGCCGCGCGCCGTCGAATTCACGCACATGTGGGTCATGAAGCCGGCCAGGATGACGTCCCGGACCCCTTTGGCGCGCAGCCGCTCTTCAAGGTCGGTGCCGACGAAGGCGCTGGGAAACAGCTTGGTGATCACCGGCTCGTCGCCCTGGGGCGCCACTTCGTCGCTGATGGCGCCGGTCGCGGCCTCGATGTCGTAGGGCGAGCCGGCGCCGGCGCTGTGCCGGATGTGGAAGATCGGCGTGCCGGCCTCGCGGGCGCGCCGCAGCAGCGCCTGCGCTTCCACGATCGCCGGCTCCACGTCGGCGAGCCGCATCAGCCCCTCGCGATAGGTGTTCTGCAGGTCGATCATCACCAGCGCGGACCCGGCGAGGCTTGGCGCCGCGCTGGGAAGGCCGGATACGGTGCGAAGCGTCGTGGGATTGCTCATGGCGGATCTTTCTCCGGCAGCGACAAGAGTTGGTCTGGGTTAGCCCAAGCGCAGGGGAAGGCAATGCGGACATAGGACCTATTGGAACCCCTCCGGTCGACATCCGCCCGGCATCGATCCCTCATCGAGCGCCACCGTCTTGACCAGGGCCCGCACCGGCGAGCCGACGGTGAGCGCGAGGTCGTGCAGGGCGCGGCGGGTGATGAGGGCGACGCGCGAGCCGTCACCGGCGAGCGCCACGGTGACCGCCGCCAGCGCCCGATCCCCTGCGATGGCGGCGCTCCGCCCCTCGCGCGAGCTGCGGATCGACAGCGGGCCGGTCTCGCCCGGCGCGAGGCTGACATCCGTGGCATGGACGAGCACCCGGACCTGACTGCCTGCGGCACCGGCGACCCGCCCGGCGAGCCACAGCCGCCCGGCCGGGTGGTCGAGGCCGGTCAGGTCGAAGGCCTCGTCGCGCTCGCCAACCGTCGCGGTGAGGATCGAGACCCGGCCGAAGCGCTCGTCGCCGGCTCCGCTGGCCGCGCCCAGCACGACCTCGGGCGGGCCGTTGGCCACGACGCGACCGTTCTCCAGCACGATCACGTCGGCGGCAAGGCGGACCACCTCGTCGGCCGCGTGCGACACGTAGATGATGGGCACCGCGAAATCGTCGCGCACCCGCTCGATCAAGGGCAGGATGTCGAGCTTGCGCTGCCGGTCGAGGGCTGCGAGCGGCTCGTCGAAGAGGAGCAGGCGGGGGTTGGCCAGCAGGGCCCGGCCGATGGCGACGCGCTGGCGCTCGCCGCCCGACAGCGTGGCGGGGAAGCGGGCGAGCAGCGCGCCGAGGCCGAGGGTGTCGACCACGGAGTCCAGGGTGATGGCCGGGCCGGCTCCCGCCTCCCGCTTGGCGAACCAGCGGCCAAACAGCAGGTTGCGGCGCACGTTCATGTGCGGAAACAGCTGCGCGTCCTGGAACACCAGCCCGATGCGGCGGCGGTGGGGTGGCCGGCACAGCCCGCCGGCGGTGTCGAGGAGAACGAGATCGTCGATGCGGACGTGGCCCTGCGCCGGGCGACGCAAGCCGGCGATCAGGCCGAGCGTCATCGACTTGCCCGAGCCGGATCGCCCGAACAGGGCGGTGACGCCGCCGGCGCTGCGAAAGGCGACGTCGAGCGAGAAGGCGCCGACGCTCGTTTGCAGGGCGACGTCGATCACCGTGGTTGGATCAAGGCGAGTGCATCATGGCGGCAACTCCTGCGCGGCGCTCAGCCGGCGGCCGACAGGCGGCGCTCGGCCGCGCGCTGGGCGAGGTTGGAGGCCAGCACGGCGGCGAACGAAAGGGCGACGGAGATCAGCGTCAGCCTGAGCGCGCCGGCATCGCCGTCGGGGGTCTGCACGTCGGTGTAGATCGCGGCGGCGATGGTTTGCGTTTCGCCGGGGATGTTGGCGACGAAGGTGATGGTGGCGCCGAACTCGCCCAGCGAGCGGGCGAAGGCCAGGATCGAGCCGGTGACGAGGCCGGGCAGGGCGAGGGGCAGCGTGATGAGCACGAACCGCCAGGCCGGGCCGGCGCCGAGCGTGCCGGCGGCGGCCTCCAGGCGGGTGTCGACCGCTTCGAAGGACAGCCGCATCGCCCGGACCATCAGGGGGAAGCCCATCACCGCGCAGGCCAGCGCCGCACCGGTCCAGCGGAACGACAGCACGATGCCGATGTCGGCCAGCGCCGAGCCCAGCAGCCCGCGCCGCCCGAAGGCGAGAAGCAGCACGTAGCCGATCACCACCGGCGGCAGGACGAGGGGCAGGTTGACCACCGCGTCGAGCAGCGCCTTGCCCGGAAAGGTCCGGCGCGCCAGCGCGTAGGCGACGGCAATCCCAGCCGGCAGGCTGGCCAGGGTCGCGACCACCGCGACGCGCAGCGACAGGGCGACCGCCGTCCAGTCCTCACCCGACAGCCCGAGCGCTGCGCTCAACACGTTCTCCCCGATGAGGGCCGACCGCGCCGGGGCGGAAGGGGACCGCGCCGTCGATCATCGATCCGCACGGGACGCTATCTGCTCAGAACGGTGAAGCCTTGTCCGCTCAGGATCTCCGCCGATTCCGGCGCGCGAAGGAAGGCTTCCAGCGCGCCGGAATCGGCGCTCTTGGACTCCTTGGTCACGGCGACGGGATAGGTGATCGGCGTGTGCGAGGATTCTGGAAACGTGTCGACCACCTTCACCCTTGGCTCCGATTTGGCGTCGCTGGTGTAGACGATGCCGAACTTCGCCTCGCCGCGGGCAACCAGCAGAAGCGCCGCCCGCACGTTCTCGGCCTGCGCCAGTTTCGGCTCGACCGCCGCGAACACGCCGAGCTTCTGCAACGCCTGCTTGCCGTAGATGCCGGCCGGGCACGAGGCCACCGTGCACACCGCGAGCTTGCCGTCGCCCAGCGCCGCCGCGAGGCCGAAGCCGGGCGCGATGGTGAGCTTGGCCTCCGCGTTGGCAGGTGCGACCAGCACGAGGCCGTTGCCGAGCAGCGTGTCCCGCGTTCCCGCCTTGAGGGCATCCTTGCCGGCGAGGAAGTCCATCCACTGCTCGTCGGCGGAGATGAAGAGGTCGGCCGGCGCCCCGGCTAGGATCTGCTTGGCCAGCACGCCCGACGACCCGTAGGAGATGACCGGGGTTTTGCCGGTCTTGGCGGCGAAGCGGGCGGCGATCGCGTCAAGGGCCGTCTTCATGCTGGCGGCGGCGAACACGACCGGCCCGTCGGCCGCCGCGCCCGGTCGCGGCGCCCCGGCGCCGGCCCCCGCGCGACCGGCCGCCCCCCCGACGGCGGCGGGGCGTGCCGGTGCCGCGCGGACCGTCATGCAGGTGAACCTCCCCAAGCGCTATGCTCGGCTGCATACACCGCTTGCGCCCATGGCGCCAACATCCGCTGCGGCTGAAGGAAGCGCGCGAGGCGTCGGCTTCGCTCTCAGCGGCGCATTTCCTGCCGTCGCATCGGCATGGCATCGATCACGGCAAAGATCCGCCGAGGTTCGACCGGCTCGCGCCAGATGTGCTTCACGTCGCCGTCCTTGCCCACGAGCACCACGGCGAAGCCGGCCACGCCGAGGCGACGATGCAGCGCGCCGCGCCCATCCTCCGCCAGGACGGTGATGTCGCGCTCCCTGACGGCAGCCGCTTCCGCATCGAGCGCCGCATGCTGCGACCTGGCGCGGGCGTCGCCGGGCGCGTCGGACAGGATGATGACCGGCCGCGCCCTGTTGCGAAGGGCGTCGAGTTCGCCGGCCGCCGCTGCCATCGGCGGGACCACCAGCGCGCAGGCCGCCGCGAGCCGTTTGGCGAAAAGCCGTTTGATGCGGCCGGCGTACGGCGAGGCGGCTGCGGACGTCGGCAAACTCAGGCTCCCGTGCCCAACGGCATCGACCCGGAAGCGATGGGGCGCTTGCCTTCGCCTTGCCCGGCGTGGGATGCCGACCAGATAGGTGTCGGACAGCAAAGGAACAGGGCCGCGCATGAGCGAACCTCTCATCATCATCGGCCAAGGGATGGCCGGCACCAAGCTTGCCGAAGAGCTGAGCGCGCGTGCCCTGGGGCGCTACGCCATCATCCTGATCGGCGACGAGCCGCGGCGGGCCTACAACAGGGTGCTGCTGTCCTCGCTGCTCGCCCGCGAGGTGGTGGCCGATGATATCGAGCTGAAGCCTCGCGCCTGGTGGGAGCGGCAGGGCATCACCAACGTCTTCGGCCAGGCGGTGATGAACATCGACTCGGCGCGGCGGGTAGTGACTTTGCGGGGCGGCGGCCAGCTGAGCTATTCCAAGCTGGTGCTGGCGACCGGCTCGCACGCGATCCGGCTGCCGACGCCGGGAATGAACCTGCCGGGCGTCATCACCTTCCGCTGGATGGGCGATGTCGACCGCATGCTCGACGGCGCCAAGCCGGGGCGCCCGGCGGTGGTGATCGGCGGCGGGCTGCTCGGGCTGGAAGCCGCCTACGGCATGGCCAAGGCCGGGGTCAGGGTCACGCTCCTGCACCTCGCCCCACGGCTGATGGAACGGCAGCTCGACGACCCCGCCGCGGCCCTTCTCAAGCAGGCGATCGAGGCGAAGGGCTGCGAGATCGTGCTCGGCGCCAATACCGCGCGGGTCAACGGGACCGAAAAGGTGGAAAGCGTCGAACTGGCCGACGGGCGGGTCATCCCGGCCGACATGGTCGTCTGCGCGGTGGGCGTCCGCCCCAACGTGGATCTCGCCAAGGCGGCCGGCATCGAATGCAAGCGCGGCATCCTGGTCGATGACCGCCTCGGCACCTCCGACCCCGACATCTTCGCCATCGGCGAATGCGCGGAGCATCGCGGCGTGGCCTACGGCCTCGTGGAGCCGGCCTACGAGCAGGCGCGCACCCTGGCGCGAACCCTCATCGGCGACAGCAGCGCCGCCTACGAAGGCTCGATCCTGGCCACCAACCTGAAGGTTTCGGGCGTATCGCTGTTCTCGGCCGGCGACTTCGTCGGCGATGGCAAGGATGCGCTCGTTTACGAGGATCTGGGGCAGCAGGTTTACAAGAAGATCGTGATCGACGACGGCAAGGTCGCCGGGGCCGTGCTCTACGGGGATACCTCCGACGGCCTTTGGTATCTCGATCTCATCAAGACCGGCGCCAACATCGACGACATGCGCGACGATCTCATCTTCGGGCGAGCCGTCGCGGTCGCGGAGCCCGCCGCCGCGTCCGCTTAAGCGCGCAGCGCCCCTCGGGCAACTTCGCTGCGGCGCCAAGGTATGGAGTTTCCGAGGCGGACCGCAGTCGCCGGCTGCGCCTTGCCGCATCGCGCGGCCGGGGTCGAAAGCCATATGCCGCATGGCCTGTCGCTGGCTCATCGGCACGCCTCTTGCGATCTCGGGCTATGCAAAAGGTCAGGCGGCAGCGGAGCGGCCGGCGCAGCCTATTTCCGCGCCGCTGGTGCCGGCACATCGCGCAGCGGGGTTGTTTTCCCCGCACGAGGCCCTGATTTCCCGCCCGTGGCCTTGGCGGCTGGCCCTGGCAGTCCGACAGAAGGTGGTCCGATCAAGATGGATGCTGTTGCAGGTCAGGGTGCGGTCGGCGATTTCACGACCGAGCAGAAGCGCTACCTCGAAGGTTTCACGTCCGGCATTCAGATCGGGCGCCTGAAGCCGACCGGCGCTGGCGCGGCGGCGCCGGCCGCGCCGAGCGGCCCCGATGCCGAGCACCTTGCCGCCCAGGCCCGCACCGAGGCCGGCGGCAAGAAGCTCGCCGACCAGGAGAAGTGGAAGCGCGAGGAGCATCCCTTTGATGCGTACGCCAAGCTGAAGGCGCAGGCCGCCAAGGACGAGTTTCCCAAGCCGGCGGACAATTTCCGTTGGCGGTACTACGGCCTGTTCTACGTTTCGCCGGCGCAGGATTCCTACATGGCGCGCCTGCGCATCCACAACGGCATCCTCAAGTACCACCAGTTCGCCGGCGTCGCCGACATCGCCGAGCGCTTCGCCGGCGGCTACGCTCACGTCACCACCCGCGCCAACCTGCAGATGCGCGAAATCCCGGCGCGCAACGGCATCGAGGTGATCGAGCGCATCATCGACCTCGGCCTGTGCTCGAAGGGCTCGGGCGCCGACAACATCCGCAACGTCACGGGCGATGCCACCGCCGGCATCGCGCCGGGCGAACTGCTGGATACCCGCCCCTACGCCCGCGAATGGCACTTCCACATTCTCCTGAACCGGGTGATGTACGGCCTGCCGCGCAAGTTCAACGTCGCCTTCGACGGCGGCGGGCCGATCCCGACGCTGGAAGACTCCAACGACATCGGCTTCCAGGCCGTGCGGGTGAGGGAGGGCGCCGCGGTCGAGCCGGGCGTGTACTTCCGCCTGCTGCTCGGCGGCATTTCCGGCCACAAGGACCTTGCCCGCGACACCGGCGTGGTGCTCAAGCCCGCCGATGCGACGAGGGTGTCGGACGCCATCGTGCGCGTCTTCATCGACTCGGGCGACCGAACCAACCGCAACAAGGCGCGGCTGAAATACGTGCTCGACGACTGGGGCTTCGACAAGTTCCTGGCCGCCGTCGAGACCAAGCTCGGGGACAAGCTCGCCCGCGTCGACGCCGCTCACGTCGAGCCGCGTCCGGCCCAGGACCGTCTCGCCCATGTCGGCGCGCATGCCCAGGCTCAGGGCGGGCTGAACTGGATCGGCGTGGTGCTGCCGGTCGGCAAGATGACCGTCGCCCAGATGCGCGACCTCGCCCGCATCGCCGCCGACCTCGGCGACGGCGACATCCGCCTCACCGTCTGGCAGAATCTGCTGATCTCCGGCATCCCCGACGACAAGGTCGAAGCGGCCAAGGCGCGCATCGAGGCCGCCGGGCTGGACTGGCGGGCCTCGTCCGTGCGTGCCGGCCTCGTCGCGTGCACGGGATCGCAGGGGTGCAAGTTCGCGGCGTCGCCAACCAAGAAGAATGCCGAAGAGATTGCCGCCTATCTGGAGCCGCGCGTCACGCTCGATACGCCGGTCAACATCCACCTCACCGGTTGCCACAACAGCTGCGCCCAGCATTACATCGGCGACATCGGCCTGATCGGCGCCAAGGTGCCGATCAACGAGGAGGGCGACACCGTCGACGGCTACGACATCTTCGTGGGCGGCGGCTTCTCCGAGCAGGCGGCGATCGGGCGCGAAATCTTCCCCAAGGTCACCACGGAGGAAGCGCCCCGCGCCGTCGAGCGGTTGCTCAAGACCTATCTCGCCAACCGTTCCGGGCCGGACGAAACGTTCTACGCCTTCGCCAGGACGCGCGAGGTCGACGTCCTGAAAGAGCTCGCCGAGAAGGTTTGATCCGAGAAGGACCCGTCCATGACGTTTCAGGCGTCCATGCCAGCCGTTACGCCCCTGATCCCTGAAAATGCGCCGTTCTCGCCGGAACAGCGCGCCTGGTTGAACGGGTTCTTCGCCGGCTTCATCGCGCCCCAGGAGGGCGGTGCGCAGCCGATCAGTTCGGATGCCGCCGGCGTCGTCGAGGATGACGCTCCCTGGCACGATCCCTCGATTCCGATCGACGAGCGCATGCAGCTTGCCGAAGGCAAGCCGATCCAGCGCCGGATGATGGCGGCCATGGCGCAGCAGGACTGCGGCCAGTGCGGCTACAACTGCCAGGATTATTCCAAGGCCATCGTGGTCGGCGAGGAAACCCGCCTCAACCTGTGCGTCCCCGGCGGCAAGGAAACCGCGCGCAAGGTCAAGGAACTCGCCGCCGAAATCGGCAGCCCGCCTGCGGGGACCGCCGCCGGGGCCAAAACCGAAGTGGCGGCTCCCGTCGCCGCCAAGGAGGTGGCCGCGCCCGGCTATGCCCGCTCGGCACCCGTCGAGGTGACGTTCGTGTCTCGGCAGCGCCTCAACAAGGCCGACTCGGAGAAGTCGACCTACCACATCGATATCGACCTGCGCGAGGCCGGCATCGCTTACACGGTCGGCGACAGCTTCGGCCTGTTCCCGCACAATCCGCCCGACCTCGTCGACCTCGTCGTCGCCGCCATCGGCGCGCCGCGCGACTTCCCCATCGCAGGTCAGTCCATCGTCGAGGTTCTGAGCACCGAGGTTTCGCTCGGCATGGCGCCTGACTCCTTGTTCGAACTGATGAGCTACATCACCGGCGGCGAACGCCGGGCCAAGGCGAAGGCGTTGGCCAGGGGCGAGGATCCCGACGGCGATGTTGCGACCCTCGACGTTCTCGCCGTTCTGGAGAAGTTCGCCCCGGTGCGGCCCGATCCCGAGGCCTTCATCGAGGCGCTCGACCCGCTGCAGCCGCGCTTGTACTCCATCTCCTCGTCGCACAATGCCACGCCGGGCGCCGTGTCGCTGACGGTGGATCACGTCAGCTACACCATCGGGGACCGCAAGCGCCGCGGCGTGGCCTCGTCCTGGCTCAGCGAGCGCCTCGCGCCCAACACGAGGATCAAGTCCTACGTGCAGCGGGCGCACAACTTCGCCCTGCCGCAATCCACCGACACGCCGATCATCATGGTCGGCCCCGGTACCGGCGTGGCGCCGTTCCGCGCCTTCCTCCACGATCGCAAGGCGGCCGAAGCCAAGGGCGGCGCCTGGCTGTTCTTCGGTCACCAGCGCCGCGCCGCCGACTTCTTCTACGAGGACGAGATGGACGCCTTTCTCGGTGACGGCACCCTGTCGAAACTCTCCTTGGCTTGGTCTCGCGATGGGGGCAAGAAGACCTATGTGCAGGACAAGATGCGCGAAGAGGGCGGCGAACTTTGGTCGTGGATCGAGCGCGGCGCCCATTTCTACATCTGCGGCGATGCCAAGCGCATGGCGAGCGACGTCGAGAAGACGTTGTGCGAGATCGTCGCCACGGGCAGCGGCTGCGACGAGGCGGCGGCCAAGAGCTTCGTGGCCGGCCTGAAGAAGAGCGGACGATTCCAGGCGGACGTGTATTGAGGTTGAACTAGTGGCTGCGCTCGCCGTCAAGACAACCTGCCCTTATTGCGGCGTCGGCTGCGGCGTCCTGGCGACCCCGGACGGCAAGGGCGGCGCTTCCATCGCCGGCGATCCCGACCACCCTTCGAACTTCGGGCGCCTCTGCTCCAAGGGTTCGGCGCTGGGCGAAACGCTGGATCCGGCGACCCGGCTGCACTTCCCCAAGATCAACGGCGAGCGGGTCGGCTGGGACAGGGCGCTGGACGAGGTCGCGGGCGGCCTGCGCCGCACGATCGAGAAGCACGGGCCGCAGGCGGTCGGCTTCTACCTGTCGGGGCAGCTCCTCACCGAGGACTATTACGTCCCCAACAAGCTGATGAAGGGGTTCATCGGCTCGGCCAACGTCGATACCAACTCGCGCCTGTGCATGTCCTCGTCCGTGTCCGGCCACAAGCGGGCCTTCGGATCGGACACGGTGCCCGGCTGCTACGAGGATCTCGACGAGGGCGACCTGTTCGTGCTGGTCGGTTCCAACGCGGCTTGGTGCCACCCCATCCTGTTCCAGCGCATGATCAAGGCGCAGGACACGCGCGGGGCGGCGATCGTCACGGTGGACGTGCGCAAGACCGCGACCGGGGAAAGCGCCGACCAGCACTTGGCCATCGCGCCGGGGCAGGACTCCGCCCTGTTCAGCGGCCTGCTCGTGTATCTCGTCGACCATGGGCACCTCGACCGCGACTACATCTCGGCCCACACCGAGAACTTCGAGGATGCCGTGGCCACCGCCCGCGCCATCGCCCCTTCGGTTGCCGCCACCGCTCTGCGCACCCGTCTGCCGCCCGAGGAGATCACCCGCTTCTTCCGCCGCTTCGCCGCGACGGAGCGGGTGGTCACGCTCTACAGCCAGGGCGTCAACCAGTCGGCCCAGGGCACCGACAAGGTCAACGCCATCCTCAACTGCCACCTCGCCACCGGGCGCATCGGCCGGCCGGGCATGGGGCCGTTCTCGCTGACAGGGCAGCCCAACGCGATGGGCGGGCGCGAGGTCGGCGGCTTGTCGAACCAGCTCGCCGCCCACATGGGCTTCACCGCCCCCGAACTCGACCGCGTCGCCCGCTTCTGGGAGGCGCCCAACCTCGTGCAGAAGCCGGGGCTGATGATCAACGACATGATCAAGGCGATCGACGCCGGCTCGATCAAGGCGCTTTGGGTGATGGGCACCAATGCGGCGGTGAGCCTGCCGCAGGCGATGGACGCGCGCGCCGCCTTGGGCAAGCTCGACCTGTTCGTCTGCTCCGAGGTCGTCGATGCCAACGACACGCTGAACTGTAGCGCGCAGGGGACCAACGTGCACCTGCCCAGCCAGGGCTGGAGCGAGAAGGACGGCACGGTCACCAATTCCGAGCGCCGCATCACCCGCCAGCGCCGTTTCGGCGATCCGGTCGGCGAAGCCAAGCCGGATTGGTGGGCGGTGAGCCAGGTGGCGCGGCGGATGGGTTTCGCCGGCTTCGACTACGCCGACGCCGGCGAGATCTTCGCCGAGCACGCCCGGCTGTCGGGCTTCGAGAACGGCGGCGCGCGCGATTTCGACATCGGCCGGTTCGGGACTTTGGCGCGGGGCGAATACGCGTCCATGACGCCGTTCCAATGGCCGGCGCCGGCCGATGGCGGCAGCACGCCGCGTTTCTTCGGCGACGGCGGCTTCTTCACGCCCTCGCGCAAGGCGCAGTTCGTGTCGGTGGCGCCGCCGCAACTCGCCGAGCAGGTGTCGGCCTCCTTCCCGCTGCTGCTCAACACCGGGCGCATCCGCGACCAGTGGCACACCATGACCCGCACCGGCCTGTCGCCGCGGCTCGGCAGCCACATCACCGAGCCCTTCGTCTCCGTGCACCCGGCCGACGCCGCCCGCTTCGGCCTGAGCGACGGCGGCCTCGCGCGGCTCAGCAACCACCACGGCTCCGGCACCTACCGCGTCGCCGTCACCACCAACCAGGAGCGCGGCAACGTCTTCGCCCCGATCCACTGGACCGACGAAACGGCGAGCGATGCGCGTACCGGCTCGCTGGTGCACGCCATCGTCGACCCCTACTCCGGGCAGCCCGACTCCAAGGCGACGCCGGTCGCGGTCGCGCGGGTCGCCATGCGTTCGGCCGGTTTCATGCTGGCCCGCCGCCGCCTGCCCCTGCCGCGGACGAGCTTCTGGGCCTGGAGCGCGATCCCGGGCGGCTTTGCCGCGCGGGTCGACACCGACGGCGACGGCGCCGACCTGCTCGACGCCTTGGCGCGTGCGGCGGGACATGACGTCGATACGCTGCGCTACGTCGATGCCCGGCGCGGCATGTCGCGCACGGCCATGATCGCCGACGGCCGCCTGGTCGGCGTGCTGTTCCTGGCGCCCGTCGAGGCGGCGCCGAAATGGTCGGTGCTGGCGGAGGCCTGGGCCGCCCCCGCCATCGACAAGGCCGTGCGGCGGGTCGTGCTGTCGGGCAAGCGGCTGAACGGGGCGGCGGACGAGGGTCCCAACGTGTGCGCCTGCTTCGGCGTGCCCCACGGCCGCATCGCCGCCGCCATCGCCGAGGGCGCGAACACGACGGCCTCCATCGGGCAGAAGCTCAAGGCTGGCACCAACTGCGGATCGTGCCTGCCCGAGATCAAGCGCATCATCGCCGAAGTGTCGGCCAGCGCGAAAGGGCGCGTGCTGCAAGGGGCTTGAAGGACGGGTCGCGGGCGCGGCAGCGGCGCCCGGCCGCCTTTCGGCAGGCCGGGGGACAGGATCTTCCCTTCCCATCCCGATTGCATTAAGGCAGGCCATCGCCTCGAAACGCAGCAGGCGGGCAGACCCGCCAGCCTGCTTCAAGAACCACCTTTAGATCCCGCGGTTTCCGCTTCGCCGGACAACGGACCCGGGATCACGGTCGACGAGTGGAGCATTTGGTGGAGAGCAGGGATCAAGCGGGGGAGGCGGCCGGCACGGGGGTGCCGCTGGGCCAGACATCGGTGCAAGCGGCGACTCACGATGAGCTCGTCAGCAAGATCATCGACACGATCGTGACCGAGGGCATGATCGACCGCGAAAAGGTGACGCCGGACGCCACCATCGAGAGCCTCGACCTGAAGTCGATCGACATCGTGATGATCCTCACCGCCATCGAGGACAAGTTCGACGTCTACATCCCGATGGACGGCCCGTTTCACGACGCCAAGAACGTCAGCCAGCTGATCGAGGCCATCGCGAACTACATCACCAAAGAAAAGCAGCAGGCCTGATGGCGCCGCGCAAGCGGGTCGTCGTCACCGGGGTCGGCGCGGTGTCCGCCGCCGGCATCGGGGCCGAAACGCTGTGGATGGCCGCCCGCGAAGGTCGATCCTGCATCACCCCGCCGACCTTCCCCTACGAATACCGCGGCCGCATCAAGATCGCCGCGCAGGTGCAGCATTTCGACGGGGCCGCCCACCTCGAACGGGGGGTGATGCCCTTCTGCGACCCGGTCACGCAGTACCTGCTCGTCGCCGCCGACGAGGCGATGCGCCAGGCCGGCTACGACCGCGC
>CALMGA010000564.1 GCA_937863205.1 uncultured Beijerinckiaceae bacterium | reverse complement strand
CGCGCTCGCGGCGGCCGACCGGGCCGTGCGACGCGGCGTGCCGGCCGAAGCGATCCGCGACCGGCTCGACCAGCGCTCAAACAACGCCGCCGCCTACGCCGGAGCGTGGCGGCCCTATACCTGGCCGGTCAGCGGCGTGGCCGACCTGCGCGTGGCGCCCTTCCATGTCCTGGCCAGCGAGGGCGCGGCGCACTTCGACAAGGACAATGTGTGGCACATGGCGCTTGCCGGGCGGCTGGTCGCCCACGGCGGCCCGACGCTGGCCGGCACGCGGTCCCGCACGCTCGACCTCGCCGACGAGTCGGCCTGCGCCGCCGCGGCCGCGTGGTGGGAGGAACTCACCGGGTCGGGCGGCGAAGGCATGGTGGTGAAGCCGCTCGCCTTCGTGCCGCGCGGCGCCAAAAATGGTGCGGGGGGCCTGATCCAGCCGGCCTTGAAGGTGCGCGGGCGCGAATACCTGCGCATCATCTACGGCCCGGACTACGACATGCCCGACAATCTGGAGCGGCTGCGCCAGCGCGGCCTCGCCCGCAAGCGCGCGCTGGCGCTGCGCGAGTTCGCCCTCGGCCACGAAGCCCTGCTGCGCTTCGCCACCGGCTCGCCGCTGCGCCGCGTGCACGAATGCGTCTTCGCCGTGCTGGCCCTGGAAAGCGAGCCGATCGATCCGCGGCTGTAGCCTTCAACAGCTAAGCAGCTTCGCATTGGCAGGCCAACGCTCTACCTGCTTAGCTCTTTGCCATGCCGCAGGTTTGGATCACAAAACCGCGGGGCACTTTTGCGAAACCTGCTTAGGTTCGGCGCAGGCTTCGCAACGCTGCCGCGCATCAGCGGCGCGGCTCCTGGCAACGGCGCAGGCGAGCCAGCACGGATACGAGTTCCGCTTGTCGCGACACGCCCAGGTTTTGGAATGCCCCTTTCAACTGGAAGCGTGCCGTTCCCACCGTGATGCCCAACTCGTCGGCGCAATCGGTCAAGCTCGCCCCGCCTCCGATGAGCGCCGCCACCCTGGCCTGGGCGGGCGTGAGCCCGAAGATGTCGCACAGCAACGTCGCCGACGGGGTGTCCTTCTGGTCGAGATCGTCGATCAGCACAATCGCGCGGGCGGCGGAAAAGACGCGAGACGCCTCACCCGTCAGCCAGCGGACGCGCAACACGAGCGGATGCCTGCCGTCGCGACGCAGGATGACGGGCCGGAGCTCCGGGTTGTCCGACCGGGCCGGCGGGCACAGCGCCGCCCGCAGATGAGATTGAAGCTCCCGGTTCGCCGCGGAAAGCGCCGCCAGCGGATGCCCGGCGCGCAGGCGCAGCTCGCTCTCGAAGGTCGCGGCCGCGGCATTGGCCTGCAGCACGCAGCCTTCGCCATCGAGGAGCACGGCGGGGCAGTTCATCGCCTCCAGCCCGTCCAGGACGCCGTTGACCCGTGCCGCCGCGATGCGCGCCGCCACCGTCGCCGACTGGCTGAGCCCGCAGCCAAGGCGGCGCAGCACGTCCTGCTCCGCCTCGATCACCGGTCCCTGGACGCGTGTGCGCTGGATGGTCAAGACGAAGACGTGCTTGTCGGCGCGAACGGGCACGCCGGCAAACCACCATCCGCCAAGCGGTTCCAGGAACTCCTTGTAGTAGGCCATCCGCTCCATGGCGTCGGGAGCAACGATGTCCTGGTCCGCGGCAACACCGGTGCGCAGTACCTTGCCCAAGGCGGCCAGGCGGAAATCCTGGCGGCGCCACCGCGTCGTCGTATAGGCGTGGCCAAGCTCCTCGATACCGCGCGAGAAGGGGCATTCGGCGAAGCCGGCAGACACGGGGATCAGCGCCGCCCCTCGCGCCCCCGCGGCCTCGGCGATGCCGTCCAGAGCATCCGTCCAGGGCATGTCGCCAAGGATCGCGGATTGCAGTTGTTCACCCGCGATTACAAGGTTGGTTTCATCCATTTCATGCTCGCAGGATCGCTCTGCTGATGAAGTAACACGCCTTGTAGTAACGTCAACGACGCGCCTCATGCACGTCAACACGACCGGTTGCTTTTCTCCTTTGAAGTCGTCCGCGGCGGCGCTCTGCGGGGAAAAACCGGTCCCGACCCGACCGTTCCGCCGCGATGCGAAGCATTGTCGGCCGGGCAAGCGCGGGGTGAAGCGCTCGCTGCTGGCCGACGGCCAAGGCCTGCCGCTCGCGGTGGAACTGCACGCCGTCCCGGTGAGGCGACCATAGGCGAGCCGCCGTCGCCCGCAGCACTTGTGCCTGAAAAAGAGCTATGACTTTGCCGACCCGCGCGAGGTCGCGGCGCAGTTCGGCTTCGCGCCGCACCTGCGCAGCCGCGTCGAGGAGGTCGCCGCCAAGCGCCAGGCCGGGGCCAAGGCGAGGCGCCGGGTGGTCGAGCGCAGCCGTTCCCGGCTGAACCGTTACCGCGCCGTGCTGATCCGTTGGAACAGGAAGCCCGAGAACGATCTCGCCCCGCTGCACTTCGCCGTTGGCATCATCACGTGGCGGCGCCCTACCGAATGAGGTTCAACGCCACGTGGGCAACACGGGCGATCAGCAAGTCATCTCAGCAACTCACCGAAAACGGCGAGTTAAGGCAAATTATCGATTTCGATGGCTTCACCTTAAGATAAGCCCAGGTCATGCTGAAGCAGGTTATCGTTCGCGGCCACAGACCGGCCCACGATGATTTCGAAAGTGTCGGCCATGAAAACACTGCCGTGCTGATCCTCGATGAAGACCAACGAGTGCGTTTGAAGGAGCTCGCGGGCGCAGACGAGTGCGGCTTCGGAACTCCTGGCACCGATGTTGAGAGTGCCATCCGGCGTCCTGGTGCTCACGCGGTAACTCGGTTGCATGACGCCGATCCTCGAATCTACGCAGGAAAAATCTAACATATGTTGCCCTACTCGCGCGTAAACCGTCGCGGCATAAACAGCGAGATCGATCGACGCCTCTCCGAATGATCCGGGGATGGGCCTTCCCGCCGCGCTTCAAGCGACGCCGGTCATCGAAGAAGTTTTCCGCCAGGGCGTCGTCGTCAATGTCGCCGACGGATCTTATCGAAGCTCGCACAGCTGCATCGGCCGCCGATGGCCGGCGACGTGTGCCGGCAACCCTGATCGGAGAAGTGGATCACACTTGATGGCCGCCGTTGGCCAGCAACCAACTCCCGCGTGTTCGATCAACTCGGTGTGTGGGTGGTTCCTCAGCAAGGGAAGCCATCGCACATGTGCGATGGACCCTCACCTGCCAACAACCTTGCGGCTGAACACGTCGAGCACGACGGCGAGGTACAGGAAGCCGCTCATTTTGGGCTCGTAGGTGATGTCGGACGCCCAGAACCGGTCGGGCGCTCCGGCCTTGAAGGTGCGGTCCAGCAAGTCGGGCGCGGGGCGGCTCGTCGTGGACGGCTCGAACTCGCGGGCGAGAACCGTCGGATCATGGCCGGACCAGGTCGATGATCCGCTGCCGGAACTCCGGCGCGTCGGGTTGGCGTGTTTTGGGCATCGGGGACACCTCGTGCGAAAGCATCATCGGTGTCCACCAAAGCGGGGCGTTCCCAGCTCAGGGCCGAGCGCAATCGCGTGACTGCGGCGGCTGTTGAGAACGCCTTCGCCAACTGCGGGGCCAGGCCCGGCGAAGTTCTCACCGAGGAGCACCCGTGGCGGAACTCCCGACCCATCGACGAGGACGTCAGGCCATACATGCTGTATCGGCGACGCTCCATCGATGTTCAGCCGTGGCAATCGAACCTGCAATCATGAAGAGACGCGCGCGGCAAGTAAGCGGCTATCGGTCGGCCGACCCGCCTTAAGCCCCGGACGGTCTGTACGCGAAAATGTACAGATAGCCGGATACACGACGTAAGCTAATTATCGAGATATTGCGACCTGACTGGCGGAAAAGGTGGGATTCGAACCCACGGTAGGCTTGCACCCACGGCGGTTTTCAAGACCGCTGCCTTAAACCACTCGGCCACCTTTCCACATCACGATTACAGACACCTGCGGTTGCCATTGGCAAGCCCCCTGATGCGGAGCGCGTCGGCGGCTACGCGGCGGAGACCACGCTCAGGCGTTGCTCGCCGCGCCCGTCGATGCCCGCCCGCAGGAACGCCGCCTCCGGCTTGATGCCAAGGTCGGCGCCGGGCGGGATGCCCGTGGCGAGGATGTCGCCGGGGTGGAGCGTCATGAGGCGGCTGACCTAAGCAGGTTTCGCGAAGTGCCCTGCGGTTTTGTGATCCAAACCTGCGGAAATTCAGAGGGCTATCGGGTGAAGCGTTGGCCTGCCAACGCGAACCTGTCTAGCTGACAAGCCGGGCGACACCGAAGATCATCGTGCCCGTGCTGCCGTTCTGCCTCGTCTCGCCATCGATGGCGCACCACGAGCGGAGGGCCTGCAGGTCGGCGATCTCGTCACGGGTGACCATCCACGGGCCGACCGGGCCGAAGCTGTCGCAGCCCTTGCCCCAGGTGCCGCCGCGTTCGAGCTGAAATTCCTGCTCGCTGATGTCGTTCACCACGCGATAGCCGGCGACGTGGTCGTGTGCATCGGCTTCCCCGATGTCGGAGGCCCTCGTGCCGATGATGACACCCGACTCGATCTCCCAGTCGGTCTTCTGCGAGCTCTTCGGCAGGATCACGTCGTCGTTGGGCCCGAACAGCGAGCCGAAAGACTTGAGGAACACGATCGGCTCCTCCGGCAGCCGCAGGCCGGCTTCGGCGGCGTGGTCGGCGTAGTTCGGACCGATGCAGACGAAGTTGACCAGGCGGCTCAAGCACGAACCGATCCGCGGTGCGCCTTGGGGGAACGCCGGGCTCGCCGGATCCAGGGCGGCGAGGCGGGCAAGTCGATCCGGCGCCAGCGCCGCCCCGTTGATTTCCCGACATGGGCCGAAAGGTCTCGCAGCGACCCGCCGGCGGCGAGCAGAGCCGGCGAGTCGGCGCCCGCCGGTCCGACCCGCAACAGCTTCATGTCGATCCCCCTTTCACGAATGTGTCGGGTTTTCGAAGATATCCGCGGCGAGGCGGATGTCTGCGCGTCGACGAGCCTTAGGCCCAATGGCGCCATGTCCCGCTGCGAGCACTGCCCGATGAAGCGCGTGTCGGTCACAACGACGGTGACGTGGGACGGCTGCGCACGGACGTGCCGCGGTAGGTCGAGACGATGACAAGCGCCTCAAACGCCCGTCGACCGAGCCACGGAGCCGACGGCGCGCATCGGATCGCCGGCGGCAGGTGCGCCAAGAGAGGCCGGCCGACCGCCGACAACCCATGTCTGAACCATTCCCGCGACGCTCAAATTACGCGCGCGGCGGCGGCTCGCCCGGCAGGCCGCCGCCGCCTCGTTTGAATTCCGGCGGTCAGCCCTTGAGGTGGGCGGCGAGATGCTTGTTCATCTCGAACATGGTCACCTTGTCCTTGCCGAAAACGGCCTTGAGCTTGGCGTCGGCCAGGATCTCGCGCTTGTTGGTCTCGTTTTGCAGCTTGTGTTCCTTGATATACTCCCAAACCTTGCTGACCACCACGGTGCGCGGCAGCGGTTCCCCGCCGACCACGGCGGCGAGCTCCTTGGAGGGCGTCAGGGGCTTGGAGAACGCGCTCGGCGGCTGTTGATCGGGTTTGGGCTTCGGCTTCTCGGCGGACGAAGCGGCGGACTTGGTCGGTCCCTTCGTCGAGACGCCTTTCGGCTTCGCTGCTTTGGTTTCGTCCGTTTTCGACCCGGCGGCTTTGGCGGCGGCTTTGGGCTCAACGGTTTTGGGCTCGGCCGTCTTGGTGGTCTTCTTGGCGGCGGCAGGCTTGGCAGCCGCCTTCTTGGTCGCTTCGGTCATCACCACTTCTCCCGTCGAACCGGCTGAGAGCCGGCTCAACGTGCCGCGCTCCGGTGAGAAAAACGAAACGCAAGGCCGTCGTCCCGTCAAGCTTCCACCGGGCTGATCGGTCGCTCGCCCACCGCTTTCTGATCATTACACGGATTTGGCCGGGGTGCGGGCCTTCCAGCGGGCAGTCGAGAGGGCGACGGCCCGCGCTTCGTCCCGCGCGCGGCGCGCCGCCGAAGATGCCGTCGCGGCGCGTCCAGTCGGGCGACCCCGGCGCGCACCGCAGGTTTCGTCCATCCGCGCAACAGCGCCGGACAAGCCCGCCGTGTTTGTGTGTCGGACGCACAACAGGCGGTGGATTACCGCGACCGGCGATGGTGCGGCGCCGGGCCTTCGGATAGAAGCGGGTAAAAGGCGGTATCTCTATTGCTCCGATCAGGCAGCCTACATCGAGCGGTGCTACGGTCCACGAGGGCGTTGCTTGCCGCATGCACGACAGCCGCCCTTCTTGGCTGCTCGACGGTGCCCAACGTCGGCCCGACGAAGGAAAGCGTTCTGCGGGAAAGCAGGTCGCCGGATCAGCCCTACCTTCTCGTGCACGTCAGCGACTACGTGACGGAGCAACTCGCGAGCTTCCCCGGCCCAAGCCTTTACGGCAAGTTCGGCGACTACCGCCGCGCGGTGGAACAGCGCATCGGGGTCGGCGATGCGGTGTCCATCGCCATCTTCGAGGCGGCGGCGGGCGGCCTGTTCTCGCAGCCGGTCGCCTCGGCCACCACGACCGGCTCGCACGCGGCCACCGTGCCCTCGCAGATCGTCCAGAAGGACGGCACCATCACCGTTCCCTACGCCGGCCAGATCGACGTGGTCGGCAAGACGACCCCCGAGGTCGAGAAGCTCGTCGTCGAGAAGCTGACCGGCAAGGCCATCGAGCCGCAGGCCATCGTCACCATCGACATACCGATCACCTCGTCCATCACGTTGGCGGGCGAGGGCGTGAGGGGCGGCCGCATTCCCCTGTCGACAAGGGGCGACAGGCTGCTCGACGTCATCGCCGAGGCCGGCGGCGTGATGACCAACGTGCACGAAACCTTTCTCGACCTGACGCGCGGCCGCAAGACCGTGCGGGTGCCGTTCCAAACACTGCTCAACAGCCCGCGCGAGAACATCTACGCCCGTCCCGGCGACACGCTGACGGTGGTGAAGTACCCGCTGTCCTTCACCTCGGTGGGAGCAACCAACAGCAACCAGAACATCAATTTCGATGCCCTCGGCATCAATCTCGACGAGGCGATCGCCAAGTCGTCCGGGTTCGCCGACACCAGGGCCGATCCCGAAGGCGTGTTCGTGTTCCGCTACGAGCCGATCGCGGTGGCGCGCGGCTATCCCGGCATCACGCCCAGCCTCGCCGCGCTCAACCTGGTGCCGACCGTGTACCTCATCAACATGCGCGATCCCAGCTCGCTGCTGCTGGCCCGCAAGTTCCCGATCCACGACAAGGACATCGTGTACGTTTCGAACTCCCCGCTGAACGACCTGCAGAAGTTCCTGTCCCTCGTCAGCTCCATCAGCAGTCCGGCCGTGTCGGTCGGCGAACTGGCCATCTCGTTGCGCTGAGGCGCGACCGTTGCGCTGAGGCGCGACCGTTGCGCTGAGGCGCGACCGTTGCGCGGTGGCGAGAGGTCTTCGGACGGGTGATCCCCGAGGCCGCAGCGCGCGGTCCATCTCCATCCCGGATCGTGCCTTCCCGGTGCAAGCGCCGCTTTGCGCATGCAATCAGGGCTGCGACTGCTTATATCTAACGGTGAAGCAGCCCGCTCCACGCGGGCCGGCAATCCCGTACGAGAGCGTCGCAAGGCATGGAAGATTCGGCTGCCCAAGGTCCCCGGGACAACGGCAAGGTCCCGACCGGCATTCCGTCCCAGCCCATCGACGATTACGGCGCCGACTCCATCAAGGTTCTGCGCGGGCTCGACGCTGTGCGCAAGCGCCCTGGCATGTACATCGGCGATACCGACGACGGCTCGGGGCTGCACCATATGGTCTACGAGGTGGTGGACAACGCCATCGACGAGGCGTTGGCCGGGCACGCCAGCCGGGTTACGGTGACGCTCTGCGCCGACGGTTCCGTCACCGTCACCGACGACGGGCGCGGTATCCCCACCGGCATCCACGGCGAGGAAGGCGTGTCGGCGGCGGAGGTCATCATGACCCAGCTCCACGCCGGCGGGAAGTTCGACCAGAACAGCTACAAGGTGTCGGGCGGCCTGCACGGGGTCGGCGTTAGCGTGGTCAACGCGCTCTCGACCTGGCTGAAGCTGCGCATCTGGCGCGAAGGCCGCGAGCATCTCATCACCTTCGCCAACGGCGATGCGGTGGCGCCGCTGGCGGTGGTCGGCCCCGCGCCAATGGTCGACAACGGCATCGAGGGCCGCCCCAAGCGCGGCACCGAGGTCACCTTTCTCGCCTCGCCCAAGACCTTCACGATGGTCGACTACAATTATGCCACCATCGAGCATCGCCTGCGCGAGCTGGCGTTCCTCAACTCGGGCGTGCGCATCGTGCTCACCGACGCGCGCGGGGCCGAGCCCAGGATCGAGGAGCTGTTCTACGACGGCGGCCTCACCGCCTTCGTGCGCTACCTCGACCGCACCAAGACGGCGCTGATCGGCGCGCCCATCCTGATGCGCGGCGAGCGCGACAAGATGACGGTGGAGGTCGCCCTGTGGTGGAACGATTCCTACCACGAGAACGTGCTGGCCTTCACCAACAACATCCCCCAGCGCGACGGCGGCACTCACCTCGCCGGCTTCCGCGGCGCCCTGACCCGGCAGATGACCGGCTACGCCGACCGATCCGGCATGTTGAAGCGGGAAAAGGTCGACCTCACCGGCGACGACTGCCGCGAGGGGCTCACCTGCGTCCTCAGCGTCAAGGTACCCGACCCCAAGTTCTCGTCGCAGACCAAGGACAAGCTGGTGTCCTCCGAGGTGCGCCCGGTGGTGGAAGGCCTCGTCAACGAGATGCTCGACCGCTGGCTGGAGGAGCATCCGGCCGACGCCAAGGTGGTGACGGCCAAGGTGATCGAGGCGGCGCAGGCCCGCGAGGCGGCGCGCAAGGCCCGCGAGCTGACGCGGCGCAAGGGCGCGCTCGACATCGCGAACCTGCCGGGCAAGCTCGCCGACTGCCAGGAGCGCGACCCCGCCAAGTCCGAGATCTTCCTGGTCGAGGGCGACAGCGCCGGCGGCTCGGCCAAGCAGGGCCGCGCCCGCGAATACCAGGCGATCCTGCCGCTGAAAGGCAAGATCCTCAACGTCGAGCGGGCCCGCTTCGACCGCATGCTGGGAAGCCAGGAGATCGGCACCCTGATCACCGCGCTGGGCACCGGCATCGGCCGCGACGACTTCAACGCCGACAAGCTGCGCTACCACAAGATCATCATCATGACGGATGCCGACGTCGACGGTTCGCACATCCGTACCCTGCTGCTGACCTTCTTCTTCCGCCAGATGCGCGAACTGATCGAGCGCGGGCACGTCTACATCGCCCAGCCGCCGCTCTACAAGGTGAAGCGCGGCTCCTCCGAGCAGTACTTGAAGGACGAGCGCGCCCGCGAGGACTACCTGATCGCCCACGGCCTGGAGGGTACGGTGCTGCGCCTGCCCGGCGGCGAGGAACGGGCCGGCGCCGACCTGCGCGGGCTGGTCGAGGAGGCGCGCGTGGTGCGCCACCTCCTCACCGGGCTGCACGGACGCTACGATCGCGGCATCATCGAGCAGGCGGCGATCGCCGGCGCCCTGATGCCGATCGATCACGAGTCCAGCGACGTCGCGCCCGAAGCGCACGCGGCGGCCGACCTGCTCGCCGGGCGCCTCGACGCCCGCTCCGATGAAACGGAACGCGGCTGGACCGGCCGGGTGGAGAACGGCGGCTACGTGCTGACCCGCGAGGTGCGCGGCGTGACCCAGGCGGCGATCCTCGACGCCGGCCTGCTCGCCTCCGCCGAAGCGCGGCGCTTGTCCGAGCACACGGCGTCGCTCGCCGAGGTCTATGCCAAGCCGGCCCTGCTGCTGCGGCGGGGCGACGAGCGCCAAGTGTCGGGTCCCGGCGAGCTTCTGGAGGCGGTGATGGCCGCCGGGTCCAAGGGCATCTCACAGATGCAGCGATACAAGGGGCTGGGCGAGATGAACGCCGACCAGCTCTGGGAAACGACGCTCGACCGCGACGCCCGCTCGCTGCTGCAGGTCAGGATCCGGGAAGGCGCCGAAGCCGACGACATTTTCGTCAAGCTGATGGGCGACGTGGTGGAGCCGCGCCGCGAGTTCATCCAGGACAACGCCCTGAGCGTGGCCAACCTCGACGTGTGAGCTTGACCGCGCTCACCGATCGGACCGGAGCCGGTCCGATGTTCTAGAGGTAGCTCAGCCAGCGCGAGCGTTGGCGCGCCTTGACGCCGGCGTACCACGTCGCGAGCGGCCACAGGATCAGCAGAACCAGCAGCCAAGCGGCGTACACGCCGGGCAGGTCTAGGCCCCAGCCGGAGGCGGCCGGGTCGCGTCCTCCGGCGAAGCCGTCGGTGAAGATCGTCGGCGACAGGCCCTGCGCGAGGGCGAGCAGGATGGCGAGGCCCCGCGCCACGTAGAGGTGGGCGAGATAGGTGAACAGCGGCGTGCGGCCAAAAACGCGCATCGCCTGCCCGAGCGGGCCGCCGATGCGCTCGACGAGCGGCGCGAGCGACAGGGTGAGGCCGAGCGTCACCAGCGTGTAGTCCAGTGAGGGCGGGTACTTGCTGACCTTGAGAAAGGCGAGCGCGCTTCGCGTCGCATCCGGCTGCCCGGTCCAGGGCGAGGGATCGCCGTAGAGGTTGAAGCCGCGCAGCACCGCGAAGGCGCCCAACATGGCGAGGCCGGCCGCGACGAGCCGGCGGTCGCGCGCGGCGGCGGGTCGCTCGAAGAGACGGCCGGCGCCGAAGCCGACGGCCATGATGCCGAACCAGGGGATCGCGGGATAGGCGACGTAGGCCGCGTCGAAGCCGGCGAAGGGAAGGTGGATCGATCCCGGCCGCAGCATCAGCGTCCCCATCGACGCCGCAACCGATCCCGGTGCGCCGGGACCCTCGATGCCGGCCAGCGCGTCGTGGCCGACGACGACGATGAGACCGAGCGCGAGGATCGCCGGCGGCGGCAGCCAGACGAGCGCCGACATCAGCACCATCGCGCAGCCGATCGCCCAGATCACCTGCAGAAGGGCGCCGTGCCAGGCGAAGGTGAAGGCCAGCGTGACCAGCGTCACCTCGATGAGGATCAGCCAAAGGCCGCGGCTGAGCAGGAAACGCGACAGGGCACAGCCGCGCTTGCCCCGCGCCCATTGCAGGTAGATGGCGACGCCGGCGAGGAACACGAAGGTCGGCGCGCAAAGGTGCGTGACCCAACGCGTCGCGAACAGGAGCGCGGTGGTTCGGGACAGATCGGTGGGCGAAAAACGGCCGGCGTCGATGTGGAAGAAGTCGCGGACGTGGTCGAGGACCATCAGCGCGATCACGAAGCCGCGCAGCTTGTCGACGATGGCGAGGCGCGCCTGGGGCGTGGAGGCCGGTTCGGTCAGCGGATCCGATGGCACCGCCTCGACGCTCGAAGGGGCGAGGTCGTCCCGCGCGTCGACGTTCCGCGTCATGCCCGCTCCGCTTCACGCACCATCAGCGTTTCCCTCGTCCGAGGCGAGCGACGGAGGCCTGCGCCGTCCTCATCCCGGCCACGAGCATCGGAACACGCCGGCGCGCGACAGGTGGACGCGATCCCGTGACGGCAATGAAAGGAGCCTGTCGCATCGCTGCGGCGCCGGAGAACTTCCGCCTTGATCAGGTTCGTAGACATCTCGCCGCTCGGGCAATGCGTTGTTTCAGCCCGCAGCCGCCGCGCCCAGACCCAGGCCGAGGAGCCGGTCGGCGTTGCGCCAAAGGGCGGCTTCCAGGGCGTCGGGTGCGAGGCCGAGGCTTCGGAAGTCGTCCACGCCCTGCTTCATCGGGCGGAACGGGAAGGAGCTGCCGAACAAGAACTGCTCCTTCATGAAGCCGTTGGCCGCCTCGACGTAGAGGCGGCCGCCGGGCGCGAAGGTGTACATGTCGGGCGACACGAAGACGTTCTCGTTGCGGAACGCCACCGCGACCATCTGGTCGACGTGGGGGTAGAAGCCGTGGCAGCACACCAAAGGCAGGTCCGGGAACATCCGGGCGACACGGTCGACGGCCAGCGGATCGTTGAGGCGCAGGTCGGGCGTCGTCGGCCCCGACATGACGAAGGCCGGCACGCGCAGATCCCGGCACAGCTCGTAGATCGGCAGCAATCGATCGTCGTCGCAGCGCATCGGCGTGCCATAGAAGCCGGCGTCGAGGTTGATCCCCTTCATGCCGAGGGTCACGACCGCACGACGCGCCTGCGTGAGCGCAGCCTCGCGCCCGAGTTCGATCGGGTCCACCGAGGCGATGCCGATCAGGCGGCGGGGGTCGTGCCCGGCCACGCGGGCGAGGGCGTCGTTGTCGACGCGCACGCCGGGAACGCTGCGGGCCACCATCACGGCCGCCGCGATGCCGGCGCCGTCCATCTCCGCCGTGAACCCTTCGATGCTGCGTCCGCGGGTGAAATGATCGATCTCCACAGCGCCGACCCGCTTGTTGAGCCAGCGCACGACGTCGCAGGCGGGCGTGTCCGGCTCGGCCCCGAAGAAGGGGTGAAGAAACGCGGGCCTGCTCCTCATGTCGACGACGGGTGTCATGTTTCTACCTTGCGCTTGAGGTCGGCCTGGGGCCGGGATCGGGCCGCCGGAGCGGAGGCTCAGTGCGAGACGTTTTCCAGGATCTGCCCCCTCGTTTCGACGCCGAGCACGAGAACCAGAACGGCGGCGATGAGGAAACCGCCGGCCCCGACCTGAAAGGCCGCCGCCGGCCCATTCCATTGCACGAGAAGGGGAACCAGCATCGGGCCGAGAATGGCGCCGATGCGCCCGAAGGCGGAGGCAAAGCCCGCTCCCGTCGAGCGGGCGCGCGTGGGGTAGAGTTCGGGCGTGTAGGCGTAAAGGCAGCTCCACATGCCGAACATGAAGAACTGCATGGTGAAGCCTGTGACGAAGAGAACCGTGTGCCCCGTCGCATTGCCGTAAAGGGCGGCGGTCGCCGCCGACAGGATCAGGAAGCCGGCCGTGGTCGGCTTGCGGCCGAGCTTCTCCAGCAGCAGGGCGGCGGTGAAGAAGCCGGGGATGCCGCCGGTGGTGATGAGGGTGACGAACCCGACCGAGCCGATGATCGAGAAGCCGTGCGACTTCAGCAGCACCGCGATCCACGAGTTCAAGCCGAAGAAGCCGATCAGGGCGAAGAACCACAGGCCGAACGCCATCACAGTGCGCCGACGGTATTCGGCCGAGAACAGGGTTGCGATGGCGGACTGTCCCCGCATCGGACGACCGGCGGGGACGGCGAGCCGCGGCACAGGAGGCAAGGGCATGCCCGTGCACTTCATCACCTCCGCCTCCATGCGCGACATCACCTCCTCGGCTTCGGCGAGGCGTCCGCTGTCGGCGAGCCAGCGCGGCGATTCCGGCATGGAGCGGCGCACGACGAGCACAACCAGCGCGAGCGAGCCGACAACCGCAAAGGCCCAACGCCATCCCAGGTACGGCAGGACGAAAAAGCTGATCGCCCCCGACAGCACGTAGCCGACCGCCCAGAACCCTTCCATCAGGGCAACGTACTTGCCGCGCACGCCCGCCGGGACGATCTCAGACACCATCGCCTGGGCGACGGGCGCCTCGCCGCCGACCCCGACGCCGATCAGGAAGCGGCACACCATCAGCGCGGCGAGGTTCCCGGCCATTGCCGCGGCGAGGCTCGCCAGCCCCCACACGACCATCGTGACCTGAAACACCGCGCGCCGGCCGAAGCGGTCAGAGGCGGTTCCGGCGGCGATGTTGCCGACGAGCTGGCCGGCGAAGGTCATCGCCGCGAGCTGGCCGGCCTGGGTTGGCGACAGGTGGAAGGCGACGACGATCGAGCCGAGAAGAAAGGTCAGCAGCGCGACGTCGGTCTGATCGACCAGCCAAGCCGAGGCGATGATGGCGAAGATCCTGCGCTGGTAGGCTGTCATCGGCAGGCGTTCGAGGCGCGCGACGATGTCGGACGCGCTCGGATCCAAGGCCAGCGGCGGCTCCGACATCAGGTTCATGCGTCCTTACCCTTCGCCGATCATGTGCGCGCTCGGTCCCGCACCGCCCGCGGCCTCTTGACCGATGCGTCGCGTCCGATGCTCGGCTTACGCCGACGGCAAGGTTTTTCGAAGCCGCGACGTTTGCCTCGTTCTATGCTGCTCGCTATCTCGCCCCCAAGCCTCGGGGGCACGGACGATCAGCCCCGCCAGCACCTGTAAGCCGTCGCGGCGAGGTCCGGCGAACGTAGGAACACGGACGGACCGGGTGTTACCGTGATGCCGAGCGCCGCCGCGATACGATGTCGCCGGCACCGATCATGACGCTGCGACCGCGGATCGCGTTTTCGCAGGCGATTGGAAGCGGCGGATCGGCAGGTCGAGAAAGGCTGGCGCCGTCGCTCAGGCCGAGGATCCCGGCGATTGTCAGGATGGCGAAGACAAGGACGGTGGAGGCGCTCAGCCGCACCGCCGCGCGGTCAGGGCTTACATGGCGCTGAACGCGAATCCGTTGCGCCAGCGCGTGCCGGGCAGCCAGCGAGGCGGCACACCATGAGGATCGCGATGACTGGCGATGTCGGGATCGCGGCGCGAAAACCTCCCAAGCGATTGGCAGGTCACCAAAGCGAATCGCAGCATCGCGAAAAGTAAGGGTAACGTGGAGTAAAAGCCACAGGGCACTGGAGTTGCCACGCAAAGCTCCCGGTCATGCGCGACTGCTTCGCTTCGCATTTCCGCAGCGTGCCCGAGTCCTTCGCGCTCAACGTCGATCGGTGTTGGAGTTCGCGCAAGTTCCGTACGTCATCGGATGTCAGCAACGAAGAGGTCCGGCGGGCGGGATCGAACGGCGAACTCCCCTAGCCTCAGCGTTGTGGTCGCCTGCGGCAAGCTTGACGGTGTTCGCGTTATCGCGCCCTGGACTTGTCGAAATCGGAGGGGAGAAAAAGAAGCCAGCGGAACAGGTTCCACGCGAATAAGAATGCACCTGACAGCATCCGCATCTCCTCGTCCGCCGGGCCCCCGGCTCCGACACGGCTGAATAATCTCCTTCGTCGACTTACGTTGCAACGCTCGCGCGAGGCGATCGGCGGAGGGAACACCGAGATCGTCGGGGAATGCTGACGTCGGACCGATCGCTGGCACCGCGAAATTCAGGCGCGTCGCTTGTTGCGTCTGCTTCACGATGAGGCCGCCGAGCCTTCCAGAATGGAAACGACGCGAAAGGCAGAACTGTCCGACGGAGATGGCGCGGGTGACGGCCCGGAGGGTTGCACGCGGCCCGCTCGACCAAACGCGAGCGCCGCTTCAAAGCTTCGCCTTGAGGTCGCGGGCTGCGGCGAAGACCACGCGCTTGCTCGCCTTGATCTTGATCGCCTCGCCCGTGTTCGGGTTGCGGCCCTTGCGGGCGGCGCGCTTCTTCACCTGAAAGACGCCTAGGCCGGACAGGGGGATCTTGGATTGTTTCTTCAGGTGCTTGCCGATGAGGGCGACGGCCTCTTTGAGTTATATCTTGTCGTGCGACTTCGGAATGTCGAAGGTGGAGGCGAGGTGGTCGCCGATATCGGTGATGGTGACAACGGCGACGCTTTTCTTGATCGGCGCAGCCGAGGCTTCCTTCGCCGTGCTTTTGGTCGACGCAACTTTGGCCGTCGTCTCCTTCTTGGCCATCCGAATCAAATCCCCCGCCCACGCCATGTTGCGGTCATGACGCGCCTGCGCAAGATCTGTGCAAGCGCGGAGAGGCGCGGCCAATCCTGCGTTCGCGCACGATCCTGGGCTCGAACCTCCGCGTGCCTTGCCGCGTGCCTTGCCCTGGCGATCATCGGGGTCGCCGGCCGGTCGCGAGACACGCGTCATGAGGGACCTGTTGCCGACATGTACTTGCCGGCAAGTCGCGACTGCGGGTAGAAGCGTGGGCTGCCGGTTCTGTCGAGAGACCGTCGATCAATGCGAAGTTGGGGACATGCCCGCAGCTTGCTGCGGACACGCTGCTTGGCTGGTTTTGTCAGCTCGGCTGGCTTCCTCTCGGCGTCCTGGATCTTGGCCGCCTCGGCCAGCGCCGCAATCATCAGCACCGCGCTCATCAGCACCGCATCTACTGGCGCCATGGCCGCCACGGACTGCAAGGGCGTCCGCGTGGCCCTGGTGATCGGCAACATGACCTATCCCGACAGCGAGGTGCCGCTCAAGGGCACCGTCGAAGCCGCGCATCACGTCGGCGAAGCGTTGCGGGCCGTCGGTTTCGACGTGCAGGTCGGCGAGAACCTCAACAAGATGCAAACGGATGCCGCCGTGCGCGCCTTGCAGGCCAAGGTCAAGCCCGGCGCCGCCGTGTTCCTTTTCTTTTCCGGCTTCGGCGTCCAGGCGGGTGGTCACACCTACCTGTTGCCGGTGGACGCCTCGATCTGGAGCGAGGCCGACATCGCCACCAACGGGCTCAACCTCGACCGCGTCCTGACCGAGATCGAGGAGAAGAAGGCGGCGGTCGAGGTGCTGGTGATCGACGCCGCGCGGCGCAATCCCTTCGAGCGCCGGTTCCGCGCCAGCGGTTCCGCCGGCCTAGCGCCGCCCACCGCCAGTTCCGGCAATCTGGTGGCGCTGTTATCGGCCCCGCCCGACAAGGTGTTCGATGCCGCCGACCTGTCGGCGGAGCCGTTCGCCATCGACGTCGCCCGGGAGATTGCGGCGCCGCATGCCACCGCGCAGGATGCGTTCCGCCAGGTGCGCTCCATCGTGGCGCGGACGTCGCGCGCCGGCCAGAACCCCTGGGGTTTCACCACCCTCGCCGACGATCTGCCGCTCGACATCCATGACTGTTCCGGCTCGCCCGATCGCGTCGTGCCGCCGCAAACGGCCGAGGCGGCGCCGGTCCGCGACGTCACCGCGGAGCCTGCGGTCAAGCCACAGGTCCCCACACAGCCCGCAACACCGCCCGATCGGCCTGCCACCCCTCTGCCCACCATGGCATCCGCCGCGCCGGCAGCCGCCAGGCCCGACGTTCCCGACGCTTCGCCTACGACGCCGCAGGCTCCGGCGGCGGCACCTCTGCCGGTCGAGCAGGCGATGGTGAGCGTGCCGCCGCCGCTCGACAGCAAGACGAGCCGTTTCCAGATCGCTTTGCAGGACAACAATCTGCTCGACGAAACCCGCGAGCGCTTGTTCGAGCAGAACCTGGATCCTGGAGCGGTCGGTTCCGACAAGATGCGCGAGGCGATCCACACCTTCGAGCAGCATGCCGGCCTGCCCGAGGTCGCGCAGCCGACGCTTGGCCTTCTGGATGCGTTGCGCGCGACGCCAAGCCTGGGTCCTTGGGGAGCCATCACCGTCGCCAGCGACGTCAAGCACTGGGGCATGGCGTGGGACAAGCCGAGCCGAACGCAGGCGCTGGCCGAAGCGAGACTGCGCTGCGGAAACCGGCGCTGCACCGAAGACATCACCTTCCACGGCCAGGGCTGCGGCGCCTTCGCGCTCTCGCCCAAGCGCTGGAACGTTTCGCAGCAGGATGGTGGCGACGCCGCGCGCAAGACGGCCTTGAGCGATTGCAGCAAGGCCGGCGCCGCTTGCCGCGTGATCGGCTCGGTGTGCGCCGACGGGTCCGACAAGACCAACTGAGGACCGCGGCGATGGTGGATGCGATCATGCGATGTCCATTCCCCGATCCAGCCCTTCGCGCCCGACGCCTGGGCGGAGCCCTGCTGATCGCCGTCCTGTGCATGGGTTGCGACGCGTCGGCGGCGCTGGCCGAGGGCGTCTCGATCGGTGGCAATATCGGCGGCACCGGCGGCAGTGCGGGCGGGTCGATCGGCGGCAACATCGCGCCCTCGTCGCCGCCCAAACAGAAGGCGTCCCGCGCGCCGCGCGCGCGGGTGAAGCGGGCGCGGCCGGAGCGGGTCCCCGTGGCTCGGCGACCGCAACGCGCCGCCCGGTACGAGTCGGCGCCCCGGCGCGAGCGGGCTGGCGGAGGGGGAAGCTTCGAGGGTCTCTGGTCGCTTTCCACCTCTTCAAGCTGCGCGGGGACCGGCACAGGCTCGTTCCGGGTCTCGGGATCGCGGCTTTATGCGCAGAATGCGAGCGGCTCCGTTTCGGCGAGCGGCTCGGTTCACTCGGTCGAAAGCTTCAACGGCCTGAGAAGCGTCTACACCGGCCGCTTGTCGCAGAATTCGGGCGGCGGAAGCTATCGGCGCCAGGACGGTTGCACCGGCAGATGGAGCGCCTACCGCTCGGGCTGACCGCCTTTCGTCAGTTCTCCGCAAGGGCGGCGGTGCGCTCGGCTTCCTCCGGTGCTCGGGCCATTCCAGGAGGCGGCGACGCCCGCCGACCTCGGATGCTCCGAACGGGGGTGGAGGCGATCACCGGGCACGCGGCGAGCCGCGATTGGCGAATCAACAGCAGATGGCCGCGAGCGCGATGCGAGAGCTTCCGCAGAGCTTGGCGGGCAAGCCGCTGATGCCGGCAAAGCCGGACGGACGGCCGAGGCCCGGAGCGCGTTCAACCTTCATCAGCTTGGAACGAGGCAGGGAAGGTAAGGGGATTCCAGATGACCGAGGTCATCGATTGGTGGGAGAGGTAGAAGTTAAACTCTCTTTTTAATCAATGCACTTACATGAAGGTGCGGGCAAAAATGCCCCGTTGTAATCTCTGCGGTTTTTGCCGTGATGCCCGCACAGTGGCAGGGCCGGTCGGAGCTCTGCCACTGTGACATTCGGGTCTCAAATCGGAGCGAACCTTCGACGATTGACGATCTTCGGGAGCGCTCGAATTGCGGAGCCGAAGGCAAAAGCAGTCCTAGCCGGAGCCAAAATTGTATGTCCGAATTTCTATTTCAGGTAGTTGTGATCTGGTCGTAGGACAAAGCGATTCGAACTTTATCCAGGTCGCTTTCGCTATGCTGAGCCGAGCGTGGGCAATCGCTTGTGCCGAGCTGGGAGACGTCGGGAGTTCGTAGCGGCGGACCGATACACGCGATCCCCCCGACGCTTGTTCACGCTGTGGCCCAAAGTGGCGTGAATGGGTTGCGACCTCGCTGGATCAACGCATGGTCGGGATCCGCTCCACCGATGTCATATGATCCGCGCGCTCGATGAGCCGGAGTAGCTTCTGCGAACGATCGGTCGAAAGCTTGTAGGTCAGTTTGTGCACGTGGCTGCCGGCGACGATCTCACCGAGAACGGCATCGCTGAGCTCTTCGTCCAGGGAAAACTGCAGGCGGTGTGGAGCGTCCGCCATGCGTCGGGGCATTCCGAGCCAGAGCGTCTTCAGCTGCGGATGCAGGCTGATGGCTGCCTCGAACATGAAGTGGATCGTGAAGTAGTCCCGAAGCCTGTCGTTCTCGGCCCAATAGGTCGCGAGCATCTGCGCCAGGGCCGTCGGCAGCGGATGCCCATTCCACGCATGCATCAGCCAAGAGGATAGCACGAAGGGATCGTTCGGGCGGGAAAAGACAAAGAACGGCAGGTCATCCACCACGGCCTGGAGCGGGCCGGTCAGGTAGACAGATGCGTCCAGCCACGTCCCACCGTGCTGCGTGAGCAGGTGAGTCCTGACGATGTCCGAAAAGTGAGTTTGTCCCATCCGCTCAACGTTCGCCAGAACCTGTCGTGGAAGTTCGACGTGTCGCGACAGGTTCTCCTGATCCAGGATGGTGACGCGGCGGTCTCCGGACCACCGCGACACGCTTCCGAGGCAACGCTTGATCACCGGCGGAGCAGACGCTTGGCCTTCATGCCAGTACTGCCAGATCGGTAGATCGGCGGTTCTCCTGCCGATCCCGCGTGCCGGCCTGATCTTCTTCGCGCAGAGGAGGAAGGAAACGCGCGAGGCCAGCTCCTTCTCGCTGCGGGACGACATTTCAGCCTCGGCAGCTCGAAAGCGTGACCGCCAGGATCGCAACGGCCGCCAGCCATGGTTTAGCATCGCGGCGAGGGTCGCACCTGGCCTCATCGGGCTCACTCTCATCGACCGGCAGCCCATCCAATAGCTATTCGGGGAGGCGGGCAAACAGGACATTCCCGCGTCGATGCAAGGTGTACCCGAGTGGTTGCAGTCGGGACATAAGCTCGGGAGCTGGACTTTCCCCATTTCTTTCCGGACTGACGTCGATGGCGAGCTTGCGGGGTCGCACCTCGCCCAGGCCGTCGAACACCTCCACCTCGACCCCTTCAGCTTCGATCTTGACGAAATCCGGGGTTCCCGCAGCGACAGCCTGCAGGTAGTCGTCGAGCCGGACCACCTCAATTTCAGCAACCCTGATTGGCGGTCCATCGTCAGGTATAAGCAATGAATGCTCGACGGCGCTCGCCGATATGTTCAGGTTCATCTTCCTGGTCCGCGAGTACAGTCCTTTCTCGCACACCGTGACGTGCGACAAACCCGAGAAATTTCTTCTGACGCATTCACAGTTTTGCTGATCCGGCTCGAAAATATGGAGGCTTTTCGCCTTCTTGGCGGCAGTCAGTGAGAAGCCACCGACGAAGCCGCCGCAATCGACCACCACGTCATCGCATTCGACTTCGACGAAGCCCGGAAGGCAGTACTTGCGCTCTAGAAGCTGTTCATACCCGAACACGATGTGGCTGAATTTGATCAGGGGAATGGGCTTGGGGAAGAAGATGTCTCTGCCGTTCTGCCGAGCGACCGCGCATTCATCGTCGTAACGGAATTCAGTCTTGCAGAACGCATCGACGGCTTGCGAGATGACCGAATAGACCTCGAACCTCGAGATTTCATCGAGATGAGCCGCCGTGCCTCGAAGTCTGTATTCCAAATTCATGTCGGCGGTGGACTGGTTCGGAAAGTATGGGTCGGCCGCCCAGTGGCCGGTCGCCGCTGCCTCCGCAGGCCGCTCGGCGCATTCGGCAGGCGAGATTTTGAGCGTTGCTTCAGAACCCGCCGGGGTACTTGGGGGTGAACTAAGGATCCGCTTTAATATCGCGCTAATTCTCTGACTCATGTGCTCGTTCCCCTCCGTCAGCGTCGTTTCTGTACACGATCGCGAAGGTGCGGGCGTAAATGCCCCGTTGTGTCTGTTGCGGTTTTGGCCGTTTCGCCCGTACCGTAACAGGGACGATTGGAACTCTGAGCAGGAGCCGCGTAGCTGCTGATCACAAGCAAGATCAGCCTATTACCATGTGTGATGTTGCACGGTGCGTTGCACGGTTTCAGCGCTCGGCAAGTTGGACCTGAAGGTCGATTAGGACTCGCCGCCAGCATCCCTGCCACCCACGATCTTGAGTCGGACCATTCTCGGCGGCAGGTCCGGCGGCGGCCCACGCCGGCCGTCAAGATCAGTGAAGCGGATGCCGCAACGGGCCACGTACTTCCGCGGCTTGGCGCCGGGCCGCATAAGCGGACAATCGATGGCGATCAGCTCCAGCACGTGCTCGAGATCCATCTCCGGGTCGCCGACCCTGGCGACCAAGCGCGCAAGCCGATACTGACCCTTGCGCGGGCACAGCTTGCAGTCGAGGCGGACCACCACCCATGGGAACTCGCTCAGGCGCACGGTCGGAACGTAGCGTGAACGTAAGCGGCATCGGCGGGAGGGCATCGAGACGCCTGTGGATAAATCGGCTTACCCGGAAACGCAAAAGCCGCCCCCGGCCGAGGCCAGGGGCGGCGAGGACGTGCGTTGCGGTTGAAGCGGCTACAAGTTGGCGGCGGCCGTCCAGAACGCCTCGAGCTGCGCCTGCGACCAGCCGTAGGCGGCGGCGATCGCCAGCGTGATCGGGTCGGCGATGTTGAACTGCGTCGCGCCGGCGATCTTCATGGTGGCGGCGAAGCGCTCGGCCGCCGGCAGGCCGTTGATCAAGGGCTGCATCGCTGAGGGCACGGTGCCCGTCGACACAGCCGCGATCGCGTCGGCCTGGGTGATGATCGTCGAGCCGTCCGTCGCGCCCGGCTTCGGAGTGGACGCCAGCTGCTGGAAGAACTGCCGGTCGGTGATGACCATCGGCACCGCCACGGCGAGCACCGGCGCCGGCGCCGGCGTGTTGCCCGCCGTGAGCCAGGCCTGGTAGGCCTGCCAGTCGGCGTTGTCGGGGTCGGCAGGGATCACAGCGCCGTCGGAACGGACGACGGATAGGTGGGGCTCACCCGTCAGCGCGTCGCGCGTCGAAACATAAGCGAGGGACACGGTCATAGCTCCGCGCTGACGTCGAGGATGGCCGATCCCCCCTGATAGACGATGAGGGCGAGACCGTTCGTCGAGCCCATCGAGCTGCTGGTGGTGCCGTCGAACTCCAGCACCGTCGGCGTGCAATAGCTGGTGTTGATGGACTGCAACGTGCTCGCCGCCACGCTGGGCACCAACAATGGCAGGTTGCCGGTCATGACGAGCGTGGGGGCGGCGCGCATCGTCACCGGTAGAACCATGCCGAGACGCGCCGCGCTGGTGCCGCCGGCGCTGCCGCGCAGCGGTGGCTGCTGCCATCTCTGGAAGTAGCGCTGGCACAGCGCCATCTCGCCCTGCCGGCGCTCGAACCGCGTCGGCCCGGCGTTGGGCAGCGCCGCCTCGAACTGCACCAAGCCGAGCGTGCCGGTGCCGAACTCGAGATTGGTGATGGTGCCGATCGTCAGCCCGGTCACCGGCAGCACGTTGACCGTCGTGCCGCTGATGTTGGTCGACGTGCCGGCGGCGTACGCAGGGCTCGTCTGCGACGACGCGGAGCCCTGGTAGACGCGGGCGGGCGCCGTTCCCGTCCACGTCAGCCACCAGGTCGTCGCGTAGACGTTGGGGGCGTCCACGGCCTGCACGAGCGAGCCCGCCGTGATCGTGACCGCCGTGTCGGGGACGGCTTGCGTGAAGGTGTAGGTGCAGCCCCCCGAGCCGGCCTTCCAGCGGTCGTGCGCGTAGGCGCCGGCCGCCAGCGCCGTGCCGCTGCCGTAGCCGCGCTGGTTGATGGCGAAGTTGCCGTTGATGAGCGCGTTGCGGTTGGTCAGCTGCGCGGTCAGCGCCACGCCGACGCCGCCGGCGTCGACGATCGTCCACTTGTTGGCGGTGTTGCTTTCCAGCGCGAGATAGCCGTAGGGCAGCGCCACCGTGGCGGTGGCGGCGCCGTTGATCAGGTCCGATCCCGCGGCGGCCAGCGTGATCGTGGTGGTGGCCGAGCAGTTGCCGGATTCATCGACGATCGTCAGCGTCGCGCCGCCGGCAAACGCCGCCGCGGCCGGCAGCGTCACGGTGCGCGGCGCGGTCAGCGCGATGAAGGCGATCGTGCGGCTGCCGGCGGAGGCGGCATAGGCGGCGTCGTTGACCTGGGCGAAGTTCGCCGCGGCCGAGCGGTCGGCGTAGGCGGTGGTCGCCAGCTTGGTGGAATTGTCGTTCTGCGCCGCGGGGGGCGCGGTCGGGGTGCCGGTCAGGGTGGCGTTGCCGAGGGTCGCGTAGTTCGCGGCGGCGTAGGCGTAGGTGACGAAGCTGGCGGCGACGAAGCTGGTCGTCGCGATCTGCGCGCTGTTGGTGCCGGCGGCGGCGTTGGGCGCGGTGGGGGTA
>CALMGA010000563.1 GCA_937863205.1 uncultured Beijerinckiaceae bacterium | reverse complement strand
CTCCGCGCGAGAATAGTCCGGCGTCGCGAATGCAAATCATAGATCGGCGCCGGACTTCAGCGCCGATCTGTATTGCAGAAGAATGAGTATTGCTGCATGGACACCTGACGTTGACGCCAGTCTACATCCAGCCACCGCGTCCGGTGTGGCTGATGATCGTGGCGTTCAGCAAGTCGCTGGGCTGATATAGGCTTTGATAGCGGCACAGGGCATCGTCGTACTCGACACTGCACATCGTGGTCGGGCAGTGGTCCATGGCCAACGCGATCAACAAACGGGTACTCGGGCCGGTTGTCATCTTGCAGCAACGGCGGATGTCGGTGTCGTGCACGAAAGCGACTTCCAGGGTCGGCGGTACCGGACCCTGTAACGCCCTTACCAGGTCAACATGCCACGAAGCGCCGTTCAGTCCTGGGCAGAAGGGCGCGTCGTAGGTCATGATCGAGGTCTGCACGACGAAGACTAACAGATCGGGGACCGGACGCCACACGATCTTGACCGGACCGTCCAGCATACGCTTACGCTCCGACGCGGATAGGCCATTGAGGGAGATTCCTAGCACGATGAACGCGCACCCGTTCAGATGGTGGACCTCGACGCGCGCGGCGCCAGTATCCAACTCCGCGAAAGGCCACTGCGGGAACGGACGGCTAGTTGCCTTTCCCATGATCGAACCTCTGGGATTTATCCGAAGATGTGTATACCCCAGAGCTTGCCATCTCCAGTCAAGCCGTTTCATGCGCCGGCCTCAACGTTATGCGCATCCGAGTCGATGACTGCGGGCGCCGCGAAGGCGCAAGTTCCTCCGGCGACAGCCGCGCTGGTGCTGCAGCCAAAGATTGGATCCGGCTTGGAGCGCATGTAATGGCGAGGCTGGCGGGCGTTCCGCGAGCCGGACGCACGTCCGCCTTCGCCGCCATCGCGGAAGAGAGCAGACTTCACATCAACTACGTGAGGCGGGTGTTCGCGGCGTACACGTTCGTCATCAGGGAAGCTCCGATATACGGAGTGCGCCTCGATGAGATCGAAGCACCGGTGTCGAGCATCGAAGCTCTGGGACGCATCTCGCGACTGTCGCCGGAAGATGCGGGCCTGCAGACCAGACCGGCTTTGCTCGGGCTCGTATCCTACAGCTTCCTGCTGTCGGTAAGCGCGACGCTCGAGTCGATGGCGAAAGACGAAGCGGAGCTCAAAGGGCTCGACCTGGACCTTCGCAGTGTCTCGGCGCTGATCAGCAAGGAACTGGGTGTGGAATACATGATCGTCGACGAGCGCAGCCAAACGGCGATCGCGTTACGCGCGGAGATCGAGTTCGTCGGACCTACCTCGGATCAGCCGTCCGGGGCGGTTGCCATCGCTTCGCCACGTTGGCAGCCGCCCGCTTCGCGGCCGAAGGCCGAGGACACGCGCATCGCCGTGCTCGCCGCATCGCTCGATTTCGCTGGCGTTTTCTACATCGCCGTGGACATCGAGGATTGGCGATCGCTCTTGAAGTCACTCGAGCGGTCATCCGTCGACCTCAGCCGCATAAAACCGATCTTTCCCAATGATGCCGCGACTCAACCAACGCCGGGCGGCCGCCCACGGCGTTTATTAGGCGCTGACCGCCGCAAAACCAATGTGCAAGCTTAAGCGCGACAGGCGGTGGTCGTCTCGCGCGGAGAGGCTCGGAACGCAGCTACGTGGATCAAGGTCCTTAAACCCGGATCAAAATCGGAGAGCGCAGATGATTGGTGGGGTGTATTGATTGGTTTCAATCACAACCAGCACGCCAGGGGCACCGTTAATGACGTGGGTTGGCCGAGAGGTGAATGGCTGGTCTGCAGGACCTCCTGTTGGTGAACCGACGTTGGTCGATCGGCAGCTCTCAACCCATCGCGACTGTTGTTGAGTTGCTCCGATCAGCTCCGAAGCGGACCCGCCAACGCCTAATAGCGTAGTGCTGCTCGTCGCTGAGCGGCTGCGGCAAAAGTCAGGCCAATGTTGGGGACGCCTCCTGGCTCGGCCGGACCTTGGGACGGCGACGGCAGTAGGCGCCAAGTTGCCGGTGAGCGTCATTGCTTTCTGCCAAACAAGCGCTGAGGCAATCTCTGCATCGACACGATCAATTGCGAGAATAGGCGTCATCGGTTTGATCCATGCTGCGGCGCACAGCATCCTCGCATCCGCAACGGCGCTCCGCCGCCCTTGAGGACCGAACGATGATCAACCGCACATTTTCCCTTGTTGGCGCTCTCGCCTTCGTCGCGCTGCTGCCGGCGGATGCTGCTGAAGTGGCACCTCGCGCCGAGACCTTCGCCGTCCCGCCCGTCATCGGCGCCGCATTCCACGATCTTGCCATCGCGACCAGCCCTGACGACGTGCAGCGCCAGGGAGGTTACGCCGTGCCGGCCGCCGGCAGGTTCGCGGCGGCACCGCAGAATCTGGCAACCGCCACCACGTCCTTCGTCATACCGCCGGTGATCGGCGCCGCCTTGCACGAAGCTGCGATCGCCGCCACCCCCGACGAGGTGCAGCGCCAGCGTGGCTACAGCGTGCCGGTTATGGTGAAGTGGACGCCAACGCCTTGGACAATCACCGTCACCAAGTCGGTGCCGACCAGGATGGGCGCTCTTTAATCCATCACTTCTAGTGGGCTTGGGCCGCCCGGTCCTGCCAAGCTGCCTCTCGGCCGAGACGAGCCAGCACATCGCGCAGCCAACGGTGGGCGGGATCACGATCGTAGGATGCATGCCAGAGCATCAAGATCGTGAACTCGCCCAGCGGTACCGGGACTGGGCTGGTGGTCAGGCCGAGCTGCTTGGCGAACGAAAGCGCCAGCTCATCGACCATCGTCGTGATGACCGGCGCCGCCAACACATGGAACGGCACGGTGGTGAAGCGGGGCGTGGTGGCCGCCACCTCGCGCCGGCGGTAGGTGCCGAGGTTCGTAGCGACCTCCTTCTGCGCCTCCTGCGGCGTCATCGTCGCGGGATCCGCGGGCCCCTGCTGCAGGTAGGCCGCGGCCGGATCGCCGGCGCCTGACGCGTCGTGCGCGTCGCCGCTGATCGGGGCCGTCGCGTCCTTGACGTCGCCGGCGACCATCGGGGCGACGCTGTTCAGCGCCGAGAAGCCGCCGCCGGTGAGGCTGCTGACGGCGCTGCTGATCAGGTAGACGGTCAGCATGGTCGCCACGCCGAAGGTGACGAGGCCGTGCAGGGCTCCGCCGAAGCGGCTCTCCACTGCCGCCAGCCAAGCGGCCGCGTAGCCGGCGCAGAAGACGGCGACCGCGCTGCTCGCGATCCACCACACCCCGGACGCGATGCCGAGCGTCTCGGCGCTCGACGTCCCGCTCCCGCCGAAGCCTGCGATCCCGATCGCGCTGCCCAGGAGACTGAGCAGAAGCTGTATCGTGAAGGCGATCACCACGCCGGAAAACAAGGCGACCCACGAAGCGCGACGCGGCACGCGCCGCAGTCCGGTCGGGGCGACGGATCCTTCGCGACGCGTCGTGTCGAGAACGTCAGGCATGGTGAACACCTCCACGAGGCTGGATACGAGCCGTTGTCGCTAACAGGCTTGCGGCGAATTGGCTTCTGCAGATCCGGGCTTTCCTTCTTCGGCCAGGCGGGCCTGCCTCGGAGGCGAGCCGACGATGTCGCTGGTCGACGACGCCACGCCGATGCCGGCCACCTTCGTTCCTACAGAAGTAGCGGCTCATCCGCTCCCAAGGTCGAGGGACTCGGCGGGTGTGTACGACAAGGCGGACGGTGCGCGCCGCAGCCGCGCCTTCGCCCGCTGGATGGGCGGCGACATCGCGGTCGAGAGCGCGCTGGGGAAGGGCACGACTTTCACAATCCGCGTCTCCGCCGTCCTGCCCGAGCGCTCCGGCGAGCCGGTCGACCCGGCGGAAGACCCGCTGCCGCCCGAGGAGGCCGGGCAGCGGCGCGGCGCCCTGGTGCTCGTCATCGACGACGAGGCGTCGCAGCGCGAGCTGATGATGCGCTTCCTGCAGCGGCAGGGCTTCAGCGTCCGCACCGCCGCCGACGGGGCGAAGGGCATCGAGCTGGCGCGGCTGCTGCGGCCCCGCGCGGTGCTGCTCGACGTGATGATGCCCGGCATGGACGGCTGGGCGGTGCTGAGAACCTTGAAGGCCGACGAGGACACGCGGCACATTCCGGTGGTGATGGTGTCCTTCGTCGCCGACGCCGGTATCAGCGCCAGCCTCGGCGCGATCGACGCCGTGCCCAAGCCGATCGACTGGCGGCGACTGCAGGGCGTGCTCGCCCGGCTCGACCGCGCCGCCGGCGAGGTACTGGTGGTCGACGACGATGCCGCGATGTGCGAGCGGCTTCGTCTCATCCTCGAACGCCACGGCTGGAGTGTCGGCGAGGCGGGCAACGGTGCCGAGGCACTGGAGCGCGTCCGGGCCAAGGTGCCGCAGCTCGTGCTACTCGACCTGATGATGCCGGTGATGGACGGCTTCGCCTTTCTCGAGGCGCTGCGCCGGATGCCGGAAGGCGGCGACGTGCCGGTGCTGGTGCTGACGGCACGCGACGTGTCCTTGGCCGAGCGCGGCCGCCTGCACGCGGCCGCCGGCATCCTGCGCAAAGGCGAGGTCGGCCTGCGCGACATCTCCGACGAGGTGCAGCGCCTCGCACGAGGCTGAGCGTCTATGGGGTCCGCGCCGCCGCCCGCACCCGCGGGATCACGGCCGTGCCGAGGAGTTCGATCGAGCGCAGCATTGCGGCGTGCTCGGCCGCGGCCGAGCTCATCTGCAGGGTAACGCGAGCGAGGCCACCGAGCGTGCGGTCGGCGTCAAGGAGCTTGGCCGCCAAAGCCTGTGCATCGCCGACGAGGAAGGCGCCGCCCGGCCCGCACAGCGCCTCGAACTGCGCCCGGCTCGGCGGCCTCCAGCCGCGCTCGATGCCGATGCGGCCCATCATCAGGCTCCAGCCGGCGTAGAACAGGTCGCGCGCGGCGCGGTCGTCGTCGGCGACGAACCCCATCGCGTGCAAGCCGACCTTCAGGGCGTCCTTGGCATGCCCGGCCTCGCGCCCCGCTTGGCGATAGAGGTCGACGAGCGGCGCGAAGCGCTCGAAGCTGCCGCCGATCACCGCCAGCATCAGGGGCAGGCCGAGCGTGCCGGCTCGTGCGAAGGACTGCGGCGAGCCGCCGACGCCGAGCCAGATCGGCAGGCGCGGCTGCACCGGGCGGGGATGGACCATCTGCCGGTGCAGCGCCGGCCGGTGCGCGCCGGACCACGTGACCTCGCCGCCCTCGCGCAAGGCGAGGAGCAGGTCGAGCTTGTCGGCGAAGGCCGCGTCGTAGTCCTGCGGTGCGATGCCGAACAGCGGAAAGGCTTCGCCGAAGGAGCCGCGCCCGACCACGATCTCGGCGCGCCCGCGCGACAGGAGATCAAGCGTGGCGAACTGCTGGAACACCCGGACGGGATCGGCGGCGGCGAGCACCGTGACGGCGCTCGCGAGGCGGATGCGCGTCGTCACCGCCGCGGCGGCGGCGAGGATCAGCGTCGGCGCGGCGTCGAGGAACTCGGGGCGATGATGCTCGCCGATGCCGAACACGTCGATGCCGTGCCGGTCGGCGGCGACGACCTCGGCGAGCAGCAGGGCGAGGCGATCCGCGCCCGAAGGCGTCGCGCCGGTGTCGCGGTCGGGCAGCACCGCCGCGAAGCTGTCGATGCCGATCTCCACGGCCGTCCTCCCTCGCGAGCCGACATTGCGCGGATCACGCTTCCACAACATGTCTATCGCGGCACGCCGGCCGACGGCAGGGCGCATGGCGAGAAGGTGTTTGTCGGAACTGGAAAGAGCCAGTTCTGTACGTCTGCTCTGAGGCGAAGCGTCGATCGGTGCGAATGACCCGCATGGGCGCATTCTGCCCGTTCAGTTCGGAGCGCGAGTTTGGAACCTAGTCCGCACGGTTCAGGAGCCGACCCCTACTTGACCCGGCCCTCGCTCTTGCGCTCCGCCTTCTCGACCTGCTGGCCGTCGTGGAGCCGTACGGCGAGCGCTGCCCAGCGGCTGTCGCCCAAGATCATCGCCCAATAGTAGTTGGCGCGGTACGCCGAGCCGTAGCTCATCGTCTTCACGTTGCCCTGCGGCCCCCGCTCCTGGCCAAAGCCGGTGCGGGTATTGCCGGTCTGGTCCACGGTGCCGTCAGGGCGCGTCCGCGCCGCCAGCCAGCCCAGGCCCCGCGCAAGCATGGGCCGCATGGCCGCGCGCAGGCCATTGTCGGCTACCAGGGTGTAGTAGGTTTCCGCAAAAAGCAGTCCGACCGCGTGGTAGCTGGTGTCGAAGCCGCCCTTTTCCGGGTTGAAGCCGGAGGGGTCCTGCCGGGCGAGGCCGCGCTCGACATAGGCGCGAGAGGCCCGGATCATCGCCTCGTCGTGCAGCAGCACGCCCGTTTCGCCGATCGCGTCGGCGTCGAGATAGAAGCGGTGCGTGTAGGGCGCGTCCTTGGCCTGTCCGGGGCCGGCGTTCTCCGGCGCTATCATCCACGACACGGAAGCGCGAAGCTTCGGGGCGGCACGGGCGATCCAGCCCTCGTTGGCCGCCACCATATCGGACGCCCCGAGAAGCAGCGCGGCATGCGCAGCTGCTTCCACGAAGAAGCTCATGGAATGGAAGCGGTCGGGGCAGTCGAAAGACCCGTCTGGCCGCTCGTGACGGAAGCCCCAATCGAAGATCGCCTCGCCGCGCTCGACCAGATCCTGGCGGTGGTAACCGATACCGGCGATCACGGCGTCGATCGCGTAGCGCTGCTCCTCGATCAACCAATGATCCTTGCTGCCCTGTTCCCATCCGGTGTTGAGCGGACCGTAGGCGCCGCTCGGCGCCCTCTCATCGGCAACTCTGTCCGGCTTGGCATAGGCGGTATGGCGCAGGAAGGGGCTGGTCACGAAGGCAAGGTCGCCGCCTATCCCCACGTGCCACGCCGGCAACGGATCATTCGGCAGCAGCTGGGCGAGAACCGAGGCCGGCAAGGCTGCCGCAAACGCCGCAGCCATGAAACACATCCGACCTTTGACCATGCCATCTCCCCCCACGATGCGGAGCGTGCTCCGGGATACCCCATTGCTGCATCACACGGCCGACACGCGGCTTTCCAGAGCAGTGTCACGGGCCGCCGAGCCATCGATGACCTCGGCGTGACGACGGAACCGATTGAGTGCGTCTCCTTCCATGCGAGCCCGGACGACCAGGCCGACATCGGACCGAGCTTCGCGGCGTCAAAGGCGAGCGCGGCGAAGATAAGGAAGAAGACGCCTCCGGCAACGAGCGGTGTACGCAGAACCTTTGTACCGACCCGTCACCCATGTTGGCCTGGTTCGCCGATCTCTCACCCCTCGGCGGGAGATGGTGTCCGATGCCTTCGCCCCATCACGATGAGCGTTCGATGACGCCCACCATGATCCCGCGCTGGATCAGAGCTAGCGATCGCGGTGGATCTGCCGGCTCAGCTGGTCTTCCTGCCCGTTCAATTGGCGCTGCTCGCCCTTGGTGATATGGCCGTGGTTCAGGGCCGCGTCTGCACGCTCCTCCGCGCGGATCGCGCGATCCTCGTTGCGGAGCTGGTGCGCCTGCTTGCGACTGAGCTCACCCTCACGCCGGCCGGCGTTGATCCGGGCATCCTCGCTGTTGAGACGCTTGAGCACCTCGGCGCGGCGCGGGTGTTCCTGGTCAAAAGTCTGGGCCTGCGCGATAGCGCCAGTTCCTAACACGGCCGCGAGGACGAAGCCGATGGTGTATGCCAGTTTCATAGTCGTACTCCCCTCTGAGACGCGCCATTCATGAGGAGGCAGCGTTGAAGCGTAGCTGAACTATCTATTAAGGCATTGTTCAACTGAGCGACGACCGCAGAAACTGACTCGCAGTACGACGGAGGGTGCCGGTTTAGGCCTGAAACGGCGCACGCCTCCTTATGAAACGGCCTCCAACTGCGCCCAGAGAAGCCCAAATACGGGAGCGACGATGTCATTGCTGGTCGCCAGCATCGCACTAGGCACCGCACGCCGCGAGGTTCTTGGAGGCTCCTGACTATGCAAAAGTGCTCGATGATATGCGTCCGCTTTTGAGAATAGCGAAGAACACCACCTACGCCCGGCATGGGCGCTGAGCTGCCACGACCACAGCCTCGTCGATTGTCTCAAGGGCCGGCTCCGTTGAGCTCGATCATGGCTCGCCGGCCTCGCTGCACCCAACGAGAGAGGCTGCTCAGAGCCAGACGGCCTCACCGGGCTCGTTGGGGGCATCGCCGCGCCGAATCCGCCCGTCCGCCTCATCCCAAAGGCGCGGTCGCCCCCGGTGCGGCGCACCGGCCCGACGGTCCCGCGGCGCGTCGCGCGGGATGCCGTGATCCGCCCCGTAGATCGACGCGCTGCGGCCGACGCGCCGATCCGGCCCGCGCCGCACCTCCGACGCGCTCCGCGGGAACACCAACATCTGGTCGAGATCGGCCTGGCCCCGACGCACGCTCTTCTCGACATACCGTAGGACGCGGGGCAGGTCGTGCGTGATCGGCTCCGCGTGCAGCCGCCCCAGGCAACCGCGGCGCACAAACCGCGCCGGATCAGTCTCGATGAACACCTCAGGGTCCTCCCGCAGGCGATTGACCGGCGGCCATAGGAGCACGCCGTGCACGTGCTGGCCGCCGTTGACGCGCTACTCGTCGACCGGCACCCCACCGCGCTTCGGCATCGGGAAGTCCGGCAGGCACACCAGCAGCGGCAGGCGACCGATCCGCCGACGCTGCGGTCGGATCCCGCACCACGCGCGTCGCCAGACGGCCGTACATCGCACCAACGGTTCGCGCCTGCTGATTGCGGATGGCCACCACCCCGCCCCGCAACGGGCGGAACATGAACGTCAGCATGTACGGTTGCCACCCCGCCTCGACGAGCGGCAGCATGCTACCCGACCAATCGGCCAGCGATGGCTTGTCGAACATGAAACACCTCCAGGGTTGAGGATCGGCGACAGCACCGAGGTTTCGATTCCGCGCATCGCGCGAGCATCGCGGTTGCTTCACTCCCGGACCGGCGCGGGGTGTCGTCACCGAGGCTGGAGGCGCGCCGACGTTGGACACGCAAGGTGATGCGAACATCGTCGCGCTTCGCGAGAAGCAGCGCGAAGACTATTGAATTCAACAAAATGGTTAGCGCTCGTAAACGCACGCTGAGCCATGTAGCGCCGCCACCAACACCAACACACCGTGGGAGCATTGCTATCCGGTGGACGTGCCCCGTCCACATATCGCAGGCTCGATTCGAGCCACGACGCACAGGAGATGATGCAGATCGATCGGCGTGGCTTGTCTCCATCGCAATCGGGCGGCATCTACACTCACCCTTCACTCAATCGCATTTCAGCACCTACGCCGCCGTTCGCGAGACGCGTTCCGGTCGACGCACCAGAGCGTGCCATTTGCGTATATGCGCCGGGCGACCCCATTCCCCGGGCGGACGGCCTGACGCTCAGGGTAGGATTGTACGGGTACGAGATGCCCGAGCCGAACGACGATTTCGCCCCGCTCGTCGTGAACCGGCTTGGTAATCGTCCGCGCCTCGCGGCCGAGCGTCCGCTCCAAGGCGCATCACGAAGTGCGCTCCACCCAGGAGCCAGCCGGCAGGGCGTGTGAACCCCTTCGCTCTCGACTTGCTCGACGCAAGCCGTCGAAGCCGCGCCGCTGCAAGACCTCGAACACCTTCTCCGCCGACGCGCCGGCCCGTCACAGGCCGTCAAGCGCATCGGCGTGCGTGCAGGCGAGATTGGCGACCCTACCGCTGCTGGCACCGTATACGCGCATCAGGGCATAGCGCAGACAGTGCTGGCGATCGAGCTCGCCGTGCCTTCGCCACAGATTGTCACGCCGGAAGACGCGCCACATGTCGTCGTCGCACCGCAGCTTCCTTGCCAGAAGGAAGGCGGCGGCGGCGCAATGTTCCCAGTCGCGCCGAGTCCGCTCGGCCTCGACCTGCGGCGGTTGCGAGATGCCGTGCCGTTGCAGGCAGCGGTGCAGCGACGAGCGCGTCAGGTGCGGGATCGTCGCCCGCAACGCGTAAAGGCAGTCGTCCAACGGCAGCAGCGTGTGCTTGCGAAAGGCAACAAGGACCGCCTCGCCCTCGATCGACAGCACACTGGACCTGGCCTCCTTTGGCCCGGTCGGGAGATCGCCGACCGCAGTCCGCCGCTTCCATTTGACGACCGTCTTCCGGTTGATCCGTAGCGCTTGGCCAGCGCCCTCAGGCTCTCTTCACGATGCTGTATTGCTCGACGGACCGCCTCCGTCATTGTGGCGCTCCCGTGGAGAACTTGGCCCATAGCGCATTCTTCCATTCCGGCGAAGAGCCCG
>CALMGA010000562.1 GCA_937863205.1 uncultured Beijerinckiaceae bacterium | reverse complement strand
CCGAGCCGGATCGGTTCACAGTCGATCCACTCCACCAAATGCCGGGACTAAACACATTCCTGGTGTCTCTGTTTCGTGGCGCTTCAGTGCACGAATCTATAAGTCGCGCACCGATCGTGCTTTTCTGAGACGAGAGTGCCCGATCCGACCGTTTCCCTGGCCTAACCGACGCGGTCCGCAATCGGCTTCGGCTGATCCCGCGCGATCGTTAGTATATTGTCGTAGCTGCATCGTGGCGGTCGCCCCTGGTCATGGCAGCGCTTCAGGCTGCGGGCGTGACGCTGGGCGAGTTCGCCGCCAAGCGATCAGCCCGCGCGGACCTTGCCAGCAGTGCGATTGTCCCTCGCCTTCGTATCAGGCCGCCTTTTTTGCCGCCCATGGGGCGCGCTCTGCTCGACGGTGGTGCCGGCCGGACGTCGCGCCGCGGTCCAAGGCCGACCAAGCCCGCTGCTCCTGGCCAGCTGCGACCGCGTCGCCGAATAGGACGGCGCCACCATCGGGTAGTCCCTCGCCAAGCCCCACTTCGCCCGGTATTCATCCGGCGTCAGGCCGAGCGTGGCAAGGTGCCGGCCAGCGAATTGAACTTCTTACCGTCCTCCAGGCAGACGAGGAAGTCATTGTGGACGGACTTCTTGACCGAAACCGCGGGTGTCGGCGCCTGCGCAACAACAGCTGTCGGCGCACTCACGAGCGATTCTAAGGCGGCATGAACGCCGGAGATCAGAGCGTGCAGCTCAGCCGCCGGGACTGAGTTCTTGCTGACATAGGCGGAGAGAATGTTCGTAGTCGGGGCGATGAGGACTTCCGTTGCAACGGTTGCGGGCTTATTTTCAGGTGACACGACGTAGCTCCAACTGGCTTTGCTGGCCGGACATGGTGTCAATGGGTCAGAGTACAATATAGAATAGAGGTAATGCTGCATCTCTTTCGCCAGTTTTTGCCAAAGCTTTTCAGGCCGGGTTGCGTCGGTAGACCTCCGGGTGACCGAGCTGAGATCAATGCCCAATAACGACGAAAGCCCGCCGGCCGAAGCCAGCGGGGCGACACGTTAAGGACGCCGGTCCACCCCAAGCCAACAAACGTTCATGTCCGCGCTGGGGTGAAGAGCGGTCATCCGAGGGCAGCCGCCCTCATTCGAAGCGCGCCTCCCTGGGTATCGCCTCGATACCACGAAGCGCGCCAGCCATTGCCAACGGCCCGAAGCTGATCGCAACTCCGATCAGACCGCCTCGTACCGTCTTAGACAGCTTGCCGCCGTTCCTGTGGTGACGGTGCGGCCGGCGATGACGAGCACGATCGATTGCGAATGGGAGGGAGAGCATGGGCGTGGATGCGATGGCTGACAACGGGCTCGGAACGACGACCGTCCACCCGCCAGCGGCCGAGGACGTCGCGCTGATGGCCGAGCGCCGGACGACAGCAGCGGGAAACGGCGGTGAGGCCGAGAGCGAGGACGCCGGGCCGCGGGATCGTGCCGGGTTCGATGCGATGATCGAGATGACACCTGGCGCCCCCGGCCTGCGCTACGAACCGGGCACGGTCGGCGGCGTTCCGGGTTGGTGGTGCCGCCCAGATGGTGCGCGGCCGGGCGCCCGGCTGCTCTTCGCGCACGGCGGCGGCTACGTGCTCGGCTCGGCCTTTCCGTTCCGCAAGCTGGCGGGTCAGCTCGCCAGCCGCGCGCAGGCCGATGCCTTCGTGCCGGATTATCCGCTGGCACCGGAGCACCCCTTCCCCGCTGCGTTGGACGCCGTCTGGGCGGCCTATCGCAGCCTTGCGCAGGAGGGCAGCAGCGCGATCGCCTTGGCCGGCGACTCCGCCGGAGGCGGCCTCGCGCTGGCGGTGTTGTCGCTTGCCGCCCAGGACCGCATCCTGCGCCAGCCCTGTTGTGCGACGGTGCTGTCGCCCTGGGCCGACCTCGCGCTCACCGGCGACAGCATGCGGACGCGGGCCGATGCCGATCCCGTGCTGAGCCGCGACGCGCTGGCCGGCATGGCGGCGGAGTATCTCGACGGCGCCGACCCTGCCGACTGGCGCGCTTCACCGCTCCACGCACCCTTGAGTGGCTTGCCACCGGTCCGCATCGACGTTGGCGACGACGAGGTGCTGCTCGACGACGCTCGACGCTACGCCGAAGCGGCGCGCGCAGCGGGGGTGGTGGTGACGCTGGCGATCTGGCAGGGCATGCCGCACGTGTTCCAGTCCGGCATCGGCACGGTCCGCACCGCAGAGGTGTCCTTGGACGCGATCGGACGTTATCTGCGCGAACGGTTCGATGCTGCCCTGGACGCGAGATAGGAAGCCAACACGGGTTGGAGGCAGCACCCTCAAACATCCGGAGGCGGCCAACCCGCTTCTCCCGTCGCCCCGCCAGATCGCACGGAGCACCGCCGGCATCTCCGCCACCCGGTCAGCCATCGGCAGCCGGTCGGGGACCACATCCGGGGGTGGCGTGCTCCCTCGGCGCCGGATCAGCGCCAAAGGCGGAGCTGACGATGCCGGCGAGGCGCTGGATCTGGCGCACGGTGGTCGGGTCGCAGTTCTTCCGCTCGAGCATGGCGACGATCGCCGAGGTGCCGGACGAGGCAGGCTTGCCGCCGCCGGCGGCGATGATGTCGGAGATCGGCATGGTGGTGCTTCCTTGAAGCGAGAAGGCCCGAGCGCGGTCGCAGCCGGGCGGTTGAACCTGGGCTGTGAGGATGGGCGGCCGGTCCGGACGAGGTGTCAGGCCGCGGCGACGTCCTCGCCCTCGTCGTCGGCCTCGTCGTCAGTCAGCAGCTCGCCGGGCGGTCCTCTCTCCATCAGAGCCGCGAAGCCCTTCTGGATCTATTCGAAGGCCGCGTCCTGCAGCTTCTCGATCTCGGCCCGCACCTTCAGGTCGCGGATGACGCCGGCCGGCACGCCGCTGATCGCGTTGCGGCACAGCATGAACATCTCGGCGAAGGCCAGCTCCACCGTTTCCACGTCGACCAACTGGCCGATCGCCTTGGCGTTCTCGATCTGCAGCTTGCGCAGCTGCTCGGCCTCCTTGAGCTTGCCGACCTCCGTCTTGCTGCTGCGGCGCTCGGCATCCTTCAGGAACTTGATGTAGCCGAGGGCGACCTGGAAGGGATCGAACAGGCCGTTCTCTTTTCGTTCCACAGAGCCCTGCACCTCGAGCTTGCGGATCCACGGCGCCGAACAGCCGAGCAGGTCGGCAGCGGTTTGGCCGGTCACTTCCGGGAAGCTGGTGTTCGGTTTGGGTTGTGTTCTGTATGCGTTTTCACTCACGGTCGTTCTCCTTGCTGAAACAACGGGTTGCAAACTGAGGCGGCGATCCGGAAAGCGGTAAGGCGGGGTTTGAGGCGACCCGAAACGCGTCGGAAAGGGCTTTTTGGCGCCCTTTCGACCAAACCAAACCGGCGTTTTTCGAAACCCGAAAATCGCGAGATGGCGGGACTCCGGGCCGCGCCCGGCCGCGCCGGGCGCAAAAGGTACCTAAGGGGA
>CALMGA010000561.1 GCA_937863205.1 uncultured Beijerinckiaceae bacterium | reverse complement strand
GCCGCTTCCTCTCGTGGGGCTCGGGCCCAACGTGGTCGGGGACGGGCCGGTGGAGCGCGACCTGTCGGCCCGCACGGATGCGGCGTTGGCCTCGTCCGGCGCGGTGGAGCAGGCTGCGGCGCGCGTCGCCGGGCGCGACGTCGCCCTGACCGGCACGGCGACCTCGGCGCAGGCCGGCTCGGCCGCCCAGGCGGACGTCGCATCGCTGTACGGCGTGCGCCTCGTCCGGGCGGCCTTCACGGCGCCGCCGCCGGTCCACCCTTATGTGTTTTCCGCCAAGCAGGAGGGCACGTCGCTGGTGCTCGGCGGCAGCGTGCCGTCCAAAGCGATGCGCGACAAGATCCTCGCCGAGGCAGCCGCTCCGGGGCGCAAGGTGGTCGATCGGCTCGGCTATGCCAGCGGCGAGCCGGCGGGCTTCGCCGATCTCGTCGCCTTCGGGCTCGCCACGGCCGGCAAGCTGCAGGGCGGCGTTTTCTCGACGAGCGACGCCACCTACCGCCTGTCCGGCTCGGCTGCCGACGCCGTCGAGTACAATGCCGCCACGGCGGCGAAACCGCCGTAGGGGACCAGCGCGGCCGAGACGCGCATCGAGCCGCCGCTGGCCAAGCCCTACCTATGGCAGGCGGCCCGCTCGGCCGATACGCTCACCCTGTCGGGCGATGCCCCGTCGCCGGAAGCGCGCGACGCCATCAAGGCCAAGGTCGCCACCCTGTTTCCCAAGCTCAAGATCGTCGACGATCTCGCGATTGCCCGCGGCGCTCCGGCCGGCGATTTCGCCGGCGTCGCCGGGCAGGCGCTGGCTGCGCTGGCCAAGCTGGAGGGCGGCGGTGCCAGCTTCAAGGATGCGCAGGTGACGCTGAGCGGCACGACCCGCGACGCCGACGACATTCCCGCGATCGACAAGAGCCTGCGCGCCGATTTACCCAAGCCCTTCGCCATCGCCCTGCTGCGGTTGCAGCCGCCGATCGTGTCACCCTATGCCTTCAAGCTCGACAAGGAGGGGGCGATGGTGAAACTCACCGGCTTCGCCCCCGACGAGGCCGCGCGCCAGCGCATCGGCGAGGTCGCCAAGGCGCAGTTCGCCCCCGCCACAGTTGAGAACGACCTCAAGATCGGGGAGGGCGCGCCCAAGGACTTCGCCGCCGCGGTGACCGGCGCGATGCCGGCCCTGGCCCGGCTGTCAAAGGGGTCGCTGACGCTGAGCGATGGCAAGGCCAGCGTCAGCGGCGAGGCGCTTTATGCCAAGGCGGCGGACGAGATCAAGGCGGCTCTCGCGCCGGCTCCGGGATCCGGCTACTCTCTGACGCCCGACATCGCCGTCGCGGCGCCGCAGCCGCCGCTTGATGCCGCCGCCTGCAATCCCCAGTTCGCCGACCTGCTCGCCAAAGGCCACGTCGAGTTCGAAACCGGCAGCGCGGTGCTGTCCAAGGCATCGACGCCGCTGCTCGACGAACTCGTCGGCATCGCCCAGCGCTGCCAGTCGGCGACCATCGCCGTCAGCGGCCACACCGACACGGTCGGGGCGGCGGCGTCGAACCTCGACCTGTCCAAGCGCCGCGCCCAGGCGGTTGTCGCCTATTTCGCCACCGCCGGCCTCGACACCTCGCGCATCACCGCCGAAGGGTTCGGCGAGGAAAAGCCGATCGCCTCCAATGATACGCCGGAAGGGCGCGCCCAGAACCGCCGCATCGAATTCTCGGTCAAGTAGGGAGGGGATCGCACATGCTCTACGACATCGCGCATTTCTGGGTCGCGCTGCTGCTTGCGGTCGCGCTGGGGGCCGCCGTAGGCTGGTTCTCCCGGTCGGACGAGCCCCGCCACGGGCCGGTGCTGGTGATCGGCCGGGGCTGGATCTTCTGGGCGGCGGTGGTCTTCGTCGTTGGCCTCGCGCTGGCGCTGCTCCACGCGTTGCCCGACCGTCCGGGCCTGTGGCTGGAAACGGCGCTTCTTCTCTTCGTCGCCTACCTCGTCGGCTGCCCGCTGGCCGCGTTGCTGCCGTCGGGCGCCGGCGAACGATCCACCGCGCATCGCCCGCCGGCGGCTGCGCCGGTGCGACCCGCCGGGAACGAGGCTGTCCCGACCTCCACCGGCGGAGGGCGGCCCGGTGCCGGCCCGATCGTCGCGCCGACGGCCACCATGCCGGCCAAGCCGGTCATCGATCCCGCCACCGGCCCTGTTGCGACCCCGGGCAAGGGTGCCGCGCCGGTCGCCGCCATCCCGGCCGGATCCATCGCTCGCCCGGCCGCTGATCGTGGTATCGCGCCTGGCATGGCGCTTGGGGGCGACATCGCCGCGCCGACCCCGCTCGCACCGGCCAGCGTCGAGCCCATCGCCGATCCCGCCGTCAAACCTGCCGCGACGTTCGCCGGGGATCCTCGCCCGCCGGTCCGCCGCACGACCGGCATCATCAGCGATGATCCGGACGCGGTGGACAAGCCGAAACGCTGACGGGCTCTCCATCGCGTTCCACGGATTGCCGCCGACCGAGGCGGCACAGGACGAGGTGGGCGGGCAGGTTGGACAGCAGCGGCAGGCCCACCGTCAACATCAGCACCCAAGCCCATGCCGGCATCAGGGTCTGCGGCGCCGCATCGCTCAAGCCCCAGACGTAATCGATGTTCACCGGCATCGTCCCAGCCAGCGGGGAGGGCGGCGGCATCCAGATGAACGAGACCGCGATCGAGGCCGTGGCCACGATTGTCCAATAGGGCAGGGCGCGGCGGTCGTAGCCGAGGCGGCCGACCAGAAACAGCAACAGCAGTGGCAGCCACCCGTGGAAGCTGGACAGGACGCGCAGGAACAGCGGCCACCTCGCGTCGAACATGTAGGCTGTGAGACCGAGCAGGGGATGGCCGGCGGCGGTGGCGACGAAGTCGACCGTCCAGGCGACCTGGGGCACGAGGATCCCCACCGCCGCCATCGACACGAGGAGCGGCGTCCCCGTCCATATCCCGACGAGCGTCAGAAGCATGGCTTCGTCGCAAAAGTACAGGAAGTTGGTCGGGCCATAGTGGACGAGGTAGGTTGGGATCAGCGCCGCGCAGAAGGCGGTGAAGGCCAGCTTGAGGGCGATCGGCACCTCGCCGCGCCCGGAGCCGCGGGGGCCGGACCCTTGCAGCGGCGTCGCGCCGAGAGCGGGCCCAGGGCCACAATCCCGAGGCGTTCCTTTGCGTAGGCTCCGGTCGAAAACCACGGCGCACCCTTCAATGCGCGGCTCAAGGCCCGCATCCGTTCACTTCTGCGAGATTGCGTTGCCGCGACGGCGATTTATCCATCAAAAGGGCTAAAGACACATGCAGTTCGAGGGCGCGGCACCCGTGGATGGAGGCCGCATCGGGCGCTGTGGGAGCAGGCGTCTCGCGGGTAGGTGTTTCGGAGCGAGTGATCACAGCGATGATGGTTCAACGGTGATTGCCTAGCGATGACAGCTATCGTCCGACTGGCGCTTTCGCGTCCCTACACCTTCGTCGTCATGTCGATCCTGATCCTGATCTTCGGCGCCCTGTCGATCGTGCGGACGCCGACGGATATCTTCCCCAACATCGGCATCCCCGTCATCAGCGTCGTTTGGCAGTACACCGGCCTGCCGGCCGATGACATGTCCGGGCGCATCGTTTCGGTCTACGAGCGCGTGCTGACGACCACCGTGAACGACATCGAGCACGTCGAGTCGCAGTCGCTGCCCGGCATCGGCGTAGTGAAGATCTACTTCCAGACCAATGTCGACATCAACGCCGCCCAGGCGCAGGTCACCTCGATCTCGCAAACCATCCTGAAGTCGATGCCGGCCGGGATCACGCCGCCGCTGATGCTGGTCTATAACGCGTCGAGCGTGCCCATCATCCAGCTCGCCTTGTCGAGCGACACGCTCTCGCAGTCCGCCCTCAACGACCTCGCGCTGAACTTCATCCGGCCGCAACTCGCCACCGTGCCGGGCGCCCAGCTCCCCTATCCCTACGGCGGCGTCACGCGCCAGGTGCAGATCGACCTCGACCAGCGGGCGCTGCACGCCCACAGCCTGTCGGCCACCGACGTCGGCGCGGCGCTGGCCCGGCAGAACCTCATCACACCCGTGGGCACGCAGAAGATCGGCACCTACGAGTGGATCGTCGACCTCAACGATTCGCCCAAGACCATCGACGAGTTCAACAACATGCCGGTCAAGGTGGTCGACGGCGCGGTGGTGTTCATGCGCGACATCGCCTTCGTGCACAACGGCTCGCCGCCGCAAACCAACGTCGTTCAGCTCGACGGACGCAAGGGCGTGCTGATGTCGGTGCTGAAGATCGGCAGCGCCTCGACCCTCGACATCATCGCCGGCGTCAAGGCGCGCCTGCCGGCGATCCAGGCGGGCCTGCCGCCGGGCGTCGACCTGCGCTTCGTCGCCGACCAGTCGCCCTTCGTGAAGGAGGCGGTGACCGCCGTGGTCCGCGAAGGGCTGATCGCCGCCGCGCTCACAGGCCTGATGATCCTGGTGTTCCTCGGCTCCTGGCGCTCGACGCTGATCATCACCGTGTCGATCCCGCTGGCCGTGCTGTGCTCGGTCGCGGCGCTGTCCGTGCTCGGCCAGACCATCAACGTGATGACGCTGGGCGGCTTGGCCCTCGCCGTCGGCATCCTGGTCGACGACGCCACCGTGACGATCGAGAACATCAACCGCCACATGGAGGAACTGGGCGAGGACATCGTCACCGCGATCACGCGGGGCGCGCAGGAGATCATGCCGCCGGCCACCATCGCCCTGTTCTGCATCTGCATCGCCTTTGTGCCGCTTCTCGCGCTCGGCGGCGTCGCCGGCTACCTGTTCCGGCCGCTGGCGATGGCGGTGGTGTTCGCGATGATCGCGTCCTACCTCCTGACCTATACGGTGGTGCCGACCATGGCCCGCTACCTGCTGCGCGAAACCCATCACGTCCATGGCGCCGGCCACGGTTCCGGCGTCTTCGCCCGCTTCGAGCGCGGCTTCGAGCGGCTGCGGCGCGGCTACCTCGGTGTTCTCAAGCTGGCGCTGGCGCACCGGCTCGTTTTCGCCGGCGGCTTTCTCGCCGTTGTCGGCCTGTCCTTCGTCCTGGTGCCCCACCTTGGCCGCGATTTCTTCCCCGAGGTCGATGCGGGCGCGCTGCGCCTCCACATCCGGGCCTCGACCGGCACCCGCATCGAGGAGATGACCGCGCTCACCGGCCGGGTCGAGGCGACCGTGCGCCAGATCCTGCCGCGCGGGCGCGTGAGCAGCGTCGTCAACAACATCGGACTGCCGGTCAGCGGCATCAACGTGTCGTACTCGAACTCCGGCACCATCGGCGTCTTCGATGCCGACATGCTGGTGTCACTGGCGGAGGGCGAGGCGTCGACCTCTTCCCTCGTCAAGACGTTGCGCGAGCAGCTGCCGCATGCCTTTCCCGGCGTGACCTTCTCCTTCCTGCCCGGCGACATCGTCAGCCAGATCCTGAACTTCGGCTCGCCGGCCCCCCTCGACGTGCAGGTCGCCGGCAAGGACATCGACGCCAGCCGCGCCTATGCCGCCGGCCTGCTGGCGCAAATCCGTCACGTGGCCGGCGTGGCCGACCCTCGCATCCAGGAGCAGGGGCGCGCGCCGGCGCTGAAGGTCGACTTCAACCGCGAACTGGCCGGCGTCGTCGGGCTGACGGAGGGTGACGCGGCCGGCAGCATCCAGGCGACCCTGTCGGGCTCGACGCAGACCGCGCCGACCTACTGGCTCGACCCCAAGAACGGCGTGTCCTATGCCGTTTCCGTGCAAACGCCGCAGTACAGCATGGACAGCCTGGGCGACCTCAACAACCTGCCGATCACCACGGCGCGATCGACGCAGCTGCTCGGCGGCCTCGCTTCCGTGTCGCCCGAGCCGCTCAGCGCCGTGGTGACGCACTACGACATCCGCTCGACGATCAACCTGCTCGCCACCACCCAGGGGCGCGACCTCGGCGGCGTGATCGCCGACGTGCAGAAGATCGTCGACGCGTCCCGCGCCACCCTGCCCAAGGGCTCCACCGTGACCATTCGCGGTCAGGCCGTCACCATGGCCAACGCTTATGGTCAGCTCCTCACCGGCCTCGCTTTCTCGGTGGTGCTGATCTACCTGTTGATCGTGGTCAACTTCCAGTCCTGGCTCGACCCCTTCGTGATCATCACCGCGCTGCCGGCGGCGCTCGCCGGCATCGTGTGGATGCTGTTCGCCACGGCCACCCATGTGTCCGTGCCGGCGCTCACGGGGGCGATCATGTGCATGGGCGTGGCGACGGCCAACTCCATCCTGGTGGTGTCCTTCGCCCGCGAGCAGCTGCGCGCCGGCAAGGATGCGCTGACGAGCGCGCTGGAAGCCGGCGCGACGCGGCTGCGCCCGGTTGTCATGACCGCGCTGGCCATGATGATCGGCATGGCGCCGATGGCGATCGAGCCGGGGCAGAACGCGCCGCTCGGGCGGGCGGTGATCGGTGGCCTTCTGTTCGCCACGGTTGCCACCCTTCTGTTCGTGCCCGTGGTGTTCAGCCTCGTGCACGGGCGGTCGCCCAAAGCCGCACCTCGATCCGCAGCTTCTTCCGCCTGACCGGACCCGAAATGCCCTACGACGACGTTCCCACCCCCCGCAAAGGCAAGCTTGTCCTGATCGCATGCGCGCTCGCCTTGACGGCCGCGCTCACCGTCTCCGCCGGCGTGTCGGACCGTGCCAGGAACATGCAGGACGTCGGCGCCTGGACCGAACGCCAAGCCATGCCCACCGTGACCGTGGTGCAGGCGAGGTCCGGCCCCGGCGAGGAGGAGCTGACGCTGCCGGGCACGGTCAACGCCTACTACACCGGCTCGATGTTCGCCCGCGCCAGCGGCTACGTGACGGAATGGACCAAGGACATCGGCGCCCGCGTGCGCAAGGGCGAGGTGCTGGCCGAGATTTCCGCCCCAGACCTCGACCAGCAGCTCGCCGAAGGGCGGGCGACGCTGTTGCAGCTTCAGGCGGCCGTGGAACAGGCCCAGGCCAACGCCGACCTCGGCGACGCCACCAACAAGCGCACCTCGCGCCTTGTCGTCCAGGGCTGGTCGAGCGAGAGCCAGGGCGACACCGACCGCTTCACCGCCGCCTCGCGCAAGGCCGCGCTGGCGGTGGCCAAGGCCAACATCGTCACCCAGGGCGCGGCGGTGAGCCGGCTGGAGGAGCTGGCGCGCTTCAAGCAGATCAAGGCACCCTTCGATGGCGTGGTGACCGCCCGCTCCATCGACATCGGCGACCTCGTGACCGCCGGCGGCACCGCCGGCAAGGCGCTGTTCCGCGTCGCCGACCTCCACCGCATGCGCATCTACGTCAACGTGCCCCAGGCCTTCTTCGGCGCGATGAAGCCCGGCCTGAAGGCGACGTTGCACGTGCCCGGACAGGAGGCCCCCTTCGCCGCCGAAGTCGCCTCGACCTCGAACGCGGTCGCCGAAGACTCCCGCACCGCCCTGGTCGAGCTGCAGGCCGACAATCCCGACGGCAAGCTCTGGCCGGGCGCCTTCACCGAGGTGCAGTTCCACATTCCCTCGGATCCCAGCACGCTGCGCATCCCTGCCACCGCGCTGATGTTCGACAGGAAGGGAATGCGCGTCGCCGTCGTGCAGCCCGACCGCAGCGTCACGATGAAACCGGTGGTGCTCGGCCGCAACCTCGGCAACGAGGTCGAGATCAAGAGCGGTGTGAAGCTGGGCGAACGCTTCGTCGACAACCCGCTGGAAACGTTGGAGGCCGGCGATGTCGTCCGCATCGCCGGCGAGGCGGAGGGAACGCCGGGCAACAGGCTGGCGACGCTCGGCAGCAGATCCGTCGACCGGTAGGCAGGAGCGCACCGGAAGGCTCCGCGCCGGGTCGCCTTCGCTGCCACGCTCTCCGAAGACATGGACCCCGCCGTGGTCCTTTCCACCATGCTGCGCAGGTCAGCCATCCCCGACGAGCGTTGTCCCGGCTGTCCGAAGATCGCCGCAGCGGAGACGACGTTCGCCCCCGGGTTAGCCGCCCTTTAGCTTTCCCCCGTCATGGTGCACGCCTGGGGCGACAGGCAGGTTCATGACGGAAGTCACCGCCGAGATGATCGAGCGCGGGCGCGGGATGGATCCGCGCGTGGCCGCCGAGCGCCGGCGCATGGCGCGCCGACTTCGCGAGGCCAGGGACAAGCTCGCCGGGTCGGGCAGCGGCCATCCCGTCTTCCAGCTGGAGCTTTTCAGGCTCTATGCCGAGCGGCGCATCGCGGCCGCCCCGGGCTGCCTGCTGCTCGCCGCTGCCTTCGCCTTCGTGGTGACACGCTGGACGAGCGCGCCGGCGGCGGCTGCCTGGCTCGGCGCCAACGCTCTCTGCGTGATGTGCGCCGTGCTGATCGCGCGACGCTTTCTTCGCTCCAGCGAAACCGGACAGGTCGGGCTCCGGGGATGGCACCGGTCCTTCGTCGCCGCCGAAACCGCCCAAGGGCTGTCGTGGTCCTTCGTGATCGGCTTCGTCGGGGATGCGGGCACTCCCCATGCCGCGAGCTTTCTCCTGGTGGCGCTGCTGCTGATGGCGGCCATGAGCCTCACCGTGACCGCCACCGTGCCGGCCGGCGTGCTCGGGTGCCTGACCCCGGTCGCCGCCGCCGTGGTGCTGGTTCTGCGTCCGACCAGCCTCGCCGGGCCGGAACTGCTGCTGAGCGTGCTGGCGCTGGGCACGGAGGCGTATTTCGTCGTGCTGGGGCGCAAGCTCCATGCCTCGCTGCTGCAGTCCATGCTGTTCCGGGCGGAAAAGGACGAACTGATCGCCGAACTCGAACAGGCCAAGACCAACAGCGATCTGGCGCGACGCCGTGCGGAAGAGTCGAACCTCGCCAAGTCGCGCTTCCTCGCCACCATGAGCCACGAGCTGCGCACCCCGCTCAATGCGATCCTCGGCTTTTCCGAGGTGATGAAGGCCGAGCTGTTCGGCGCCCATGCGGTGGCCGCCTACCGCGACTATTCCGCCGACATCCATTCCAGCGGCCAGCACCTGCTGATGCTCATCAACGAGATCCTCGACCTGTCGCGCGTGGAGGCGGGACGCTACGAGCTGAGCGAGGAGCCGGTCGATCTTCCCGGCGTCATGGACGAGTGCCGCCATCTGATCGGTCTGCGCGCCAAGAAGAAGGACATCGCGATCGGGCAGGACGGCTGCGCGCCGCTGCCGCGCCTATGGGCGGATGCGCGGGCGATCCGGCAGGTCGTGCTCAACATCCTTTCCAATGCCGTCAAGTTCACGCCGGCCGGCGGCAGCATCAGGATCGCGCTGGGCGCGACCAACGGCGGCGGGCTGTACTTCGCGGTGGCCGATACAGGCGTCGGCATCCCCGAGAGCGAGATCCCCACCGTGATGTCGTCCTTCGGACGCGGCTCCTTCGCCCAGAAGACCGCCGAGGAAGGGACCGGGCTCGGCCTGCCGATCGTGAAGGGCCTGATCGAGCTGCACGGCGGCACCTTTGAGCTCAAGTCGCGGGTGCGGGAAGGCACCACCGTCACGGTCGGCTTCCCTCCGGAGCGGGTGATGAGCACGCTGCCGCCTCTCGACGCCGTGCGGCCGGCTGGGGAGCGCGCCGCCTGAGCCCCGTGCGGCGCCGCGCCGCGCCGACGCGTCATCGCCCGACCATGATCGGTGCGGATGGTATCTGCCCTCAGGAGGTTTCGACGTGCGTGTTCCGCTCGCCCCGCTCATCGCCCTCGCCCTGTTCGCGGCCGGCCCCGCTCTCGCCGACAAGCCGGGCGCCGCTCATTCGCCGGCCCCCGATCTGGCCGACACGACGCCGCCCCATCCGCTTCCCGCACCCTCCGTCACCCATCATGTCCTGACGCTGGGCGGCCGGACCCTGCACCTCAAGGCGACCGCCGGCGCGGTCCGCCTCAGCGATGCCGCCTCCGGTTCGCCGCTCGCCGACATCGCCTTCACCGCCTTCGAGCTGGAAGGCGAGGATCCGGCGAAGCGGCCGCTGACCGTGGCGCTGAACGGCGGCCCCGGCGCCAGCTCCGCCTGGCTCGACCTCGGCGCCGTCGGACCGTGGCGCCTGCCGGTCAACGCGTCCGCCATCTCGCCCTCGGCTCTGCCGCAGGTCGTGGACAATGCCGACACCTGGCTCGATTTCACCGATCTCCTCTTCATCGACCCTCTCGGCACCGGCTACAGCCGCTCGCTGGGCAAGGGCGACGATACCGCCAAGTCGTTCTATTCGGTGGACGGCGACATCGGCTCGCTGGCGACGGTTGTGCGCAAGTGGCTTGTCGCCAACGGCCGCCTCGGCAGCCCGAAGTTCATCCTGGGCGAAAGCTACGGCGGGTTCCGAGCGCCCAAGCTCGCCCGCAAGCTGGAGGACGCCGACGGCATCGGCGTCGACGGCCTCGTGATGGTGTCGCCGGTGCTCGACTTCGGCTGGTTCTGGTCGGACGACAATCCGGCCGTCACCGCCGCCCATCTGCCCTCGCTCGTCGCCGCCGCCAAGGGACTGAAAGGTCCCGACCCGCGCGGCGAACTGGCCAGCGTCGAAAGCTACGCTTCCGGTCCCTACCTCGTCGACCTTTATCGCGGCCGTCGCGATCCGGCCGCGATCCGACGGATGAGCGCGGCGGTGGCCGGCTTCACCGGCCTCGACCTCAAGTTCGTGCAGCGGCTTGGCGGGCGGGTCGACGCCTCCGCCCTGACCCGCGAAAAGAACCGCGACGAGGGACGCATCGCCTCGAGCTACGACACCAACGTCACGGGCTACGATCCCAATCCCTACGACGCGGTCAGCCGACACGAGGATCCGATCCTGGATGCGCTGAAGGTGCCGATGGCGACCGCCATGGCGCAGCTCACCGCGGGGCGGCTGATGTGGCCGGTGCAGGCCCGCTACGAGATCCTCAACATGCAGGTCAACGGCCATTGGGAGTGGAACACCGGACGTCGCCCCGCCGAGGCGGTGGGCGACCTCGCCACGCTGCTCTCCCTCGACCCGAACTTCCACGCCCTGGTCATGCATGGCGTCACCGATCAGGTCACGCCCTACTACGTCTCGAAGATGCTGATCGATCAGCTGCCGGCCTACGGCGATCCGTCGCGCCTTCGCCTCGCCGTCTACGGCGGCGGCCACATGCCCTACCTCGACGACGCCTCGCGCGCGGCCATGCACGAGGACGCCCGCCGCCTCGTCACCGGCGAAGGCGCCGCCGGCCAGCGCTGACGCGCGGCACGCCCGGCGCGGCCTCACCGAGCTGTGACACGCAAAGCGTCGCGCCGGGCGGCGGTCGGGCGGCGGCGGCGCGGTGCGCTCCCTACATAAGGTGGGAGCCCGAAGGCTGCCGGACACGTCCCCGGGAAGCTCAGGTTCGGTGCCCAACCCAAGGACGATCCATGAGAACCGCCCACACGTTTCTGCTCGCTTCGGCGTGCATCCTGGCCGTGGCGCCGGCCGCCTCGGCCAAGCCGCTCCACCACCGCCACCGCATCGTCGCGCGGGCCGGCGTGCCGCGAGCTTACGTCGGCTATGCCGCGCCCTACTCCGGCCGCTCCGTGAGCGAGGACGGGGGCGGCTTCAATGCTGGCGCCGCTCAGATCCCGCCCAGAGGCACCTATGATGGCTACCAGGGTCCCGGTGGCACGGTGCTGCGCCGCAGTCTGGACGCGCAACACGAGCCCGGCGTGGCTCAGGAACTCGCGCCGGACGCCAAGCAGACGGCAACCGGCGGTCCTTCGGGCGGCTTGCCCGGCTTCGGCGGCGGTCGCTAGAGCATCGGACCCTGAACCGAGTCCGGTCCGATGCTCTAAGTCGTTGTGCCGCATCGGATTTGTCCGAACACCGCTGCGCACTTTTCGGTCCGATGCTCTAAACCGGCGCTCGGCGTGAACGCGCCGGCGTGGGTTCGGCCGGAGGGGTCTACGGCCCCACCGGCCCGGCCACGCCCGCTTGCGCGAAGGTCGCCATGTCGCGGGTGCAGGCGACGGCGGCCTTAAGCAATCCCAGCGCCAGCGCCGCGCCCGATCCTTCGCCGAGCCGCATGCCCAGATCGAGCAGCGGCGCCTTGCCGAGCCGCTGCAGGGCTGCGCGATGAGCCTGCTCGGCCGAAACATGGCCGGCGAGACAGTGGTCGATCGCGCCGGGATCGAGGGCGTGCAGGATGGCGGCGGCAGCCGTGACCACGAAGCCATCCAGGATCACCGGCACGCGCTGCAGCCGCGCGGCGAGGATCGCGCCGACCAGCGCTGCCACCTCGCGCCCGCCCAGCCGTCGCAGCACTTCGAGCGGATCGCGCAGGTTGCCGGCATGACAGGCAAGCGCTTCCTCTACCACCGCGACCTTGCGGGCGAGCCCGGCCTCGTCCACCCCGGTGCCGCGCCCGACCCAATCGGCCGCCGTGCCGCCGAAGAGCGCGCAGAAGATTGCCGCTGCGACCGTGGTGTTGCCGATGCCCATCTCGCCCAAGGCCAGCACGTCGGCCTCGCCGGCGACCGCTTCCATGCCGAAGGCGATGGTGCCCGCGCAGCCGGCCTCATCCATCGCCGGCTCCCGCGAGATGTCGGCGGTGGGGAGGTCCAGCGCGAGTTCGAACACCTTGAGGCCGAGCCCGTAGGTTGCGCAGATCTGGTTCACCGCGGCACCGCCGGCGGCGAAGTTTTCCAGCATCGCGCGGGTGACGGAGGCGGGGTAGGCGGAGACGCCGCGCGCGACCACGCCGTGATTGCCGGCGAAGATGGCGACCTGCGGCCGGTCGATCGTCGGCAGCCCCTTGTTCTGCCAGCGAGCGAGGAACACCACCGCCTCGTCGAGCCGGCCGAGCGATCCCGGCGGCTTCGTCAGGCTCGCCTGACGCTCCCGCACGTCCTGCTCCGCCTGGGCGGAGGCGTCCGGCAGCAGGGCGAGGAGTTCGCGGATGTCGTCGAACGGCAAGCCGCTGGCGGCCATGGGTCGGGATCCTTCAACAGCGACGTTTGGTTTTAGGCGGGGGCAGCTCGGCGGCCGAGGCCCGGACCAGCTCGGCCAGCCGGTCGGCCTCATCCCAAAGCTCCGCCGAAACCACGAGGAAGGGCTTGGCGCCGGGGTAGGGCGGTGCCTCCTCAACCGGATCGAGAAGTCGGCGCCCGGCGGCGGTCGGCTTGAGGAACAGCCGGTCGTCGCAGATCAGGGCGACGAGCCTGCCGTCGCAGTACAGCGCGTATTCGCCGAACATCGGGCGCGTCGTGACCGTGCCGGCGCCGGCCGCCTGCTCGCGGATGTGGTCCACCGTGCGCCTGCTCGAAGCCAAGGCGCGGCCGCCGTTCGCGCTACCGTCCCGGCTCGATCACCACCCGGCCCTGCAGCGCTTCCAGCGTCGGCTTGGCGGCGAGGATCTGGTCCATGGTCCGGGCCGGCTCGGCGCAGCCGGCCTCGCCCACGATGCGGGCCGGCACGCCGGCCACGGTCTTGTTGTTGGGCACGGGGTGCAGCACCACGGAGCCGGCGGCGATGCGGGCGCAATGGCCGACCTCGATGTTGCCGAGGATCTTGGCGCCGGCGCCGATCAGCACGCCGTGGCGCACCTTGGGATGGCGGTCGCCGACCTCCTTGCCGGTGCCGCCCAGCGTCACGTCCTGCAGCATCGACACGTTGTCCTCGATCAGCGCGGTCGAGCCGACGACCAGCCCGGTGGCATGGTCGAGGAAGACACCCTTGCCGATCCGCGCCGCGGGATGGATGTCGGTCTGGAACACCGCCGAGGACCGGCTCTGCAGGTAGAAGGCGAAGTCGTGCCGGCCGGCCTTCCAAAGGGCATGGGAGAGACGGTGCGCCTGAATCGCGTGGAAGCCCTTGAAGTACAGAATCGGCTCGATCAGCCGAGTGCAGGCCGGGTCGCGGTCGACCACGGCGATGAGGTCGGCGTGGAAGGCGTCGGCGAAGGCCGGATCGCCGGCCACCACGTCGGCGTAGGCCTGCCGGATCAGGTCGCCGGGCACGTCCTGGTGCGACAGCCGCGCGGCGACGCGGTGGATGACCGCGCTTTCCAGCGTGTCGTGGTTGAGGATCGTGGAGTACATGAAGCCGGCAAGTTCCGGCTCGCGGCGGATCACCTCCTCCGCTTCAACGGTCAAGCGCGCGAGAACCGGATCAGCTCCGTGCAACGTCACGATCTTGGCGCCCTGGCTTCCCATGCCGATCAAATGTTCACCCCTTGCGCATGCCGCCCGGAAGCGGGCCGGATGCGGCGCGGACCGGGCGCCGCCGTCCCGCCAGTCCCCGATCGATATAGGAGGATCATCGACGTTCTGCGAGGAAGCGCAGCACGGCCTCCTTGTAGCTGCGGTCGCCGACCGCCCGGTTGTGGTCGCGCCCCTCGATGTGGAGCACGCGCGCGTCCGGCAGCAGGTCGGCCAGCGCTTGCGGGTCGCCGGCGATGTCGTCAAGCGTGCCCACTGCCACCAGCGCGGGGCAGCCGATGGCGCCGACCTCGTCGGCCGGCATCAGCTGGCGGGCGCCGCGGATGCAGGCGGAGAGCGCCCGCCGGTCCGAACGGGTGGCGTCGGCGAAGGCGCGGAACAGGCGCTGGTTCGGGTCGGTGAGGCTGTCCAGCGAGGGCGCGTCCATCGCGTCGGCGATGCCCATAGGCAGGGTGCCGCCCTCGACGAGGCTGTAGCCCAGGCCGCCCAGCACGAGCGAGCGCACCCGCTCCGGCGCGCGGCGCTGCAGATAAGCGCCGATGCGCGCGCCCATCGAGTACCCCATCACGTCGAGGCGCCTGTGCCCGAGGTGATCGAGCAGCGCCAGCGCGTCGGCCGAGAGCTTGTCCATGGTGTAGGCGGCCGGGTCGTAGAGCTTGGCCGAGCGCCCGTGGCCGCGCACGTCGTAGAGGATGGTGGTGCGTCCGGCCGCCGTCAGCGCCTGCACCCACTGCGGGAAGACCCAGTTCACCGCGTGGCTCGACGCGAAGCCGTGGATCAGCACGATGGGCTCGCCGCGATCCGCCGCCGCGGGCGGCTCGACGAGATAGGCGAGGTCGACGCCATCGCCCGTGGTCATGGTCTGCATCAAGGGTCGGCGATCCCCGCTCCGGTCGGGCACAGCTAGCGCAGGGATGAGCCGACTGCAAAGGGGCGCGCTCACCTCTCCCGTGCGGGACGCATTCCAGCGGGTCAGCCGCCGCCGAGCGCCCGGTCCAGCACGTGCACGGAGTGCAGCGCTTCGCGGCCGGCGAGATCGGCGATCTGGTGGCGGCACGAGGTGCCGTCGGCCACGATCAGATCGGCGGCGGGGGCGGCGCGCACGGCCGGCATCAGCGAAGCCTCGGCCATCGCCTTCGACGCCTCCAGCGTTTCCCTCTGGTAGCCGAAGGCGCCGGCCATGCCGCAGCACGACGACTGTATCGGCTTGACGTCGAGGCCGGCGATGGCGCCCAGCGCCTGAAGCTGCGCCGGCCATGCGGCGAAGGCCTTCTGGTGGCAATGGCCGTGGACGTGAGCCGTGCCATCGAGGCGCAGGTTCGCCCCGGAAACCGGCTTGGCACCGGAGGCGACGAGAAACTCGCTGAGCAGCTTGGCCCGCCCTTTCAATGCGGTCGCCTCGGTGCCCGGCAGCAGCGAGCCGAACTCGTCGCGCAGCGTCATCAGGCAGGATGGCTCCAGCCCGACCACCGGCGTGTCGTCGGCGAGCCCTTGACCGGCCAGCGCCGCCATCGTGCGCCGGGCCTCGGCGCGGGCCCGGTCGACGAGGCCGGCGGCGAGGTAGGTGCGGCCGCAGCACAGCGGCCGGCCGCTCGCGTTCGGCGCCACCGCCTTGAAGCCGAAGCCGTAGAGCACGCGCACGGCGGCGCGCAGGTTCTCCGGCTCGTAGGTGCGGTTGAAGGTGTCGGCGAAAAGGATCACCTCGCCGCTGGCGCCGCTCGCACGGGGAAGTTCGCCGTCGCGGAACGGGTCGCGGCGGAAGACCGGCAGCGGGCGCGAGGCGGCGACGCCGATCGTTCGCTCCATCAGGCGGCGCAGCAGCGGGCTGCGGTTGCGCAGGTTGGCCAGCGGGGCCAGCCGCGCGGCAATCGGCGCGTAGCGCGGCAGCTCGGCGACCAAACGGTCGCGCAGGCTGATGCCACGCGCGGCCGCGCGGGCTGCGGCGGCCTCGATCTTCATCTTGGACATGTCGACGCCCATCGGGCACTCGCGCCGGCACGCCTTGCAGGAGACGCACAGCTTCATCGCCTCGGCCACGTCGTCGCCGGCGAGGGCATCGCCGCCGCCGAGCTGCCCGGTGAGGGCGAGGCGCAGCGTGTTGGCGCGGCCGCGCGTCAGGTGCCGCTCGTCGCGGGTTATGCGATAGGACGGGCACATCACGCCGGCGTCAAAGTTGCGGCAGGTGCCGTTGTTGTTGCACATCTCGACGGCGTTGAGCAGGCCGCCCTGCGGCCCCGGCCATTCCGACCAATCGAGGCGCGGCGTCAGCTCGGCGGCATGATAGTCCGGCGCGTAGCGGAACAGGCTGCGGTCGTCCATCCGCGGCGGGCGCACGATCCGCCCGGGGTTGAGCGTGCCTGCGGGATCGAAGGCGTCCTTCACTTCCTCCATCGCGCGGGTGATCCTCGACCCGAACATCGACTCGATGAACTCCGAGCGGATGATGCCGTCGCCGTGCTCGCCGGAATGGCTGCCCTTGTATTCGCGCACGAGGTCGAAGCATTGTTCCGCGATGGAGCGCATCGCGCGCACGTCGGCGTCCTGCTTCAGGTTGAGCACCGGGCGCACGTGCAGGCAGCCGACGGACGCGTGGGCGTAATACGTCGGCGCCGTGCCGTGACGGGCGAAGACGGCGTTCAGGCGCTCGGTGTAGTCGGCAAGATCGGCGAGGTCGACCGCGCAGTCCTCGATGAACGAGATCGGCTTGCCCGACCCCTTCATCGACATCATGATGTTGAGGCCTGCTTCGCGCACCTCGGCGATGGCCGACTGGAAGGCCGCGTCGGTCGCCCGCACCACCGCGTCGGGATGGCCGATGTCGGCCATCGCCTCGTCCAGCGCGGCGAGCCTGGAGGCAAGCCAGCGGTCGTCCTCGCCGTGGAACTCGACCAGCAGCAGGGCCTGAGGTTCGCCCCGCACCATGCGGTCGAGGGTGGCGCGGTAGATCGGGATGCCGCGGCCGAGGTCGATCATGGTCCGGTCGACGAGCTCGACCGCTTCGGGATCGAGGGCGACGAGGTGCTGCGTCGCCTCCATCGCCGCGCGAAAGGACGGGAACTGGCAAATGCCGACCACCTTGCGCGGCTTGATCGGCGACAGCTGCAGCAGCAGCGCTTCCGAGATCGCCAGCGTGCCTTCCGAGCCGACCAGCAGCCGAGCGAGATTATCGCGGCCGACCGCTGCGGCCTGCGGCGTCAGGCAAGCGATGTGGTAGCCGCCGACGCGG
>CALMGA010000560.1 GCA_937863205.1 uncultured Beijerinckiaceae bacterium | reverse complement strand
GCTTCGCGCTCGCCGAGGTGCAGGGCGAGCTGGATCGCGTGGCCGGGCAGTCGCTCGCCGCCGAGGCCCGGCAGGATGTGGCCGAGACGCAGACAGCGCTGGCGGCGGCGGCCGAGCGTTACGTCGAGGCGTCGGCCGGTGCCGCCTTGCTGCGCTGGCTGATCGAGCGCCACCGCGCCAGCTCGCAGGCGCCGCTGCTGGCCCAGGCCGGCTCGTTGTTCTCCCAGGTCACCGAGGGTGCCTTCGCCGGCCTCGCCCTGGATTACGGCGACGACGACAAGGCCCGCATCGTCGCCGCGCGCGCCGACGGCAGCCGCGTCGGCGTCGAGGGTTTGAGCGAGGGCACCCGCGACCAGCTCTTCCTGGCGCTGCGCCTGGGAGCGCTGCAGCTCGGCACATCAGGGGTTAACCGAGCGGCTGTGCTGCCGCTGGTGTGCGACGACCTCCTCATCACCGCCGACGACGCCCGCGCCGCCGCCATGCTGCGGGTGCTGCGGGCCGCCTCGCAGACGCTGCAGATCCTGGTGTTCACCCACCACGAACATCTCGTCGAGGTCGCCGGGCGGGCGATCGGCGCGGACGGCTTCGTTCTGCATCGGCTGGAACCGGTGCGGCTGGAAGCGGCGTGAGCGCTAAAGCATCGGACCGAAAAGTGCGCAGCGGTTTTCGGATGACTCCGATGCGTCACAGGAGGTGAAAGCGTCGGACCGGATCCGATAGTCGGTCCGACGCTTTAGGCCTCAGCTCCCCGACCAGTTCGCCGGGCGTTTGGCGATGAACGCCTGCACGCCTTCCGCGAAGTCGCGACTGCCGTAGACCGCACGGATCAGCTCCGGGCAGTCGGCGCTGGGATCGGCGGCGAGCGCGCGCAGCATGGCGCGGGTTGCGTGCAGCGTCAGCGGCGCGTTGGCGAGCAGGCGGTCGCGAATGCCAACGACCGCCGCATCGAGGTCGTCGGGCGCAACCACGGCCGCGAAGTAGCCGAGCGGCGCTAGCGCCTCGGCGGTGGGCATCTCCGCCAGCAGCAGCATGCGCCGCACGGTGCTCGCGCCCAGCGCCGCGGTGAGGCGGCGCAGGTTGTCCGGCGACAGGCAGTTGCCGAGCGTGCGGGCGATCGGCACGCCGAAGCGCGCTCCGGCGGTGGCGATGCGCAGGTCGCAGGCGCTGGCGATCACGAGGCCGCCGCCCACCGCCATGCCTTCCACCACCGCCAGGGTCGGCACGCGGACGCGCTCCAAGGCGTCGAGGCAGGCCTCGATGCGACCCTCGTAGGCGACGCCGTCGTCGCCGTCGGCGAAGGCCGCGAACTGCTCGATGGCCGTGCCGGCGATGAAGGCCTGGCCTCCGGCGCCGCGCAGAATGGCAAGGCGGACCGCCGGATCGGCCTCGATCCGGGCGAGACCCTCGGCCAGCTCCCGGTACATGCGCCACGTCATCGAGTTGCGGGCGTGCGGGCGGTCGAAGACGAGGTGGGCGATCGCCCCTTCGATGCGGCAGCGCACGGCGCCCTCGTCGGCCGATCGCTCCGTGACGCTGCCGTCGAGATCGCCGGCGGACCCAGGGTGCCGCATCTCGTCGCCCATCATGTCCTCCTCACGCTACCGGCCCACATCGCCAACGCCAGGAGGGCGCGCCCGTTCGCGTTGCCCTGAGCGGGTGCGCGAACACCCGTCGCGTGCATGTCCCGACATGGTCGATCTCACAACTCACGAGTGCCGCCATCGGTCGATCGCATCGAGACCCTACCGTTCGGTATAGAAAACGCTTGCGGTGAGCGGGTCGAGCGGGATACCCTGCCAAGCAGTTGCAAATCAGCCGGCTCGCCCGAGCGCGGCCGGCCCGGCGGGAGCACCCACCATGAACGCTTCAACCATCGACGGCATGCGGATCGCCGGCCGGCCCGGCGACGACCGCCGCATCGCGATCGAGCCCAACCCCAACCGCGTGGTCGTGTCCTATGCCAGCAAGGTCGTCGCCGACACGCGCGATGCGCTCGTGCTGCGCGAGGGCGACTACCCGCCGGTGCTCTACATCCCGCGCTCGGACATCGACATGTCGATGCTTGAGCGCAGCGAGCACACGACCACCTGCCCGCACAAGGGCGCCTGCTCCTATTTCAGCATCACGGTGGACGGCCGGCGCTCGAACAACGCGGCCTGGACCTATGAAGCACCCTTCGAGTCGGTGATCTCCATCCGCGACCACCTCGCCTTCTACCCCGGTCGGGTCGACGCGATCGAGCAGCGGGCCGGCGTTTGAGGGCGACTGGCTGAGGGCGACATGGGCCGGCCGCGCGAGTTCTGCCCGGATGCCGCGCTGGAAAAGGCGCTGACCGTGTTCTGGCGCCACGGCTTCGAGGGCGCCTCGCTCAGCGATCTCACCGCCGCGATGGGGATCACGCGGCCGAGCCTTTACGCGACCTTCGGCAACAAGGAAGAACTGTTCGGCAAGGCGCTCGACCTTTACGACCGCAAGTACGTCGGCTTCATGCGCGAAGCGCTGGACGAGCGCTCGGCGCGGGTGGCTGTCGCGCGCATCCTGGACGGCCTCGTCGAGGCCGGCACCAAGGCCGATCGGCCCCCGGGCTGCATGAGCACCAATGGGGCGCTGGCCTGCTCGGCGGCGGCCGATCCGGTGAAGGCGGAGGTGGTGAAGCGCCGCGCCGCCTTTGAAACCGCGCTGCGCCGCCGCCTGGAGGCGGCGCAGGCCGAAGGCGACCTGCCGGCGAGCGCGAATCCGGCCGACCTCGCCGGCTTCGTGATGACGGTCGCCGCCGGTCTCGCCGTGCAGGCGGCGGCGGGGGCCTCGCGCGCTTCGCTGCAGCGCTCGGCCGGGCTGGCGATGCGCGCCTGGCCGGAGAATGCGGACGATGCCGGCGGTTAGCTCAGCGTGAGTGCTCGAAACGGCGCTGCAACAACGACCGGCCGCAGCCGGTCCACAGCGGATGGCGGTTCCATGCAAGGATCAACGGGTACGATGGCGCGCACAAGGGCCGGCGCACCGGCGCGCCCCCCGCGCCGACGCACGGGCCGCACGATCATCCGGACACTCGGCCTGCTGACGCTGCTGGCGCTGGCCGCCGTGGTCGCGCGCGGCGTGCTGCAGCCGGTACCGAGCGCCCCGCCAATGGCGATGGCGCCGCCGGCCGTGACCGTCAGCCAGCCGCTGCGGCGTCGGCTCGCCACCTTCACCACCTTCACCGGCCAGTTCTCCGCCGTGGACCGGGTCGAGATCCGCGCCCAGGTCAGCGGCTACCTCACCGCCATCCACTTCAAGGACGGCCAGCTCGTGAAGAAGGGCGACCTGCTGTTCGACATCGACCAGCGCCCCTACGACATCGCCCTGCAGAACGCCCGCGCGCAGCTCGGCACCGCCCAGGCCTCGCTCGATCTCGCCGGCAAGGAGCTGTCGCGCACCTCCAGCCTGATCCGCTCCGACTTCGCTTCGCGCGAAACGCTGGACCAGCGGACCCAGCAGCAGCATGCCGCCGAAGCGGCGCTCGATCAGGCCAAGGCGGCCGTGCGCTCGGCCGAACTCAACATGGAATGGACCCGCATCGTGTCGCCGATCTCCGGGCGCATTTCCATGCGCCGGGTGTCGGTCGGCAACCTCATCGTCGGCGGCGGCGGCACGGCGGGCGGCGGCGCGACGACGCTGCTCACCACCGTCGTGTCCGAGGATCCGATCTACCTCGACTTCGACATGGGCGAGGGCGACTACATCGCCTACCAGCGCTTCCTGCAAGGGGCGCGAAGCCAGCCCGGTGCCGGCCGCGACATCGACCGCACGGTGGAGATCGCGCTCTCCGACGAGACCGGCTGGAAGCACAAGGGCAGCCTCGACTTCCTCGACAACGAGATGGACCGCTCGTCGGGCACGCTGCACGCGCGGGCGACCGTGCCCAATGCCGACCTGTTCATCGCGTCGGGCACCTTCGCCCGCCTGCGCGTGCCCACCGCCGGCGAGGCCGACACGTTGCTGGTGCCCGACGCGTCCCTGTCCACCGACCAGTCCCGCACCCTCGTGATGACGGTCGACAAAGACGGTACGGTGGTGCCCAAGGCGGTCGAGATCGGCGAGCCGGTCGGCGATCTGCGCATCATCAAGCGCGGCCTTGCCGGAGGCGACAGGGTCATCATCAACGGCCTGATGTTCGCCCGCCCCGGCGGCAAGGTCAGCCCCAAGGACGGCACGATCGCCGTGCAGCCGGACCAGGGCTGATCCCGAAGTGCTGATCCCGAAGTGCTGATCCCGAAGTGCTGACCCCGATCCGCGGTTGAGTCCGTCGTCGAACCCCTGATCCGATCCAAACCCGGATAGATTGATGCGCCTGTCGCACTTCTTCATCGATCGACCGATCTTCGCGGTGGTGGTGAGCCTCTTCATCACCATCATCGGCGCGGTCGCCTACATCGGCCTGCCGATCGCGCAGTATCCCGAGATCGCGCCGCCCACGATCCAGGTCACCACGAGCTATCCCGGCGCGTCCGCCGCCGTGGTGGCGGAAACCGTCGCCACGCCCATCGAGGAGCAGATCAATGGCGTCGAGAACATGCTGTACTTCTCCTCGCAGGCGACGGGCGACGGCAACCTGCTCATCACCGTCACCTTTCGCATCGGCACCAACCTCGACACCGCCCAGGTGCTGACCCAGAACCGCGTCGCCATCGCCACGCCGCGCCTGCCCGACACCGTGCAGCGCCTCGGCGTTACCGTGAAGAAGTCCTCGCCGGACCTGATGCTGGTGATCCACCTCATCTCGCCCGACGGCTCGCGCGACCAGCTCTACATGTCGAACTACGCCACCCTGCACCTGCGCGACCAGCTGCTGCGCCAGGAGGGGGTCGGCGACGTCACCGTGTTCGGCTCGCACGACTACGCCATGCGCATCTGGCTCGATCCCGACAAGGCGGCGGCGCGCAACCTCACGGCCGGCGAGATCGTCGCCGCACTGCAGCAGCAGAACGTGCAGGTGTCGGCCGGCGTGCTCGACCAGCCCCCCGTGCCGCGCCCCGGCGCCTTCCAGCTCAACATCAAGACGCTGGGTCGTCTCACCAGGCCCGAGCAGTTCGCCGACATCATCGTCAAGGCCGACGCGGCCGGCCGCGTCACCCGCGTACGCGACATCGGCTATGTCGAGCTGGGCGGCCTGAACTACGGCGCCAACGGCTACCTCGACGGGCGCAACGCCGTGCCGCTGCTCGTCTACCAGCAGCCGGGATCCAACGCGCTGTCGGCCGCCGAGGGCCTGCGCGCCGCGATGGCCGGCCTCGCAAAGCAGTTCCCGCCCGGCCTGAAGTACGACATCGTCTACGACACCACCATCTTCATCTCGCAATCCGTGCACGAGGTGCTGATGACCATCCTGGAGGCGATCGGCCTCGTAGTGGTGGTGGTGATCGTGTTCCTGCAAACGTGGCGGGCGTCGATCATCCCCATCGTCGCCATCCCGATCTCGCTGGTGGGCACCTTCACCGTGCTTGCCGCCTTTGGTTTGTCGCTCAACAACCTCAGCCTGTTCGGCCTGGTGCTGGCGGTGGGCATCGTGGTCGACGACGCCATCGTGGTGGTGGAGAACGTCGAGCGCAACATGAGCGCCGGCCTCGGGCCCCGCGAGGCGGCGCACGCCACCATGGACCAGGTCGGCGGCGCCCTGATCGCCATCGCCTTGACCTTGTGCGCGGTGTTCGTGCCCTCGGCCTTTATTTCCGGCATATCGGGTCAGTTCTTCCGGCAGTTCGCCGTCACCATCGCCGCCTCCACCATCGTTTCGGCCTTCGTTTCGCTGACGCTGTCGCCGGCGCTGTGCGCCCTGCTGTTCAAGCCGCATGCTGACAATCACGCGAAGCCGCCGTTGATCGCGCGCCCGCTGTTCGCCTTCTTCAACGGCTTCAACCGCGTCTTCACCTGGGCGTCCGACAGCTACGGCCGCCTGGTCGGGCGCCTCGTGCGCCTCGCCGCGCTGGTGCTCATCGTGTATGCCGGGCTGATCGGCCTCACCGGCTTCCAGTTCTTCCGCGCGCCCACCGGCTTCATCCCCGACCAGGACCTCGGCTACCTCATCACCGTGGTGCAATTGCCCCCCGGCGCCGCCCTGGGGCGCACCGATGCGGTGATCCGCGAGGCGAGCGAGGCGTTGAAGTCCATCCCCGGCGTCGCCCACGAGGTCGCCTTCGCCGGCTTCGACGGCGCCACCTTCACCCAGGCCTCCAACGCCGGCGCCATCTTCGTCGCCCTCGACCCCTTCGAGGAGCGCGTCGCCAAGGGCATCACCCTTCACCAGATCCTCGGCCAGATCTACGGCAGGCTCGGCAGGATCCAGGATGCCTTCATCATCACCATCCCGCCGCCGCCGGTGCCGGGCCTGGGCACGGCCGGCGGCTTCAAGATGTACCTCGAGGACCAGAACAACCTCGGGTCGCGCGCCCTCGCCGCCGCCGCCCAGGACCTGATCGCAGAGGCGGGCAAGGTGCCGGGCATGGCGCAGCTGTTCACGCCCTTCTCCACCGGCACGCCGTCGATCTACGCCGACATCGACCGCGAGCGGGCGGAAAAGCTCGGCATCTCGCCGCAAGCGGTGTTCGACACCATGCAGACCTACCTCGGCTCGGCCTATGTCAACGACTTCAACTATCTCGGCCGCACCTACGAGGTGCTGGCCCAGGCCGACGGGCGCTTCCGCAACACGATCGAGGACGTGTCGCACCTGAAGACGCGCAACGCCGCCGGCGCGATGGTGCCGATCGGCTCGGTGGCGAAGCTGCACCGGACGTCCGACCCCTACCGCGTGCCGCGCTACAACCTGTTCCCGGCGGCGGAAGTGCAGGGCGGCACGGCGCCGGGCTACGCGTCGAGCTACGGCCTCCAGGTGATGGCCAAGCTCGCCGCCGAGCGCCTGCCGCTGGGGATGGGCTACGAGTGGACCGACCTCGCCTACCAGCAGACAACGGCCGCCAACACCACGCTGCTGATCTTCGGCGCGTCGGTGTTCTTCGTCTTCCTGGTGCTCGCCGCCCAGTACGAGAGCCTGACGCTGCCGCTGTCGGTGGTGCTGATCGTGCCGATGTGCCTTCTGGCGGCGGTCACCGGCCTGATCATGCGGCAGATGAACGTCGACATCCTGGCCCAGGTCGGCTTCGTGGTGCTGGTCGGCCTGGCCGCCAAGAACGCCATCCTGATCGTGGAATTCGCCAAGCAGGCGGAAGAGGGCGGCGACACGCCGGCCGCCGCCGCCGTGGGCGCGGCGCGGACCCGGCTCCGGCCGATCCTGATGACGTCTTTCGCCTTCATCCTCGGCGTGATCCCCCTGCTGATCGCCACCGGCGCCGGTTCGGAGATGCGGCAAACGCTGGGCACCACCGTGTTCTCCGGCATGCTCGGCGTCACCGGCTTCGGCCTGATCTTCACGCCGGTATTCTATGTCACCGTGCGCAAGGTGTTCGGCGGCAAGGTCCGCCGCAGCCAGATGGAAGAAGCTTTGGGCTTGGGCGCGCCGGCGGAATAGCGGCTCAACCCGCGAGGCGGGCGGCGAGCCAGGCGTCGAGGTCGGCGATCTCGGCGTTGGACGTGCCGTGCCCGAGGCCGGGATAGCTGTGGAAGGCCACGGGAACGCCGAGCCCGGCCAGCGCCGCCTCGGCCGCCGTGGCGCTGGCGAAGGGGATGCGGGCGTCGGCCGTACCGTGGGCGATGAAGAACGGGGTGTGCGCGCCATCCCTTGCCGCCGCCGCGCGCGCCGACGGGAACAGCGTTCCCGACAGCGCGGCCGCGCCACGGAAGCGCCCGGGCCGGCGCAGCGCCGCCTCGTAGGTCATCACCGCTCCCTGACTGAAGCCGCCGATGAAGACACGGCCGGGATCGGCGTTGAAGCGCCCGACGGCATGATCGATCACGAGGTCGATGAGACGCAGGCTCGCGGCGATGTCGGCGTCCTGGCCGGCGCCCGTGCGATACCAGCGATATCCGCCGCCTCCGCCGAAGGGCGCGCGGGGCGACACCACCGCGAAGGCGCGCGGCAACTGCGACCACAGCCCGATCATGTCGCGCTCGTCGGCGCCGCTGCCGTGCAGCAGCACGAGCAGTGGGGGCCGCCTCGACGCAACGATGGGCGGGTGGGCGAGGTAGGTGGGTGCTTCCGCTGCCGCCACCGGCCCCTGCAGCAGCAAGGCCAGTGTGCCGCCGGCGAGCACGGCCCGGCGCGTCGGGGCCTGATGCAGCGGCGTCGGAGCTTTTCGTGGGTTCGGCCGTTCCATGGCTGAGGCATAGCTCGACACGGCCGGGCGCGACAGGCTCGCCGCGTGGCGCCATGCCCCTTCCCCGGCGTCGCCGGGTGCTTCGATCCGGAAAAGGCGAGATATGACCCAGCATCCCGGCAAGTGGTGGATCGGTTTGCTGCCGCTTCTTCTCGTGTGGATCGGGGCCAACG
>CALMGA010000559.1:3134-3632 GCA_937863205.1 uncultured Beijerinckiaceae bacterium | reverse complement strand
CGCGCCGGGTCAACCGCGACCTTTACGACAGCCTGCGCCCCGGCGACGCGCTCGTCGTGGACGCGATGGGGACGAACCGGGCCGCAGCGCTCGGAGACATGATGTTCGCTCGCTTCGAGGCTTTGGGCGTCGCGGCGGTCGTGGTGGACGGTTCGGTGAGGGACTTGGCGACCCTCAGGAGCGGTCGCGTCCCTGTTTTCGCCAGGTCGAGCCATCCGGCGTCCTTCGCCGGCCGCTTGATCCCCGACGAGGCGGATTGCGCGGTTCAATGCGGTGGCGTCCTCGTGATCCCCGGCGATTGGGTGCTCGCCGACGACGACGGCGTCATCATCGTCCCCGACGCCCTCGCCGTCGGCGTGGCCGACCTCGCCGAGGCCAAGCGGCCGAAGGACGCCTTCAGCACGGCCCTTCTCAAGGCGGGTTTCCCCCTCGACCACGCTTATCCCCTCCCCGCCGGCATGTCCGGCGCCCTCGCCGACTTCCTCGCCGACGGCCGCC
>CALMGA010000559.1:895-3124 GCA_937863205.1 uncultured Beijerinckiaceae bacterium | reverse complement strand
CTGGGCATTACGGAGGTCCGGCGCGGAGACATCGCTTTTTGCTGCTGTGATCCGATATCGCGCCGGCCTGTCGGCGCTTGGCATCCGGCGCTCCGCGGCTTCCTTGCCGCCCGGCACGTGAGGGCGGATTGGCTCCACAGCGGGATGGGACCGTCGCCGAACTCCACGGCGGGGATGATCGCCCAAGCCTCTCGAAGAGTCTCCTAAACTCAGATCGTCTCAACCGCGCCGCCGCGGAGGGCGGGTGAACTTTCCAAGGTGTCGATGACGAGAATCGTGACTCGTCGCGGCTGACTGCAAGGCCACTGACTGCAAGACCGACGGGCCCTACGTCTTACATCGGGTCTATCATCGCGACAAATGTCTGAACAATTTGTTCAAATGAGACCGGGAGGGTCGATTGCCTCTGCAACGTTTGGGCTTGATCGGAGCGGGCGCCATGGCGCGCACTGTGCTCGAAGCGCTGGCTTCCGAGAAGAATGGCTTGCTCGAGCACCTGTCCCTTCTCGTTTTGGCCGAGTTCGTCAGTGACGGCGAGGCACTCGCCGCGACCCTGGGCCGTGCGATTGCGGAACGCGTCGAGGTTCATACCGATCGGGACACTTTCCTGGGAGGTTGGCCGGATCTCGTCGTTGAGTGCGCCGGTCATGCCGCCGTGCGCCAGCATTGCGCTGCGGTTCTCGCGGCCGGTATCGATTTCCTCGCCGTCTCGACCGGAGCCCTGGCAGACGAGCCCCTGCGCAAGGAGGTCAGCGCCGCCGCGCTGGCCGGCGGTTCGCGGTTGGTCGTCTCGACCGGTGCCATTGGCGGTATCGACATCCTCTCGGCGGCTCGGCTCGCTGGTTTCGATGAGGTCGTCTACACCGGACGCAAGCCGCCCGGTGCGTGGCGCGGAACCAAAGCGGAAGACATGCTGGACCTGACCTCGATCGATCAGGCCGTCACGTTCTTCGAGGGCGACGCGCGTCGCGCCGCTCTGGAGTTCCCCCAAAACGCCAACGTCGCCGCCACCGTGGCGCTGGCCTGCGGCAGCTTCGAGCGTACAACGGTACGACTGGTGGCTGATCCGTCCATCGAGCGCAATGTTCACGAACTCGCGGTCCGCTCGGCCTGCACGGATTACGTGATCCGCTTGGAGGGACGTCCGTCACCGACCAATCCCAAGACTTCTCTCACCGCAGGCTTCAGCCTGGCTCGAGAGATCATCCAGAGGCGTTCATATATTACGTTCTGATCCTGCCAGCCTATGGAAGCTTCGCCGTCGAAAGATGCGCCGCAGGCTGGACTCTCCATGGGAGCGCCACAACCACGATCGCGGTGTCTTGAGGGATACAGCATAGCCGAGAGAGTTCGAAAGCGTCGTCGGATAGGGTCGTTCGCCCGTCGGGACCGGGCAATGCCGGTGGAGGTGGGGACGCTGACTTCCGGTGCGCTTTCGACGATGACGAAGGTGACTGGCGATGGTCGCAGGACGCAAACCCAAGCAGTCCGATGTGTTTTATAAAGATGAGTGCTGGTGGAATGTCATCCGGCGTTGATCGGGAGGACTGATAAGCGGTTCACAATGCGGTCTGACCTGAGCGACTTGCGATTTTCATGCATTCCCTTGTGATTGGCGACGCTCGTCCACCCGCAAAAGTGTTGCCTTCTTGTCACGCAATATTGCCTACGGATGGCTGGTCTATCGAGAGTGACGAATTCTGCCTAAAATACGGGCATATTTGCATGAAATTGTCATGATAGCAGCCAAGTATCTCTAGTGTTCTTAAATGAACACTTGTTTGATATTGAGAACACTTTTTTAATGTCTTCATCGCTGATGGTTAAACCCTTCCAACGAAACACTCGAGCGAGTCCGATTGCGAAAGTTCGGCCTGAATTTACGTTCAGGTCGGCTTCGTTATTCGATGTCATTCGAGGCGAGTAGATAACAGATAGTAGATGTCTGCGAGATCAACCTCGTGGAACGGGTGATTCGGGGGTAGTTATGAAATGCTACTTGGGGTTCAAAGAGCAGTCATCGCTCGTGCAGCCATCAAGAAAGAAGCGAGCTTGGAAGACATGTCGCAACCTTCTGTGTTCGACGGCCGCGCTGATTTCGATTGATTTTGCTTCGACGCAAGCCGGGGCTGTAGAGGGCGGCATCTTCGGCGGTCCCATCGGTGGCACCGACATACGGTCCGCCTATCTGCCCCCGACGACCGGCATCTACGCGGCGCTCGTGGGGAT
>CALMGA010000559.1:0-885 GCA_937863205.1 uncultured Beijerinckiaceae bacterium | reverse complement strand
ATTCGAAGACGAGCAATCCCGCCTACTTTACCGCGATCGGGGAAGGTGGCGGACTGCTTTATGTTTATCCTTTCAAGCCGCTCGGTTTTACCGTCGCTTCGTCCTTCCAGCTCGTCTATGCCGAAGAATGGCAAGGGCTCCAGGCTGGACCTAGGCATCTTTCCGGCAGGGCCGACGGTTTTCTCGACAGCTTCGGCGACCTTTTCTTTGCAAGCCGCTATCTAGGCCTGTTCGGAGCCAAGCCCGGACACAACGAAAAGCTGCGCTATGGACTGACCTTCGCCTTTGGTCTGGGCGCGGAGTTCCCGATCGGCGAGTACACCTTCGGTGCTTTTCCAACCACCGGGAAGCACGCCTTCATTGCCATCCCGTCCGCTGCCTTCACCTACCTGACGGGTCCGAACGTCGCCTTGCCCGGCGCCGACGGAACCGAAATCAGCACCCGCATCTTCTTCGATGCCGTCGCCCGCAATCCCGCCAGCGGCGTGCAGAGCGGCAACATCTTCGATATCGACTTCGCCGCCACGGAGCGCTACGGAAAATTCCAAGGCGGCGTGGCCGGCGCCTACGCGCAACAGACCAATAGCGATATCACCGCCACCGGTCTGCAGCAGACGCCCAACGGAAACAAGTTCTCTCGCATCTCCGTCGGTCCGGTTCTGGCCTACGACTCCGAGGAGCTTAAAACGACCTTCAAGTTGAAGGGTCTCTTCACCGCGACGGCAACAAACAGTTACCGTCAGGTCAACATCGTTCTGTCGGCCGCCTTCAAGCTCTATTAGCGACTTCCCTACTCGAAAGGTATCCCATGAAGAAGATTGCCGTTCTTTTCCTGCTGACCTGCGCTTCAGCTCTACCGACCCATAGTTCCGCACAGGTCAGCGG
>CALMGA010000558.1:21989-37806 GCA_937863205.1 uncultured Beijerinckiaceae bacterium | reverse complement strand
TAGCGCTCCCGCCCGCGGCGCACGGTCAAATCTCTTGATCCGCGTCCGGCGCGGGACGACGCCTTGCGAGCACCGCCCTTCGGCTCGGACGCGCGGTTGGGGGCCTTTTGCGCCAACAGCGTGTCGTCGATCTCCACCGCGATGTCGGAAAGCTTCTGGTTCATGTCGGTGATCTTCTGCTCGAGGCCCGCGAAGCCTTTCAGAACATCGGCGTGCAGGGTTGAAAGTACCCTCGTGTTCTCCCTGATGCCGTCGGAAAGCTCCGTTGCGCCGCTTCGAAGGCCGATCAGGCTGAGGCAGGCGGCGATCACGATGACCGCCAGCAGAGCGCAGATGATCCACTGGAATGCCGTCAGCGCCGTGTTGCCGAAGCGGCTGCGGGTGCCGGCGACCAGGGCGTCGAACCGTGCCCGCGGAGCGCCGAACCGCGCCCGCAGGGCGGCAAGCTGCGCCCGCTGTGCCGCAAGCCGGTCCTGCATGCTGCGCTCCCGGAATCCCCACACCATTCGTTCGCGGGGCGTCGGCCGGCGGACCGGTCGACGCCCCATGTCATCGGAACGCCAGCGCTCGAACGCCGGCGTTCGAGCTGCGATCAGGCCGACGCCTGCAGCAGCCTTGCCGCCGCGGCCGGATGCGACGGCGCGACCCAGCGCGGCGGCGACGTCATGGCGAGGTCGACGCGCAGGAAGAACACCGCCCGGCAATCGGCCCACAGCGAGGCCGGCAGCCGCGCGCGGCCATTCGTCCAGTGAAGCGACGTCCCTTCCTGGGAATAGAAGCCCTCGTGGAGCTGGTCGTCGAGGTCGAGCGTGCGCTGCACGTCGAGCCCATCGCTCGCCGACACGGCGGCAACGCAGACGCCGAGCGTCCGCTTGTCGTCGTTGAGTCCGAGGTCGTAGGGGATCGACGCATCCGACACGAGCCACACCTCCCGAGCGGAGGCCGGCACGACGAAGCGGGCATGCAGCCCGCTCGCATCCGGCTCGATGCGGGCGCCGTCGGCCACCACGTGCAGCCCGCCCAGCGGAGCGCTGCTGAACGACCAGTCGAGAGCCTGGGCGCGCCGGCGCATGCGCTCGCGCACAACGTCGACCACCGCGCCGCCGTCGACGAAGGGGCGACAGGTCGCCTCCATCGCGTTCGCGGCGGCGTCGGGCAGCACGTCAAGCGCCACCATCTGGCTTTCCACGAAAAAGGCGCGGTTGCCGACGTCGTTGAAGCTTTCGGCCGGCAGGCCGTTGGCGACGAGGATGTCATGGCTGTCGAGCTCGACGTGCCAGTAGGTCACCTCGTCGACTTCGACCTGGGCGACCGTGGCGCCGTTGATCAGCGTCGAGGCCGGGATCAGCACCTCATCGAGAACGGTGACGCAGACCGAGTGTCCGGGCGACACGTAAAGGTCACGCTCCGGCCGGCCGGGTCCGAAGGCGCCGGCCGAGATGCGCACGGGCAGAACAGCCTGCTGGTTTTCATGGCGGCGGCAATCGACGGTGCGATGGCCGAGCCAGCGGATGGGACGACGCTCGTCGGTGGCGGTGACGACGAGGTCGCCGACTGACAGATCTTCCACAGCCACGTCGCCGCGTACCGTGCGGATCAGGGTTCCCGAGGCGAAGCACACGCTCTCGACCTCCACCATCTCCTTCACGTCGATGTCGATGATGTATTCCTTGCCGCCGATGTCGATTTCGGCCGCGGCCTCGAAGGTTCCCGTTTCGACGATACTGAATGTAGGCGACGCCATCGCAGAACTCCTTAAACCCGCAACTGACCAAGCATTAATTGGTCCGCTTTGATTTGACTAGTGCTTTTGTTCGCACTGTGTCACCCCGGCAATGACGATGCGGGGTGGGGTACCGCCAGCTGTTTGCGGAAGTATCGGCCGGTGTACCTCGGCCGGACACTGGCGGGCGCCTAGCAAACGGAAAAGAACGGCGCGAGAAGATCCTGCCGCGCGGCCTGGCGGCGAAAATGCGCAGCGGAATCCGGCCGCAGCAAGGCGCCGGCCGCGGGAGCGATGACGTCATCCCGCTCCGCCCGCCGCGTGACCGAGGCGGTCGACGAAGGCGAGAAGCGAGCCGCCGGCAAACAGGTGGGCGGCGACGCCGGCCCGCTCCGCCGCCTCGATGTCCCTTGGCTTGTCCCCGATCAGGAAGCTGGCCCGCCGTTCGAGGCCGTAGTCGTCGATGAGGGACAAGATCAGCCCCGGCTTCGGCTTGCGGCAGGCGCAATCCAGCCGGTATGCCGCGACGGGGGCTTGGGGATGATGGGGACACACGCGGAAGGCGTCGATGAAGGTGCCGCCGGCCCGCAGATCCCTGCGCATGTGCTCGTGCAGCTTCTCGATGTCCGCCTCGCTGAAGAAGCCGCGGGCGACGCCGGACTGGTTGGTGACGACGAACACCAGGAAGCCCCGGCGCCGCAGCAGGGCCACTGCGGCCACGGCATCCGGCATCCAGCGGAACCGCTCGACCGAGCCGACATAGCCCGCATCCTCGTTGAGCACGCCGTCGCGATCGAGAAAGGCTGCGGCCGGCATCCGTCCACCTCCGTGATCCCGGCAACCGCCACCGGCGGCGGGGCGCGCAGGACGCTCAGTTCATCTTGTCAGTTCGTTCTGAATGCGAAGCCCAGGCCAGCCAGCGTGCTTCGGGCGCCGGCCGGGCCGACGGACACCCACACGTTGGGGTCGCTCTGCGACTGGCGCTTGACGAACTTGTAGCCGGTGTCTTCCCAAGAGCGGATCTCGGCGACCATGTTGTCGAGGATGAACTCGCCGCGGTCGGTCTTCACGGTGAGAACGGTGTGGCCGTTGCCGTCCAGGTCGCGCACAATGGTCATCAAAAGCGCCTGTCGGGGAAAGCCGCGATCGATGAGGAGCTTGCGCTTCCACAACGCGTAGATCTTGCAATCGCCCTTGCCGTCGAGGGGGTAGTCCCAGTGGTCGAGCAGCGTGCCCCAGTGGTCGAGGTTGCTGATCGGCTCGATGTCGCCGTTCACCCGCGCGTTGACGCTGTCGAGGATGGCCCAGGTCGCGGAGGTGAGGTGCAGGTCGGCCGGGTCGAGCACGTCGACCCGGCATTCCTGCGGCTGGCGCCCGCACAGGTCGGCCCAACCGTACGGCGTGCGCGTGGTGCCGCCAACGGCCGCGTAGGTCGCGTGCGCCGGCAGCGGCTGGGCGCGGAGCGGACCACCGGCCCCGGCGGCGAGAAGAACGGCGAAGCACGACCGGACGGCAATGCGCAGAAGAGTGCCCACGGGAAGCCCCTTTTTCGATGGGACCATCGTGGCGCGGTCGTTCTGACGCGGCGGGAAGAAAAACCTTCGAATTCGAGCGACCCGCGTTAACCCATCGGGTCGGGCCTTTCATGCCGCCACCCCTGTGTGCGCGAGCCCTCGCTGGCGATCGGGGCGGCGGCGGATGGTTAAGATCGCCACGCCCAAGCCATAAAGCTTGCCGCAGCCTGCGGCTTGGGTGAACGGTCGATGAAGGCGAAGGCCCGGATCGAGAACGCTGATCGCACCAGCGGGAGGCGGCGCGCTTCGGGATCGTTCCTCAGGGCCGGATCAGGCCGCAGGCGAGCGTTTCCGGGTGGCACTGGCCGGCGGCGTCGCGCCGCGCGACGCAGATGGACGCGTCCTTGAGTTCGTAACCCGCCTTGCTCGGGCCGATCACCGCCTTCATGCACAGCGCGGGCACGTCGGGCCCATCGGTGAAGGTTTCGCTCAAGGCCACCGAATAGGCGTGGCGCGGCTCGTCCCAGCGCCGGGTCGCTTCGCATTCGCTCGACGCGCTGCGGCCGGCGACCCGCGCGGTGACCACGGCGCGCCCGGTCTCGGACTCGCGGGGGAAGGCCAGAACCAGGGAATAAGCGTGGGCCACGCCGCCGACCGCGTAGCCGAAGTTCAAGGCCAGATCGCGGGCCGACTGGCTTTCCAGAACGGGGCCGTCGGGCAGCCTTGAGGGCTCGAAGCCGGAGGCTCCGGGCACAACGGTGAGGATCTGGTAGCCTTCGGGCGTGCGCCCGGCCCGCAGCATCAGCGCCTGATAGGCGTAGAAAGCCGTCGCCACCACCGCCACCGCGAGCACAACCAGACCGATCAGCCCGAGGAAGCGCGCCATATCCGTCCTTTTCCCGTCCCGCGACGCGGAGCGTGAGTTCGAAGCGTCGCCGATGATCCGGAAGCTTGCGTCAAGACAAGCGGCAAAGACGCGGGATGGCAAGTGGCTGGGCAAGTGGCTTGGCAAGTGGAAGACGCGTCATCCCGCCCTCGCGGCCTGTCGCCATGCCGCGACCATGCCGCGACCACGCCGCCACCATGGCACGGCGCACCCCCTTTGTCGCCAACGGACCTCGTGCGACACAGGAGCGGCATGAGCACTCCGAATCGCGTCCGGCTGCGTGACATCGCCGGCGACCCGACGCTGGCCCTGATGCTGGCGCTCGCCTACGGCACGGGCCTGCCGATCCGCCTGATCTTCGCCACCCAGTCGGTCCGCCTCACCGAGGCCAAGGTGCCCATCGAGTCGATCGGGCTGATCAGCTGGGTGCTGCTGTGTTATTCGTTGAAGTTCCTGTGGTCGCCGCTGATCGACGGCGTCGACCTGCCGATCCTCACCCGGAGGCTGGGGCGCCGGCGCGCCTGGCTTCTTGTCGCCCAGGTCGGCGTCATGGCCGGTCTCCTGGGCATGGCCTTCAGCGATGCCCCCCCCGGCCGCCCCCCCCCCCTAGCCGTAGCGGGGTTTAACGCCTTTTTTCGAGGGACGCAGGACATCGTGGTTGACGGCTGGCGCATCGATGCCGCGCCGGCCGAGCGCCAGGGCATCATGGCCGCCACCTACCAGCTCGGATACGCCCTTGCGGTGCTGACCGCCGGTGCCGGCGCCCTTTACCTCGCGCAGTTCTCGGGCTGGCGCACGGCCTATGTCGTCATGGCCGCGCTGATGCTCGTGGGCGTCGCGACCGGCCTCGCCGCGCCGCGCCTGCCCGATCGCGTGCGCCCGGTCGCCGAGAACAGGGATCGTCGTGGCGGCTGGCAATCGAGCTTCCTTGATCCCGTCGCCGACCTCGCCCGCCGCTACGGCCCGTGGCTCGCGGCGATCCTGCTGCTGGTGTCGCTGTTCCGCCTGCCCGACTTCCTGACCGGCGTGATGGCCAATCCCCTGTACATCACGCTGGGCTTCCAGAAGAGCGAGATCGCCACCATCACCAAGGTGTGGGGCGTGTGGATCGGGGTCGGCGGCGCCTTTGCCGGCGGCGTGGCGGTGGCCCGCCTCGGGCTGATGCCGAGCCTGCTGCTCGGCGGGATCGCCGCCTCCGCCTCGCACCTCGCCCTCGCCCTTCTCGCGGCGAGCGGGCACCGCCTCGACCTGCTGACGCTGTCGGTCAGCGTGGAAAGCTTCGCCGGCTCGTTCGCCGGCACGGCTCTGATCGCCTACATGTCCTCGCTGGTGTCGCCGCGGATGGCGGCCAGCCAGTACGCGCTGCTGTCCTCGCTTTACGCCCTGCCCGGCAAGATCATCGGTGGCCTGTCGGGCTTCGCCGTGGCGCAGATCGGCTTCGCCAAGTTCTTCGCCCTCACCTCGACGATCGGGGTGCCGGTGGCGCTGCTGTGCCTGCTGGTGTGGGCGCGGGACCGGCGCCTCGGCCGGGCCGCCCGCCCCGGCGAACCGGTCGCCGGGGCGGCCATCGGACCCGCGTCGGGCTGAGCGCCGTCGCGAAAAGACACGGCGCCGCGCGATGGTGCGCCGAAACGGGTCAGCCCGTCGTGTCCCCTTCCGGGTCATCGTCGTCGTTGCCGCCCATTGCGGCGCGCAGCGAGGTCCAGCGCTTCAGGCTCTCGTGGGCGCCCAGCAGCGCCAGCGCGAGCACGAAGGGAACGAAGTAGTAGACGGCGCGAAACAGCAGCAGCGCGGCAAACAGCGCCGCCTGCGAGTGCGCCGGCACCGTCTTCAGCATGGTCGCCTCGAAGACGCCGATGCCGCCGGGCGCGTTGGAGGCGATGCCGAGCAGCGACCCGAAGACGTAAACGGCGACGAAGCTGATGTAGTCGATGGAACGCGGCGGGCTGAGGAGCACGTAGAGGGTGGCGGCGGCGGCGCTGAGGTCGACGAGCCCGAGCATCAGTTGCCCGGCGGTGAGCCGGAACCCCGGCAGTTCCAGCTTGAAGCCCTGGATGGTGGCGTGCCGCTTTCCCCTGGCCGTCCAAACGAGATAGCCGACGAGCACGGCGATCACGCCGGCCCCGATCAGGCGGTTCACCAGTGGATCGAGGTGATCGAGGTGCGACAGGCCGGCCCCGCGCACAACGAAGCCGATGCCGATGACGAGAACCATGCCGAGCCAAAAGGTCAGGCCGGCGATCACCGTCAAGCTGGCGACCTTGCCGGCCGACAGACCCCGCGTGGAATAGATCCAGTAGCGCACCGTGCCGGCGGTGATGATGGGAAAGCCCAACGTGAAGGAAATGGCGTAGCTGGTGAAGGACGCGAGCGCGGTCGTCCTGTAGGGCACGCGCAGCTTCAGTTGGCGCAGCGCCAGCGCATCGTAGCCGGTGAGGGCGAGAAACGACAGGGTCGTGAACAGGAAGGCGAGGGCGATCCGCTCCCCGCTCGTTTCGGCGATGGCGGCGCGCAGGTCGCCCACGTTGATCTTGAGAAAGGTCCGCACCAGCACGAAGATCGCGAGGGCGAGGATGCCGAAGGAGAAGACGTAGGCCGCGACATGGCCGAGGCGGCGCCGCATCGCCGGCTTGTCGCCGACGCTGTCGGGGATCACCGCGTCCACCGCCCGCATGGCCAACTCGTCGGCCTGCCCGTTGCCAGCCTGCTCGCCGGACTGCTTGTCGCCGGACTGCTTGTCGCCGGAGTGCTTGTCGCCGGACTGCCCGCGTTCGAGCTGGGACGGAACGGGCGGATCCCGCTCCGGGCCTTGGGCAGACCTTTGGCCGGGTCCTTGAGCTGCTGTGCCTTCCAACGTCAGATCACGCCCAATTCAGGTCACCCCGGCGGCCGCACGCTTCTCCGACGTGTCGGTCCTTCGAACCGTCCTCGTTCGAGGCCGGTGAACACAACGCCGGCCACTCAAGCCAATCTGGCGACAAGCTTCTCGTAGAGCGGATTGGCCGGCGTGAACGCATAATCCATCGCCACTACCGTCACATGCGCCGCGCCGTGCGTGATGAGCCAGTCGGCGAGCGGCGCGACCTTGTCCTTCGGGCAGACCAAGGTCAAGCGCCCGCGGGCGTTTTGCGAGCGCAGGGTCGCCTTGAACAGCGAGGCCGCCTGCGTCACCAGCTCGCCTCCGGCCGGCGCCCAACCGTCGCGATCATCGCCGCCGCGTTGCGGGAACTGCGCGACGACGTCCCGGGTCAGCCGCGCCGCTTCCTCGGCGGCGATGCGGGCGAGCAGCTGGCGCGCCTTTTCCCGCGCGTCCCCGTCCCAGCGCGCCTTGAGCGAGGCGACGAGGTTGGCTTCCGAGCGCAGCATCACCCCATCGTCGAGCACCTTCAACGCGTTGGCGCTGAGCGTCGCGCCCGTGGTGGTGATGTCCACGACCAGCTCGGCCTGCCCGGCCGCCGGCGCGCCCTCCGTGGCGCCCAGGCTTTCCACGATGCGATAGTCGGTGACGTGGTTCTCGGCGAAGAAGCGGCGGGTCAGGTTGACGTATTTGGTGGCCACCCGCATCCGCTCGCGGCGCCGGATATAGAAGGTGGCGGCGACGTCCTCCAGGTCGGACATGGTGCGCACGTCGATCCAGGCCTGAGGCACGGCCACGACCACGCTGGCGCCGCCAAAACCGAGCGGCGTCAGCAGAACAAGGGTGCCGTCGGCGTTTTCCACCGTTTCGCGCACGAGGTCCTCGCCGGTGATGCCCATGTGGGCTTGGCCGGCGGCGAGCAGCCCGACGATCTCGGCCGCCGACACGAAGGCCACCTCGACGCCCTCCACGCCTTCCAGCGTGCCGCGGTAGTCGCGGGCGCCGCGCCCCGGCGCGAGGCGAAGGCCGGCGCGGGCGAAGAAGGCGGTGGCGTTCTCCTGCAGCCGACCCTTGGAGGGAACAGCAAGAACGAGCCTGTCGTTCCATCGTGGCACTTGCATCATGGCGCTTGCATCATGGCGTCAGCCTGCCGGCCGCTCTCGCCCGGAACGGCGCGGCGGTCGAACCAAAGGGCGGCACCGACGGCCGGCACATCCGCGGCGGGGCCCGGCGAACCGCTCCCGAGGGCACGGGCGAGACGGTCGTAGCGGCCGCCGCCGACCAACGGCGGCTCGACCGGCCGAGCCCGGTCGCGGATCTGGAAGATGAAGCCGGTGTAATAGTCGAGGTTGCGCAGGAAGCTTGCGGAAAAGCGCAGCTCGGTGAGATCGACGTCGCGGGCGGCGATGAAGTTCAAGCGGCGCTCGAAGCGCTCCAGCGAGGCGTCGAGGTCGAGGCGCGCCTCATCGGCGAGCCGGCGCAGCGCCGCCACCGCCGCGTCGGGCTCGCCCTCGACCGCGAGGAAGCGCTCGATCGCGGTGCGCGCGTCGCCGTTGATGCCGGAGCCGCCCTTCAGCGCCGCCTGCTCCAGAAAGCGCTCGGCGATCTCCCCGGCCGTGCGGCCGCCGACGGCGGTGATGCCGGCGATGGTCAGCAGGTCCTCGACGAGCGCGCGGGCCCCCTTGCGGTCGACGCCTTCCAGCGCCGCCAGCACGCCGGAATGGTCGATGCTGCCGTTGCGCGGCGCGTCGAGCACGCCGGCGAGGCTCTTGCCCTGGGCGAGGCCACGGGTGATGCGGCGGCGCCACTGCGCGGAGATGGCGAGGCGGTCGAGCAGGTCGGAGAACAGGCCGGCGTCGCCGACCGTGGTCTCGTAGCGGGCGGGCACAACGAGGCGCGCGGCGTCCAGCGAAAGGGCCAGGATCTCCGCGTCCGCCGCCTCGCGGTCGGAACGGCCGAGGTTCTCGATGCCGGCCTGCAGGAACTCGCCGGGGCCGTCCCGGCGCAGGCGGAACACCGGCCCGCAGTAGGAGAGAGCGGCCGGGCGCCCCTTCGCCGGCGAGGCGAGATACTGCCGGCACACGGGGATCGTGTATTCCGGCCGCAGGCAGAGCTCCTCGCCGCCGAGACCGTGGGTGATGTAAAGGCGTCCGCGCATATCCTCGCCCGACTCCACGAAGGCGGCGGTCGGCTGCAGGATCGGCGGGTCGCAGCGGTCGTAGCCGGCCTCGGCCAGATGGGCGAGGAGCGCGTCCTGGCGCTGGCGGTCGTCGGCGAAGGTCAGCACGGCAGGAGCGTTCACGACGCGGCTCCGAGGGCGAGGCCCCGACAGGTGGCTGGAACAGGGGTTCATCCCGCCCGCTGGTGCGACCTCTTAACAGCGCCGCCGCCCGCGCGCGACCCGTTTCGGGCAACAGGGTGAAGGCCGATGCGTTCGGCCCGCTCAGCTTCGCGCGCCGACGCGGGTGATCCGCGCCGCGCCGAGCCCGTTCTGCCCGAGCTGTCGGGCCAGCTCGGGGAGAAGACAGGCCATTTCCGCCTCCAGCACGAATGGAGCATTGACCACGAGCAGCCCGCAGGCGACGAGCGGCCCTCCGTCGGTTGGCCGATCCACCGCGAACTCCAGGCGCAGCACGTCGGGCGCGCCGGCGAGCGCGGCCGTGAGCCGCTCGATTCCGCGCCGGTCCTTGAGGGGGAACCATGCCATCAGCACGCCTTCGCGCCACTTGCGCCACGCGGCGGGAAGGGCGGCGGCGAGTCGGTCGAACTCGTCGGCGGCCTCGAAGGGCGGATCGATCAGCACGAGGCCGCGCCGCTCTACCGGCGGAATGAAGGCGTTGAGCCCGGCATAACCGTCGAGCGCCACAGCCTTGGCGCGCTTGTCCCGCCCGACGAGCGCGCGCAGCGCCGCCAGCGCCGCCGGGTGCAGCTCGCACAAGAGGATGCGGTCGAAGGGCCGGCACAACGCCAGGGCCAGCGCCGGCGAGCCGGGATAAGGCTCGCGGCCCCCCGCCGCGGGGCCGGCGAGGGCGAGGTAGGGCTCGATCAGGGTGCGCGCCTCCGCTCCCAGGCCGGCGGGATCGAGGCGGGCGATCCCGCCCCGCCATTCGCCGGTGCGCCCGGCGGCCTCGCCGGCAAGGTGGTAGCGTCCCGAACCGGCGTGGGTGTCGATGACCCGGAACGGCGCCGGCTTGCGGGCGAGGTAAAGAAGGATGCGAACGAGAACGACGTGCTTGAACACGTCGGCGAAGTTGCCGGCGTGGAAGTCGTGGCGATAGTTCATCGGGAAGGGTTCACCGGCCGGCGGTCACGGCCGTTTCCCGATCGAGCAGGCCGGCCAGCTCGATCGGCGTTCCGGGGAAGCCGGCCGTGATCCAGGCGGTGCGCAGGCGTTTCAGCGCCTGACCCATCGCCGGGCCGGCCGGCACGCCCCGCGCGAGGAGGTCGGCGGCGGCGAAGGGCAGGCGCGGCTCCGGCGTTTGGGCGAGAACGGCGAGGGCTTGCCGCCACCCGGCGTCGTCGGGCGCGGCACAAGCGTCCGCCCAGGCCAGGCGCAGGGCGTCGCGCGCAGTCTGGCGTCCGGCCTCGAACAGCAGTTCGCGCAGGGCGAGCGATCCCGGCGCGACGTCGCGACCGTGCAGCCGCACGCCAGCCGAGGCGGCGCGGCTCAGGCGCGACACGTCGGCGTTGGACAGCTTCAACGCTTCGCGCAACCGCCCGGCATCCTCGTCGACCATCACCGCCAGCGCCGCCAGCCGCAGCACCGCATCGGCTCGCGGCGGGTCGAGGCGATCGTCCTGCGCGACCAGCCGGGCGAGCCGGCGCGGCTGCGGCACCCCGCCCAGCAGCGGGCCGAGCAGTCCCGCCTCCGCCATCGTCGCGACGGTCGGCACGGCGCGGCGGGCGACGAGCAGCTTGAGCAGTTCCTGGCGCACCCGCTCGCGCGACAAGCGGGCGAGGCCGGCGCGCCCGCGGATCGCGGCATCGAGACCGGCGGGATCGAGGTCGCCGGCGGCGTAATCGGCGGAAAAGCGGAAGAAGCGGAGGATGCGCAGGTAGTCCTCGCGGATGCGCGTGGCGGGATCGCCGATGAAGCGCACCCGCCCGGCGGCCAGGTCGGCCAATCCGCCGGCGTAGTCGTGCACGGTGCCGTCCGGCCCCACCGAAAGCGCGTTGATCGTGAAGTCGCGGCGCAGCGCGTCGAGGGCGAAATCCCGGCCGAAGCGGATCACGGCGTGGCGGCCGTCGGTGTCGATGTCCTCGCGCAGGGTGGTGACCTCGACGGGGTGGCCGGCGACGAGCACCGTCACCGTGCCGTGGGCGAGGCCGGTGGGCACCGTGCGCAGGCCGCCGGCGGCGGCGCGGGCGACCACGACCTCGGGCCGCGCCGTGGTGGTCACGTCGACATCGGTCGCGTCCCTGCCGAGCAGCGCGTTGCGCACGGCGCCGCCGACGACGCGCGCTTCCTCGCCGGCGCCGTGGAGCAGGGCGAGCACGGCGGCGATCGCCGGCTCCGCCAGCAGGCGCGCCACCGCCGAAGGCTGCACGCTCATTGCATCCGGCCGGGAACGATGCGGCCGTTCTCGAGGTGGGCCGGCACGTAGCCGCCCTCGTAGCGCGGGGCGGACACGCCGACCACCACCAGCCAGATCACGGCCCCGGCGAGGCCGGTGAGCGCCAGCGGCAACACCACGCGCCGGGTCCAGTGCTCCACCGCGAAGGGGTTGACGAGCCGCAGCAGCAGCCACGCCACATAGATCGCGAAGGGGATGGTGAAGAACACCAAGGGTTCGCTCAAGGCGCGGATCATCCGTACAAGCCCTCGTAGAGCGTGCGGATGATGCCGGCGGTGATGCCCCAGATGGTGTGGCCGCCGTGATCGATGGCATAAAAATGGCGCGGAGCACCCCGCCATTCGCGGGTGGCGAGGCGGTGGTTGGCGCCATCCATCAGCGCGGCGAAGGGCACCTCGAAGGCGTCGGCCACTTCCGCAGGGTTGAGAACGAGCGCGAAGGGCGGGTCGACCCGGGCAACCACGGGCACGATGCGGTATCCGGTGCGGGCAAGGTAGCTGCCGAGGTAGCCGAGCACGGTGACCCTGTCGGCGGCGAGCCCGATCTCTTCGCCCGCTTCGCGCAGCGCCGCCGCGGCGGGGGTGGCGTCGCCGGGATCGATCACGCCGCCGGGAAAGGCGATCTGGCCGGCATGGGCGCGCAGGGCGGCCGTGCGTAGCGTCAGCAGGAGGTGGACGGCATCGCCGCGCACCACCAGCGGCACCAGCACCGCCGCCGCCCGCGCCGCCGCGAGATCGTCGGGCAGGAGCTCCCAGTCGTTGAGGCGGTGGTCGCCGAAGGGCGGCGTCGCGGTGAGGTCGAGCGCGTCGGACGCCAGCCCTTTGGGCAGGCGCTCGGCGATGCGGCGGAACACGGCGGCGGCGGCGAAGGCATCCTCCGCCTCGCAGGATGCCTCGCTCATGCCGATCCCGCCGCCTCGATGGGGAAAAAGGCCGCGCCGGAACGCACGCCCGTTTTCCCGCCTTCCTCGACGACGGCGCCGAGCAGGTCGATGGCGAGCGAGCGGGTGAGGCGGGCCCACAGGCCGCCGCGCACGAGCACGTAGGGGCGCACCCCGCCGTCGGGCTGCGCTTCGAAGCGGAGGGGGGTGTCGGCGCCGGCCTCGACCTCATCGCCGACGTTGGTGACGAAGCGCAGCCTCGCCGCTCCGTTCGCTTGGCCCGCTTGGCCGTCCGGCGCGCCGGCGTCGCGCACCATCGCCACGGCGACGAACGGCGCGTCCTCGACGGTGATGCCGACGCATTCCACCGGCGTCACCAGCACGTAACGCTCGGGATCCCTGCGCAGGATGCCGGCGAACAGCTCCACCAGCGGGCGGCGGGTGATCGGCGTGCCGCCGTAATGCCAGGTGCCGTCGGCGGCGATGCGCAGATCGATGTCGCCGCAGTAGGGCGGATGCCAGGACTCGACCGGCGCCGGACCGCGTGCATGACCCACAACCTGGCCCTGCGCCCGACCGCGATCGCTGCCGAGCGCCGCCGCCAGCTCGCTCAAGCGGGAAGGCTCCCCTGAGGCGGCGCCCTGCTTCCCATTGCCTTCCTTCTCTCCCGGCGCGTTCTCGGTCATAATGGTGAATTCCCGAAGGGAGCGAACCTCCCGGTCAGCCTTAATCCCCTCAGGAGCGAAACGTCTATGCCCGACAGCGTCGCCCCTTCTCCGACGACCAGCCTGGAAACGGCGGTGGCGCGCAGCGCGGAAGCGGCGCTCGACAAGGTCGCCGCCGCCCGGGCGGCGATCGGCACCACCATTTTCGGCCAGGAAAAGGTGGTCGAGGAAACGCTCGTCACCCTGCTCGCCGGCGGCCACGGCCTGCTCGTCGGCGTGCCCGGCCTCGCCAAGACCAAGCTCGTCGACACGCTGGGCATCGTGCTCGGCCTCGATGCGCGCCGCGTCCAGTTCACGCCCGACCTGATGCCGGCCGACATTCTCGGCTCGGAGATCCTGGAAGAGTCGGTCGATCGCAAGCGGTCCTTCAAGTTCATGAAGGGACCGATCTTCGCCCAATTGCTGATGGCCGACGAGATCAACCGCGCCAGCCCGCGCACCCAGTCCGCCCTCCTGCAGGCGATGCAGGAATATCACGTTTCGGTCGCCGGCGAGCGCTACGACCTGCCGGCCCCTTTCCACGTCCTGGCGACGCAGAACCCGCTGGAACAGGAGGGCACCTATCCGCTGCCCGAAGCGCAGCTCGACCGCTTCCTGATGCAGATCGACGTCACCTATCCCGACAGGGCGGCCGAGCGCCGCATCCTGATCGAGACCACCGGCGAGCACGAGGCGCGCCCCCGGCCGGCGATGGGGGCCGAGGACCTCCAGATGACGCAGCGCCTCGTGCGCCGCCTGCCGGTCGGCGACTCGATCGTGGAGGCGATCCTCGACATCGTGCGCTCGGCCCGCCCCGGCGAGGGCGATGCCGCCATCACCAAATCGGTCGCCTGGGGTCCGGGACCGCGCGCCGCGCAGGCCCTGATGCTGGCTTCGCGCGCCCGCGCCCTGGTGTCGGGCCGGCTGTCGCCCTCGCTCGACGACGTGGTGGCGCTGGCTGTGCCGGTGCTGAAGCACCGCATGGCGCTGACCTTCTCGGCCCGCGCCGACGGCGAAACGATCGAGGGCACGGTGATGAAGCTCACGCGGAAGTTCGCGTGAGGGTGCCGGGAACAGCTTCCCCGCTCCGCCGCGCGGGGAAGGATCCGAACCCATGAGCACCGGGGCACGCGTCCTCGACAAGAACGAGCCGCTGATCGGGCCGGCCGGGCAGCAGGGCGCCCTTGATCTCGCGCGGCGCCTGCCGGCGTTGATCGTCGCCGCCAAGGAGATCGCCTCGGGGTTGATGCACGGCGTTCACGGGCGCCGCCGCGCCGGCATCGGCGAGAACTTCTGGCAATACCGCCCCTTCGTCGCCGGCGAGTCGGCGAGCCGCGTCGACTGGCGGCGCTCGGCGCGCGACGACCGGGTTTACGTGCGCGAACGCGAATGGGAGTCGGCCCACACCGTGTGGCTGTGGATCGACCGCTCGGCCTCGATGGGCTTCGTATCGCGGCTCGCCCTGCAGCCCAAGCTCGACCGGGCGGTGGTGCTCGGTCTCGCGGCGGCCGACCTGCTGGTTCGCGGCGGCGAGCGGGTCGGCCTGCTCGGCCTGACCCGGCCGCTCGCCGCCCGCAACGTCGTGGAGCGCTTCGCCGAGGCGATGTTGCACGATGCGCAGGGGCGCGAGGCCGACCTGCCGCCGCCCGGCGCGCTGGCGCCGCGGGTGCGGGCGGTGCTGATCGGAGACTTCCTGGTGCCGCCCGACCTCATCGCCGCCCGCATCGCCGACCTCGCGGCCGCCGGCGCGCGCGGCCACCTCGTGCTGATCGCCGACCCGGTCGAGGAAACCTTTCCCTTCGCCGGCCACACCGAGTTCCTCGACGTCGACTCCGCCCAAACCCTGCGCATCGGACAGGCCGAGCGCTTCCGCGCCGACTACATCCGCCGCATCGCCGCCCACCGCGACGCAATCGCCGCGGTTGCGCGCGCCAAGGGCTGGAGCCTGGCCGTGCATCGCACCGACCGCCCGGCGTCCGAAGCGCTGCTCGCGCTGCGCGCCAGGCTGGAGCAGGGCAGCGACCTGTTCAGCCAGGGTGCCGCCTGATGCTCGGCCTGCCGCTCGCCTTCACCGTTCCCTTCGCGCTGGCCGCGCTAGCCCTTCTGCCGGTTCTCTGGGTACTGCTGCGGGTGACGCCGCCGCGCCCCGAGCGGGTGCCGTTCCCGCCGCTGAAGCTGATCCTCGACCTTCGCCCCAAGGATGAAACGCCGGCCAACACGCCGTGGTGGCTGCTGCTGCTGCGCCTCGTCACCGCGGCGGCCGTGATCCTCGCCATGGCCGGTCCGATCTGGAACCCGACGCGGGCCGGCGGCGCGGGACGGGGACCGTTGCTGGTGGTGCTGGACGACGGCTGGGCGGCGGCGCCGAGCTGGGACCGGCGCGTGATCGCCGCCGGGCAGCGCATCGAGGCGGCCCGCGCCGGCGGGCAGCCGGTGGCGGTGGTCGCCGTGTCGGACGGCGGCAAGGCGATCGTGACCGGCGATGCGGCGAGCGCGCTCGACCATCTGCGCGCCGTCAAGCCGCAACCCTACGAGCCGGACCGGGCGGCAACGGCGGCGGCGGTGCGGCGCTTCGCGAAGGCGACGCCCGACACGGCCGTGGTCTGGCTCGCCGACGGGCTGGAGGCCGGCGGCTCGCGCGCCTTCGCCCAGAGCCTCGAAGCCGACGACGTGCCCACC
>CALMGA010000558.1:15068-21979 GCA_937863205.1 uncultured Beijerinckiaceae bacterium | reverse complement strand
TGCCCACCGTTCTCATCGCCGACGACCGCCCGGTGCTGGCCCTTGCCGATCCCCGCAACAACGGCGGCAGCCTCGCCGTGCGGGTGATGCGCTCGCGGCCGGGCGAGACGGCCGGAGACCGGGGACGGGTGCGGGCGCTCGACCTCAAGGGCCTGACGATCGGCGAGGCCCCGTTCGCCTTCGGCGGCAAGACCGAAACCGACGCCGTCTTCGACTTGCCGATCGAGCTGCGCAACGAGATGTCGCGGCTCGAAGTCGTCGGCGGCCACGCGGCCGGCGCGGTGACGCTGCTCGACGCGCGGTGGCGCCGCCGCAGCGCCGGCATCGTCAGCGGCGACTCGGCCGACACCGATCAGCCGCTGCTGGCGCCGAACTACTACCTGCGCAAGGCGCTGAGCCCCTTCGCCGACGTGCACGAGCCCAAGCCCGGCGCGCCCGATCCCGTGGGGGCCATGCTCGACGAGCACGTTTCCGTGCTGATCCTGGCCGACGTCGGCACCCTCACCGGGGCGACCCGCGACCGCGTCGCGCAATGGGTCGAGGACGGCGGCCTGCTCGTTCGCTTCGCCGGCACGCGGATGTCCAGCGCGACCGATGATCTGGTGCCGGTGGCGCTGCGCCGGGGCGGCCGGGTGCTGGGCGGATCCTTGTCGTGGGAACAGCCCAAGACCCTTGCCCCATTCGAGCCGCCGAGCCCCTTCGCCGGCCTGCACGTGCCCAAGGAGGTCACCGTGACCCGGCAGGTTCTGGCCGAGCCCGAGCCGGGCCTGCCGGCCAAGACCTGGGCGCAGTTGTCCGACGGCACGCCGCTCGTCACCGCGGCGGCGCGCGGCAAGGGCCGCGTGGTGCTGTTCCACGTCACCGCCGACACGACGTGGTCCAATCTGCCGATCTCGGGATTGTTCGTGGAGATGCTGAAGAACATCGTCGCCCTGTCCGGGCAAACGCCGCGCGCCGTCGCCGACATCGAAGCCAAGGCCGGTGAAGCCAAAGCCGGCGAGGCGGAGACGGCGGAGGCGAGCCGCACGGTGGAAACGGTGGCGCCCAGCCGCACGCTCGACGGCTTCGGCGTGCTCGGCAGCCCGCCCTCCACCGCCAAGCCCGTGCCGGTCAACTTCGCCGGCACGGCCGGCGCCGACCATCCGCCGGGCTTCTACGGGCAGGCGGATGCCCTGCTCGCCGTCAACACGCTGGCGCCGGGCGACCATCTCCAGCCCGCGGATTTCGCCGGGCTGCGCTTCGACCGCGCGCCACTGCAGGCCGCCCAGCCGATCGACCTGCGGCCCTGGCTGGTCGGGCTGGCCTTCGTGCTGTTCCTCGCCGACAGTCTGGCCTCGCTGTGGCTCGGCGGAAAGCTCGGGCGCACCGGCCTGCGCCGCCCGGCGACAGCCGCGCTGCTGATCCTGGCCGGCGGCCTGATCGGCGGCTTGGCCCTGCTGCAGGACCCTGCGCGGGCCGAGCCGGCCGGTTCAGGGCAGACTTCGGCGCAGGCGCCGGTCAGGATCTCGCCCAGCGACCTCGCCTCGGCCCTGTCGGTGCGTCTCGCCTATGTCGTCAGCGGCGACGCCAAGGTGGACGAGATCAGCCGCCAGGGACTCGCCTCGCTGTCGACGACGCTGGCCGCGCGCACCTCGCTGACGCCGGGCGAGCCTGTCGGCATCGATCCGGGCAAGGACGAACTCGCCTTCTATCCCGTGATCTACTGGCCGGTGGTGGCCAACAATCCGCAACCCTCGCGCGATGCGGTGGAAAAGATCGCCGCCTACATGCGCCAGGGCGGCACCATCATCTTCGACACCCGCGACGCCCTCACCGCCCGCGCCGGCGACGGGCCGAGCGCGGAGGGCGCTTGGCTGCGGCAGCTCCTGTCGGGCGTCAACGTCCCCGAGCTGGAGCCGGTGCCGGCCGACCACGTCGTCACCAAGACCTTCTACCTGCTCGACGGTTTCGTCGGCCGCTACAGCTCCGGCCAGACCTGGATCGAGGCCCTGCCGCCGGCGACCGCCGACCGCGAGGCCCACCCCGCCCGCTCGGGCGACGGCGTGTCGCCGATCGTGCTCTCGGCCAACGACCTCGCCGCCGGCTGGGCCGGCGACGAATACGGCGAAGCACTCTATCCGCTGGTGCCGGGCGACCCGCGCCAGCACGAGATGGCGCTGCGCGGCGGCGTCAACCTCGTGATGTACACGCTGACCGGCAACTACAAGGCCGACCAGGTCCACGTGCGCGACCTGCTGGAGCGGCTGGGCCATTGAGGCCATGCCGCTGGGGATGTTCCATTCCGGCACTTGGCGGAATCGGTGTGAACCGATCAGGCTCGCCTCCGGCACGCGCCAGCCGTGATTCGTCCATCGTGACCGATCCGGCGAACGCGCAAACCCCATCGGAATGAGTTTCGAGCCGGCTCGCTTCCGGCCTCGACCTTCGCCCCGCGCTCGACCCTGAGAATGACGACGTTGGTCTCCAATCGGGAGAAGGCCTTCCGTTCCGCGCTGGCGAGCCGCGTCTCGCACTCCGGTCAGCTCATGTCCCCAAGCGCCTCGCGATGCGCTTCTTTCCAAGCCGGTCCGTCTTCCAAGCGTGCGACCTGCGCACCGAACTCGCCACCTCGCGGGAACCGTATCACCTATGATGATCCCGTGACTTCGGATGGCAGGGTGGAAGGATGGCACGACGAGCGGCTCTGACGCCGGATGCCCTGCTCGCGCTCGGTGGCGAGAGGCTGGCGAAGCTGATCGTCGACGAGACGCAGCACAACGCGCCGTTCAAGAGGACCGTCATGGCAGCTCTCGCGGCCGCGAAGGGACCGTCGGCCGTGGCGGCCATCATCGACCGCCGCCTCGCCAGCTTGGCGCGTGCGCGAGGCTACGTCGATTGGAACAAGCGCAAGGCCTTCAATGCCGACCTGAAGGCGACGGTCTTTATCCTCGTCGACGAACTCGGCGACGCCGATCCCGCCGCCGCGGTCGAGCGCATGTTGCGCTTCCTCGGCATCGCCGGCCGCGTGCTCGAACGCGTCGACGATCCCTCGGGGTCGGTGCGGGCGACCTTCGAGGAGGCGGCGAAGGCCATGCCGGCCCTGGTCGCACGCATGGTGCCCGAGGACAGGGCAAGCCTCGTCGAGCGTGTCGTCGGGTCGATGCGCGACGACGATCACGGCCTGATCGACACGGCGGTCCACGGGCTCGTTCCCGTTCTCGCGCCGGAAGAGCGTGCCTTGCTCGATCGCGCCCTGGAGCGGGCATCCGCTGCACCATCCGGAGCGCGGGATTGGCAGCAGCAGGCCCGGCGTGATCGCCTGCTCCGGGCGCGGCAGGCGATCGCCGACGCCACGGCGGATGTCGACGCTTTCATCGCACTTGAGGCGCGTCGCCCCGAAGCGGTGCGGGACGGCCTCGGCGTCGCGGAGCGCCTGCTGGAGGCGGGCCGCGCGACGGAAGCGCTGGAATGGGTGCGCAGACCGCCTCGTCCCGGCTTGCGCGTGATGGCTTGGGAAGACGTCGCGGACGGGACTGCCGGCACCGACGACGTCGCATATCGGCAGGTCCGGCTCGAGATCCGTATCCTGGCGGCGCAAAAGGACACCGAAGCCGCGCAGCGGCTGCGCTGGACGACGTTCGAGGCGAGCCTGGACGTGGACCTGCTTCGCGCCTACGTCGCCGCCCTTCCCGACTTCGAGGACGAGGAGGCGCTCGACCGCGCTTTCGCCCATGTCGCGGCGCACCCGCAGCGCACCCGCGCCCTCGCCTTCTTCCTGAACTGGCCGCGCTTCGACCTCGCATCCAAGCTCGTCATCCGCCACGCCGCCGCGTGGGACGGCGGGCACTACGAGGTGCTGGCACCGGCGGCCGGCATGCTGGAGCACGACCATCCCGCCGCCGCGACGGTGCTCTACCGGGCGCTGATCGACGACATCCTCGGACGAGGTCGCTCACCGGCCTATGGTCATGCGGCACGTTACCTGGCCAAGCTCGCATTGATCCATGCCGACGAAATCGCCGACGTCGGTCTTCCCGACCATCGGATGTACAATGACGCGCTCAAGCGTGCTCACGGACGCAAGTACGGGTTCTGGAGCCTCGCCGGGGATGATGGTTGACCCGCTCGCACGATCACCATCGAGCAAGGGGCCGCATCTTTGATGTCCGCTCTCAGGTTCCCGAGGAAGCGACGAAGCCCGGCGACGGACGATCCGCCGGGCGGGCGCGATGAGATGGCCGAGCCGGGATCATCGCGGCCGACGTCGACGTTTCTCATCGGCACGCACCGGGGCGTGATTGTCGCCGCGTTTGGAGGAGAGACCGCGATGTCCGGCGCAGGTTGCGGCTCGCCTCGTGTCGTCGATGGTGGCAAATCCCTCCAGAATAGATGACAAGCTGACGCAACGACGATCAGCGGCCGACGCTTGCTGAGCGACAAGGATTGACCGGCTTGGACACACCGCCCGACATCGACCCGCCGCTGCGGATCGAGGACTACGCGCTCATCGGAGACTGCCTGAGCGGCGCCTTGGTCGGCCGCAACGGCTCCATCGACTGGCTGTGCTGGCCCCGCTTCGACGCCGACGCCTGCTTCGCCGCCCTGCTCGGGACGTCGCGGCACGGGCGTTGGCTGCTCGCCGCGACGGACCGCGCCGCCACGGTCACTCGCGCCTACCGGGGCGACACCATGGTCCTTGAAACCGTGTTCGAGACCGTGGGCGGCACGGTGGCGGTGATCGATTTCATGCCGACCGGACGCGGCGTGTCCTCGATCGTCCGCCGCGTCGAGGGTCGGACTGGCAAGGTGCCGGTGCACATGGATCTGACGCTGCGTTTCGATTACGGCTCGTCCATGCCCTGGGTCACGCAGATCGAGGGCGGCGTGCGGGCCGTCTGCGGACCCAACCTGGTCGTCCTGCGCACCGACGCCAAGCTCTCGGGACAGGACAGGTCGACGATCGCGGACTTCGAGCTCGGCGAAGGCGAGAGCGTCGACTTCGCTTTGACATGGGGCCCCTCGCATTTGCCCGACCCTGCGGCGTTCGACGCCGGCGAGGCGTTGGCGCGAACGGAAGACTTCTGGCGGGGCTGGTCGGCGCGCTGCAAGTATCGGGGCGCGTGGGCGAAGCCGGTCATGCGCTCGCTTCTGACGCTGAAGGCCCTGACCTACGAGCCGACCGGCGGCATCGTCGCGGCGCTGACGACGTCGCTGCCCGAACAGCTCGGCGGCGAACGCAACTGGGACTACCGCTACTGCTGGCTGCGCGACTCGTCGCTGACGCTGATGGCGCTGATGCGGGGCGGCTACTACGACGAGGCGCAGGCCTGGCGGGACTGGCTGCACCGGACGGTCGCCGGCAGCCCGGCCGATCTTCAGATCATGTACGGCATCGCCGGGGAACGGCGGCTGGTGGAATGGACCGCGTCCTGGCTGCCCGGCTACGAGGGCGCCGCGCCGGTGCGCATCGGCAACGCCGCCTCGGAGCAGCTGCAGCTCGACGTCTTCGGCGAGGTGTGCCACGCCCTGCACCTCGCCCGCGTCGGCGGATTGGAGGAACCGCCCACGGCGTGGGCGATGCAGTCGCTGTTCGTTGAGCACCTCATCGGCATCTGGGAGCAGCCCGACGACGGCATCTGGGAGGTGCGCGGCGGCCGGAAGCATTTCACCCATTCCAAGGTGATGGCCTGGGTTGCCATCGACCGCGCCGTGCGCGATGCCGAAACCTACGGCTATCCGGCGCCGCTCGACCGCTGGCGCGCGGTGCGCGAGCGCATGCACGCGACCATCTGCGACAAGGGCTTCGACGCCGCCCGCAACACCTTCACGCAGAGCTTCGGCAACCCGGAGCTGGACGCCAGCCTGCTGTTGCTGCCGGTCGTTCATTTCCTGCCCGCCGACGACCCGCGCATCCTCGGCACGGTTGCGGCGATCGAGCGCGAGCTGCTGGTCGACGGCTTCGTGCTGCGCTATCGCACGCAGGCTGGCGCCGATGGCCTGCCGCCGGGCGAGGGCGCCTTCCTGCCCTGCTCGTTCTGGTTGGCCGATGTTTACGTCCTGCAGGGCCGCGAGAGGGAGGGGCACGCCCTGTTCGAGCGCCTGCTCGGCTTGGCGAACGACGTCGGTCTGCTGTCGGAGGAGTACGATCCCAAAGCTGCGCGGCAGGTCGGCAACGTCCCGCAGGCCTTCTCGCACCTCGCGCTGATCCGGACGGCCATGACGATGCGCGAGGCTTAGAGCATCGGACCCTAAAACGGGTCCGATGCTCTAACTTATTGTGCCGCATCGGCTTAATCCGAAATCCGCTCCGCACTTTTCGGTCCGATGCTCTAGGTCTGTTTCTGCGGCTGGAGATCAAGGAAGGCGAGCTTGACTTCCCGTCGTGCGGCCTCATCGGCGAAGGTCCGCTCCTCGGAGGCGCAGCAAACGTCACCGAAGGCAACTTGGCCCAGGCAACTTGGCCCGTCCGTAAGCCGGATCGGAGTGTGTCGGCGCCTCGGATGCGTCGGCAAACAGCCGCACGATCTGCTATGGAAAAGCAACGCTCATCGGACCGCTGGCGGATCGGGGCGGCATCCCTGCGCCTGACGGATTTCCGTCTCGCCGCCGCCCGGTACGACGAGGCAGTCAACTTCGCTTCCACTGTCGCCCCGGCTGCTGTGGTCGCGTTCTTGTGTTGATCGAATTGAGCTATGACGCCGAGGTCCTGCACTTCGCCGCTCGGTTGATGATCGTTCTCGCGCCATATCGCCCTCTACACCCGGCGGAGAAAGTCTGATCGGTGGTTCCGGGGTCAGGCAAGGCGGCGATCATCGTCGCCGCCCCGTCGGTTCACGTCACGGCACCTCGATCAACGATGATGACCGCCGTGCCCGCCGCCATGACCGCCGCCCTGACCGCCGCCGAGCCCACCGCCAAGCCCGCCGCCAAGC
>CALMGA010000558.1:0-15058 GCA_937863205.1 uncultured Beijerinckiaceae bacterium | reverse complement strand
CGCCTTCTCCGTCCGCGCCCGCGGGGCCGAGGCGGCTGGGTGTAGACGGCGGCGACCTCGTGGCCTGCGGCGACCAGCTCGACCAGGGCGCGGACGGAGAAGGCGGGCGTACCGAGGAAGGCGAGGCGCATGGCCGAGGCTTAGCGCCTCACCGGTCAACCGCGAACCTCAGAGCGATCAGCCTGGGCCGTGTCCGCCGCCATGCCCGCCGCCGTGCCCGCCGCCATGCCCACCGCCGTGCCCACCGCCATGCCCGCCGCCGTGACCGCCGCCGTTGTGACCGCGGCCACCTCCATGCCCGCCACCGTGGAAGCCGCCGTGGCCGCCGGGCCCACGGCCACCGCCGAAGCCGCCACCACGACCGATGCGGAAACCGCCGCGTCCGCCGCGCCCGTGACGAAAGCCTTGCCAGCCGTCCGGGCCGCCGTAGCCAAACCCGTTGCGGAAAGCGTAGCCGCACCAGTACCAACCCGGCCCGTGCCATCCATCCGTGTAGAAGCAGTAGAGCCGACCGTGGTAGGTCACCTGATCCAACACCAAGGGAACGGGCTGCGCCTGGACGGGTGCTTCCAATGACAAGGTGGACAGCGCCAGCATGCTGCATGCTGCGACGGCTGCAAGGCGTTTGATCATCGTCGTCTCCTTCCGCAAGACTTCATTCGCGACGACACGACTATGATTCGCGGCGATGAACTCGCTTTGAACGGTCATGGTGAATGATGTTCATCTTGGCATGCAGGATTGCCGGAGATGGCCACCTGCTTTCCCGTCCTCGATCACGCGGAGCGGCGCGGGCGGGATGGTGAATGTCGGTGAGGAACCACGACGGAGGCAGGACGACGGCGACATCGGCGTGACCTTCGTCGCCGGATATGCCTCGGGCGAGACGCTGCTGGAGATCATTCGCACGGTGGCGCCGGCTGCATCGGCTTGAAGGTCGTCCGGCTCCCCGTTCCGGCCATCGACGGGCGCGCCGACAAGCTTGACGCGCTCGCCGTGGATGACGCGGCCGTGCGGGACAAAGCCGCTCGCTTGCCGACCTGCTCGTCACCCCGCCGCAGGGATCGCGGTGCCGGACGGCCATGCGTTCCACGGGCAGGTTTGCGGTGATGGTACGGCGGCCGGCCGGGCATCTCGACCTCCTCACAATCTTCGGGGCGGTCGTCCGGCGCCGGCTGGGGCTGAAGGTTCGCTGCCGCCAAGCGCCAGCGGAACGAGGTATCACGCTCGCAACCCTCTGGGGCGATCGGCCAACCGGTCCTGCTGACCTCGGCGTTGAGGCTCACTCCCGCGCGCGTGCGCACTGAGATCATCGATGAGGTCGCGCGTGAGCATGCCGCGATGTCCGCTGCTCCAATGATCGCCCGCATCCGCATGGGGCAGCCAACCGGGAAGAGGCACGAGAAGGAAAGACGCCAAGCCCGCCAGCAACGGTTCGTAGGTCGCCCGCAGCGCGGCCAGCGTTTCGCGCGTGTCGTCACCAGCGCACCAACCGATGTCTGCGGCGATCAGCATCTGCTCCAATGCGTCATAGCCTGCCGCATCGAGCCGATCTCCGCCGCTGAAAGGCTCGGGCTCCATGCTGAAGGCGTCCGACATCTGCACGATGACCTGTCGGGCCATGGTGAAGGTCATGCGGGCCTGCAGCGGCGCCAGCGACTCGATGCCGACCAGCACGAGGGCGCAGGCATCCATGATGCAGGCCAGCGCGGCGACCCAGGACTGGTTGTCGTGCTGCGAGCGGTAAAAGGCCAGCATGGGGTAGGAGAGCTGGCTTTCCAGCAGTTCCGCCCCCCAGGTTTCCCATTCCTGCAGCACGGCGTCGAGCTGGGCGAGGTTGCCGCCGCGGGCATGGCGCAGGATCATGCCGCCGGCCGTCGGCGGCGAGCCGGCCCGGCCATCCAGCAGGATGATGTGAGCCTCGCGGCGCGCGAACAGCTGGTAAAGGACGGGAAGGTAGCTGATGACAACGGCGATGAAGCCGAGGCCCATGCCGCCCTCGATCACGGCCGCCGCGCGGCCGGACGCCACGTGCGGAGCGACGTCGCCGTAGCCGATGGTGAAGAAGGTCACGCCGGACAGGTAGAGCGCTTCGGGCAGCGTGAGGGCCTTGGCGCCGATCCCGGCGTGGAGCGCCCACTCGATCAGCCCTCCCGCCGAGATCAGGCCCACGCTCCAGATCACGAACAGCAGCACCATGGCGAGCGGGCCGTAGACGCTGAGGGGTCCTTCGCGCCGCGCGCCCGCCGGCAGTTTGCGAGCCAGCGCGGCGCAAAGGCGCCAGGTCTGCCGGAAGTAGAAGCGCACGAAGCGCACGCGGCGCTGCACGCGCCGGGGCAGCAGCATGACTTCGAAGGCATCCTGCAGCACGATGGCCAGCAGGAGGAGGCCGATGAGGAAGGCGAGAATGGACATGGTTCTTTAAGCCGGACGGATGGTCCGAGAAGATGGCGAAGGCCGGGCAGCCCCTCCACCAGGCTGCATGCTCCCCTTCTTCCGCTCCGCGAGGGAGGGCATTCCAGCGATGCGACGTCGGGCTGCGCCAGCACACCAGAGCCTCCCTCGGCAGGGTTGCCGCCGATCAGCCAGGGTGCGGCCGCTCCAGCGCCTTGCCCTGGCGCGGCCGCACCCTGCCCGAGCGCAATGCCGGGAGGCTGCGCAGAACCAGGGTCAATATCTTCTTCCTCAATGCCGACATGGTCGAGCGCTTCGTGTCGCCGCATCGCAGCGAGGATATCGGCTTGAACATCGCCGAAGCGATGCGTCTGGAAAAGCCGGTGATCGCGACGGACTACAGCGGCAGCACCGATTTCCATCGACGCGCGGAGCGGCTATCCCGTCGAACATGCCTTGCGAGAAATCGGCGAACAGTTCGGACCTTGCCCTGCGGATGCCATCTGGGCAGAGCGCGATGCCGCCGATCTCGTGGCGAAGATGCGACACGTCGCCGAGAACAAGGACGATCGGCTGAAGGGCGCCGCCGAAGGCAAGCGCAGGATCGCCAAGCTCTACGGCTCGTCGCTGGCGAGCAGCAGGCTCGAAGAGCGCTTCGACGAACTCCGGATCTTCACGCCACAGCCGCGCCGGTCTCGACCGGTTCTCGCCGGCGTCAATTACACCTGCTCGCAGCGCGCGAACGACCCAGTCAGCTTCAGCGTCCGTGACACTCCGCCTGATCTTCTGGTCAAGTGTACCGGATCGGCCCTCGCCCAGACCCACTTCCGTCGGAAACTGGTCCTTCAGGACGATGGGTCGACGCCCGAGGACACACGCTCGACGCTGGCAAACTATCGCGACCGCGACTCTCGCATCAAGGTCTGCTTCGGCAGCGGCAAGGCCGGCCTATCCGCTGCCAGAAACGCGGCGGTTGCGGACCTACGAGGCCGGAAACCACAACATTTCTACGTCCCTTGCGGAACCTAATCATTTTCAGGGCTTGACGGCCGGTCGACATGCGATGTCCGACGGAGAACACGCATTGTTCATGGAGCGCTGGTCTCACTATGTGAACGGTGATCCTCTCCAGAACGGGAGTGTGTCGCCGACACGATCCGCCTCCTCGCTTGCAAAAGCTTCGATTGCTTCGAGGAAGGCGTAAGGCTCGATGTTCGACTGGCGATCCTCGCCGGCGAACACGGCACTTCGCCGACCCGGGCACGGATGCCAGTCGAGCGGCTGGTGTTCGATCCCCGGAAGCTGAACGCGGCGGCGAAAGGGCTGCGCACCGACCCGAATTCGATTCAGGGTCAGATGCTCTGAAGCGTGATTCGGCTTGCGCCCGACGGATCGTCGAGCGCTAAGCAGGTTCGCGTTGGCCGGCCAACGCCTCACCTGCCTAGCTTTCTGACAAGCCGCAGGTTTTGATCGCAAACCGCGTGGCGCTTTTGCGAAACCTGCTTAGAGGCAACGGGCCCGCCCGCCTGTTTCAGAACATGAGCGTTCGACCATTTGCACCATTTCGCTTCAGTCATATCGTATGAGGGGCGGCGGCTTCTCGCAAGAAAGCCGCGAGGGGCCGAGCGTGCGGCTGCGGAAGGGATGATTGATGATGGCCAAAAAGCCGAACTTCGACTTCGAGCGTCGCGAGCGTGACAAGGCAAAAGCTGCGAAGGTCGCCGAGAAAGCAAAAGCAAAGGCCGAAAAGAAGGCCGCCGGCGAGGCGCCGCCCGTCGCTCCTGAACCGCTCGATCAATCGAAATGACCGGGGGATCCGGTCGCGCCGGAGGCTGCGAGGCCAAGGGGGCGGTTGAATGTGAATCGGCGTGACTGTCGACCCCTGATCGGCACCGAAGGCAGACCCGGTCGGAAGATCTTTATTCCAAGCAATCGAACTACTTACATTGAACGAGGTGGGGTCATCCTTCGGCGTCTATACGGGTTCAATCATGACGCCGGTTCACGGGCCGGTTCACAGGGATGCCGTTGTTCGAGAGATGCATGGTCTGATTCGTCCTCATCCGGGTTGCGCGGAGCACGCATGCAGGTGCTCCGCCGGGAGGGACAGGCTATCTATCAATAACGTAACGTGAACCGCATGCTGAAGGTCGCCGCATCGCGGATAGGCTGGCCTGTGGTCGGATCGGCGACGCCGTGCGCGCCGGGATGGATGACGTACTGGAAGTCGGGCCGGATCGAGAAGCCCGGCGCGGCGATGAATTGGTAGGTGAGTTCCACCACGGCCTGGAAATCGCGAACCAGAGGGGTGCCGGCCGCGTAATCCTGCCTTTGCACGGCAGGCGCGACGCGGCCGTAGGCGACGGCCAAGCCGAAGGCGTCGTCGGGGCGCCGATCGAACAGGCCTTTGAAGGCGATGCCGGCGTCCGCGTAACGGTCTATGAGATTGCGGTCGCCCGTTGCGCTCGCGGCGCGCGCGAACACGGCGACGCCACGATTGGGCGAGCCGGGCACCGTGTAGATCGTCTGGTCGAGGATGCCGTAAATGCCATCATCGCCCCGCACGGTCGCGACTGCGCCGGCTTGTCCGCCCCCGGCTTGTCCGCCCCCGGCCTGCACGGCGTAATCGGGGAACACCCCGAAGTGGTGGAAGTAGCCGGCCTTCACCGAGCCGGGCAGGCCCGCGCCCTCGACCTTGTAGGTGAACACGGCCTCGCTCAGGAGGAGCGGCGGGTCGCTCGTGCGGAAGAGCGTGCCGTTCAGGTCCCGCACCTGCGGCAACGGGTTGTTGACCCCTGGGCGGTACGGGCCCGCGGGATCGCCGTTGTAGATGGCGGCGAGAAGCGTGAGGGACGCCGAAGGCACGTACTTGGCGCGCACGCCGGGCGTGGCCAGCGGAAACTGTGGGCCGCCGCTCGGCAGGTCGTTGGCCAGGATGGCGGGGAAGCCGAAGGTCGAATCGATGAACAGGTTGGCCGTGTCGCTGGTGAAGAACTCGAAGTCGGCGGCGAGCTGACCGGCGCGCAGGGACAGCGCGCCGTCAGCCACCTGCTGTTCGAAGTAGACCCGGTAAAGCGTGGCGGACGGATAGGCCTCGATGCCGCTGACCGTGAACAGGTCGCGCAGGTTGTTCCCGCTCAGCCCCCGCCCGTTCGTTTCGAAGAAGCTCGCGTGGATCGACGATCCCGCAAGGTTGGCGAGCGTGCCGAGATCGATGCCGAGCATGCCGGTCAGCCGCCCTTCGTAGCTCGCCCCGCGCTTGACGCCGCCGGTGGCATTACCGAGCACCTCGGCGGCGTAGGTGAAGGCGTATGTAATGCCCTTGGAACCCAGGAAGGCCCGCAGGCCGCCGGGGTCGCCGAAAACGGCCAGGCCGGGTCTGTTCTCGGCCGTCGTCGGCGATGTCGAGTTGCTGGCGTTCTCCGCGCCGATGACGGTGCCTTGCCCGGCACCATCCGACGCGCTCCGCTCCTGAGCCGCGACCGGTTCCGCGCCGGCCAGCAGCACTGCCAAGACGGCGCACCGCAGAACGGCGGGCGATCCCGCCAAGCCCGCTCCCGCCAAGCCCGCTCCCGCCAAGCCTGCCCCCATCAAGGCGCTGGGCGCATCCTGTTCCGCCTCGCGGCGGGCGCTCGACGGCTGCCGGGGCGGACGCGGTCCGAAGCGTCGCGCTGGCCGGAGGGCTCGTCCGTCCCAACCGACACCGATGCGTCCACCGCAGCATCCGCCTCCGCCTCGCACGGCGATGCACCCTCACATCCCGACGGAGCGCAACCGCTCCGGCCCATCTGCGTCCGACCACCGGCGCAGGCGCGCATGCTCCGGCCGCTCCGCATCGGTGCCCGACCCGGAGCGGCTGAACTCCCGCAAGGTGGATTTATCGACCATATCCGCAAACGGAGCAATGCGGCCCCACCACGACCCTGCGGCAACCGTCCCGCGTTACGGCCGGCGAGAGCGTTTCATCGATCCGAGCCGGCCGGGGGGGGCGGGCCGCGCGGCGGGGGGGGGGGGGGGGGGGGGGGGGGGGCGGCGGCAGCGCACACCAGGCCGGTCCGATGCTCTAACTTGTTGTGCCGCATCGGATTGGTCCGAAAACCGCCGCGCACTTCTCGGTACGATGCTCTCAGCGTTTCACGAAAGACTTCACGGGAAAAGCGGGGCTGTTAGCGGCAGACCGCTCGCAAAGCTTACAGACCCAACGATCTTTCTGGTTTCCGATCGCGTCGGCGACGAACCGGCTTCAGCGATTGCCGGTCCCTCGGCTTGCGCCGGTCTCGCTACGCCCGGCGTCCGATGCCGCGGCGCCCGGAGAAGCAGCCCGCTCCGACGAGGAGCCCGCCGCCGCGCCCGAGCGGCCTGCTTCGGATGGCTCGGCCTTCTGGTTTGATCCCGAAGGGCCGACACCGCCGGTCGCGCTCGTTCCGCCGCCCGCGTATGCGACGCCACCCGTGAGAACGACGGCCAGCATCAGCACCGTTGCGTATTTCATGTGAGATGACTCCCTGTGGGTTCCGCCATGGCCGTCACGGAAGCGGTTCTGCACCCAAGCATCGGCTCCCCCGGCCAAAAGCCACCGCTTGATCGTGCGCTCGACATTCGTCGGCGATGATTGGCCCCAAAGTGAGGTGCCAGCCTTCCCGACCCGCCCCACATGCATCGAGCCCGAATGCTTGAGGTCCGATCGACATTGGTGTGAACTCAAACCTGCACGCAATGGCGCTATCCGAAGCGAATGATGCATTCCAAGCCTGATAGATCAGACTAGCCATAGGAAAGCCATAACGCAGATCCGGCCCTTCTATAGCAAAGTCGTGTGCGTGTTTGGTCGCGGGGCTTCGCAGACGCCGCCGCTTGCCCAGCGCTCGAACGGGGGCAAACGACCGCTTCAGCCGAAGCGTCCTGATCTTCTTCATCCCAGGAAGCTTCGATGTAACCCCTCAAGTCTTCTCCCCGCATCTTCGGAGAGGGAGTGGTCGAGCCAGGGCGAAGCTGTGATCGAGCCGATGCAACGTTTCTCCCGCTCGTCCATCAGCAACCTTCGTCCGAAGTGACGGTGTGGCGTGCGGCGAAAACCGCGCCCGGCTGCGATGCCGCATCGAATGTGGCCAACGTGACACACTGGCTCCGGGAAGGTGACGACAAGCACGAACACTCACAGCATTCATATGGCATCGCGTCCCGCCTATGGCAATGTCGCCGCCGGCGGCGATGGAAGTAGGAGTCGCGCTTTCTCGCGTCGAAGGAGAGTGTGCACATGGACGATCTGTGCAGAAAACGAGCGCCGGCAAGTCCGCGTCATGTAGACATCTTAGTCGGAGCATCTCGAAACATACTTTCAATTCGCGCTCATCGCTCATGCATCGTGAAATCGGCAGCCAACCGTCCCCACATTGCTTCATCCTATCGGCAAATCGAAGCCGAAGCGGGTAAACGTATTTGGGGCTTGAAAAGTCATGCGATGCGCCTTGCCGGCCTTGCTTCGACAATGGCCGCCGCTCTCCTGGCGACATCTGCTCAGGCGGCAGATCTTCCGGTGCGTGGCACTCAACCACCTGTCGTGCCGCTGCCCGCATTTACCTGGACCGGCCTTTATGCCGGCTTCCAACTCGGCTACGAGTTCGGCACGTCCACCGCGACGTCGATCAACACGGCGACCGGCGGCGTTCTTGATGCGCTGAACGGCAAGAAGAACGGCCTGATCGGGGGCGGCCACGCCGGCTATCTCTTCTCCACGCAATCCTTGCCGGTGCTCGGGGGCCTTGCCGGTGCCAACGGCGCGTTCGGCATCGGCACGGCCGGCGTGATCGGCATCGAGGCCGACATCGACGCTTCAAGTGCGCGCGCGAACAACGCGCTGCCGATGGCCGGCGTTGCCGACAGCGTCAAGGAAGGAGTCCAAGGCTCGATCCGCGGCCGGCTCGGCGTGGCGTTCGACCATGCGCTCATCTATGCGACGGGCGGCGTGGCATTCGGAGGGCTCGACTCCAGCGACATCGCCCCGGGCGGCGCCGGGACCGACCAGTTCAGCCAAGTCAAGACGGGCTACACGGTCGGCGGCGGCGTCGCATACGCTTTCACGAATACCATCTCGGCTCGCGTGGAGTATCGCCACACGGATTTCGGCTCCTTCACCAACAGCCTCGCCAACTCGACCGGCGGCCTCGTGAACGTCACGCATCGCGAAACGAACAACCGGGTCCAGGCAGGCGTCAGCGTCAAGTTCGAGCCGTTCCCGGCCTCGACCCCCGTGGTCGCGCGCTACTGAGCGCACGGCGTCTTGGCGGAAGGCGTCCGCACGGAGCGCCGCAGGATTCAGTGGAGGGTCCGGCTCGATGCGGGAGCAGGCGGCGTGGAAGCCGGTCGACCGCAAGTGTTCATGCTTGTGCGCCACGCGCAGACGTAGAGCCGATCAACGTGCAAATGCGCGGACATGAGAGTGCTGGCTGTCAATCAAAGCGCCTGGTGCTTTCGTCTTCCAAGGCCATCGGCTGGATTTTGACGGAACATTTCGATCTAGTCGGATCCATTCCGACAAGACTCATCTCGGAAAGATGCAGTTCTGACGTGACGTGCGTTGAAAAAGAGCGATAAGAACTGTGTGTTATATACAACCTCACACGTCAAAGCGCTCCGAACCTCATCACGGCGTCAGAATATGGCGAAGACATCTCTCTGATGACTTATAATACATGCCATGCAGCATCCTTGCTGCTGCGGAACTACTTAACTTTGTTCGCGAGGTCACCGGGGATGCGCTCTCTGCTTGGTAGAACGACGCTTGCAAGCCTGTTTCTAGCGACAGGTCCGGTCGTGGCGGCGGACGTCGCTCCCTTGATGACGACCCAGCCGCTGCCTTTGGTCGATTTCGGGCCCAACGTGTTCACGCGCCTGTACCACAACTATGCCGACGAGTTCGGCAAGGACGCGCCGGTCGCCGATCCCAACGCGCCGCCCGGCCGCCGCCCCGTCAGCCAAATGCCGGCGGCTCCCGAGAGTTCGCCCCCTTACCCGTTCACGGATTGGCCGTTCGGCGGCGCCAGCACCATCGGCGCCACGACGCCCAACTCCGTCGATACGCCGCTGCAATCGGCGCTCTTCCCGACCAGCACCGCGTCGGGCAAGTTCCTCAGCGACAATCACATTCAAATCTACGGCTGGGTGGATGTGAGCGCCAACGTCAGCACGGCCAAGACCGGCTATGCCGGCAACAACCCCGCAGCCTACGACTACACGCCCAACATCGCCCAGCTCGATCAGGCCGTCGTCTACATCGAGCGGCTGCCCGACACGGTGCAGCGGGACCACATCGACTACGGCTACCGCATCAGCGGCATCTACGGCGAGAACTACCGCTACACCACCGCCCTCGGTGTCTTCAGCAACCAGTACGTGATCCACAATCACTTCACCGGCTATGACATGCCGATGGTCTACGGCGAGATCTACATTCCCTACATCGCCGAGGGCGCCGTGATCCGCTTCGGACGCTTCATTTCCATCCCCGACATCGAGGCGCAGCTCGCCCCCAACAACTACACCTACACGCACTCGCTGACCTACACCTTCGACAACTACACCAACACGGGCGTCGTCACCTCCGTCAAGATCAACAAGAACGTCCTGCTGCAGTTCGAGATCAGCTCCGGCACCGAGACCGTGCCCTGGAACGCCAAGCACATCAGCCTGATCAATCCCGTGACCGGCGCCCAGGGCTACGCCGGCCCGCGCGACCCCGGCACGCAGCCGAGCTTCAGCACCTGCATCCAGCTGCAGACGGACAGCGGCAACGACAACCTCTATCCCTGCGTCAACGCGATCAATAACGGCACCTGGGGTTACAACAACCTGCAGTGGTATGGCTTCACCTACTACCACAAGTTCAACGACCGCTTGCACCTGTCCTTCGAATCCTACCTGGAATACGAGAACAACGTGCCCGACGTGTCGCAGGGCTATGGCAACACGGCCTTCGCCTACGATGCCAACCCGCCGCTGGAGGCGCATTGCCGTCCCGGCCAGAACGCCTGCACCGCGAAAGCCTTCGCCGCGCTCGCCTACCTGAACTACAAGATCACGCCGCTCGACAACCTCACGCTGCGCGCCGAATTCTATGACGATTACCAGGGTCAGAGGACTGGCTTCGCGACGCGCTACACCGAGCAGACGATCGGCTTCCAGCACTGGTTCTCGCCCTCGATCGAGCTTCGCCCGGAGATCGCCTTCTATCAGGCCTACGATGCGCGCGCCTTCGACAACGGCACCAAGCACACCCTGGAGGTCGGCTCCGCCGATCTGATCTTCCACTTCTAGAGAACCCGCGCGTCGGCCATCGGCTCGGATGATGCTCGATGGCCGACGCGGGGCATGCTACAGGGCAGCCCTGACCGGCAGCGGGGCGGACTGCGGAACGAATGCCACGGTCTCCCTCGCTGCGACCTTGCCGCGAGTGGGTGATCGTTTGCTGAAGCCAACGCATTATCGATCAAACGACGCTCTGAGGTGCAAAGCGATGAAGCTAATCTTTGCCGTCTCGACTTTGACGCTGACATCGGCCACGGCCTTCGCCGCCGATCTGCCGTCGCGCCCCGCGCCCGCCGCCGCCTACACGCCCGCTCCCGTCTTCACCTGGACCGGTTTCTATGTCGGCGCGCACGTCGGCGGCGAGTTCGGCACCACGGCCACCGCATCCACCCTGGTCGGCGGCGGCGTCCTGGACGCGGTCAGCGCGAGCAGGAGCGGGTTCATCGGCGGCGGCTATACCGGCTACCTGTTCTCGACCCAGTCCGTACCCCTTCTCGGCGCGGTGAACGGCTTGGGCGGCGGCGGCGTGATCGGTTTCGAAGGTGACTTCGACGGGTCCACGGGGCGTTCCAGCGTGCTGCTGCCCAACGCGGGCGTGCTGGCCACCACGCGCGATACCATCCAGGGTTCGATACGCGGCCGCCTGGGCATCGCTTTCAACCGAACTTTGGTGTACGCGACGGGCGGCGTCGCATTCGGCGGCCTGGAGAACAACTATTTCAACAGCTTCACCGGCGCAGCCGACAACGCGAGCCGGAGCCGCGTCGGTTACACGGTCGGCGGCGGCGTCGAATACGCTTTGATCAACAACTTCTCCGTCCGCGTGGAGTACCGTTTCACCGACTTCGGCCGCTACACCGACAATCTCGCGAACACGACCGGCGGCACGATCAACGTGAGCCAGCGCGTCACGGAGAGTCGCGTGCAGGGCGGCTTCTCCTACAAATTCGAGACCTACACGCCCGCGCCGGTCACCGCACGTTATTGACGTTCGATGAGGGCCCTGCCGCTCAGTCGCGGTCGCTGCGGAGGTATCGCCTTGTAGAGCCGCCCCGCTTGAGAAGGTCGTGCGGGGCGGGGAGTTGCGGCGCCATCTGTTTCGTGAGTAGTTCAGCGTGATCAAAGCCCTGCTCGCCTTCGGACTGACCCGCCGCGCCATCGTGGTGATGGGGTTGGTGGCGTTCTGCAGCGCCGGGCTGTTCGCCTTTTCGCGCCTCAACATCGAGGCCTATCCCAACCCGGCGCCGGTGATCCTGGAAATCACCGCGCAGGCGGCCGGGCTGTCGGCCGAGGAGATGGAGAAGTACTACACCATCCCGATGGAGGTCGGGCTCTATCCCACCCCCGGCGTCGAGAACATCCGCTCGACCTCTTTCTACGGCCTGTCGTTCGTCCGCGTCACCTTCCGGTACGGCATCGATTACTACTTCGCCTACACGCAGGCTGCCCTCGCCCTGCAGCAGAACGTGCAGCTGCCGAACAGCCAGCAGGCGCAGATCCAGCAGTCCAGCCTGACGGGCGAAATCTTCCGCTACCAGGTCGTCGGTCCCGCGAACTTCGGCCTGACGAACCTTCGTACCATCCAGGACTGGGTCGTGACGCGCCGCCTGCTCACCGTGCCGGGGGTGGTGCAGATCAATGCCTGGGGCGGCACCACCAAGCAGTTCGACGTCACGGCGGACCTGATCCGCCTCCAGGCCTACGGCGTCACCGTTCCGCAGATGATCACGGCGCTCGGCAACAGCAACATCAACGTCGGCGGCCGCGAGATCGCGATCGGCCAGCAATCCATCAACATCCGCGGCGTCGGCCTGATCGATGACGGCGGCGGCGACGACCTGCTCCAGGGCTACAAGGTCGGGGATATCGAGAACGTGGTGCTGAGCCAGACGAACGGCGTGCCCGTGCGCGTCAAGGACGTCGCCACCGTGTCCGTCGGCTACGTGCCCCGCCTCGGCATCTGCGGGCGCGACCGGCAGGACGACATCGCCGCCGCGATCGTGGTGCAGGGCCGCCAGGAGCACACCGGCGAGGTGCTGCCCCGCGTCGAGGCGGAGATCGAGAAGATCAACACCGACGGCACCCTGCCCAGGGGCGTCAAGGTCGTGTCGTACTACGACCGCGGCTCGCTCGTCGGGGTGACCACGCATACCGTGCTGCACAATCTGGTCTTCGGTTGCCTGCTCGTCTTCCTCATCCAGTGGATCTTCTTGGGTGACCTGCGCTCGGCGATCATCGTCAGCCTCAACATCCCCTTCGCCCTGTTCTTCGCCATCATCGTGCTGGTGCTGCGCGGCGAGGATGCCAACCTGCTGTCGCTGGGCGCGGTGGATTTCGGCATCATCGTCGACTCCGCCGTGATCCTGGTGGAGAACATCTTCCGCATCCTCCAAGCCTCGCCCTCGGCCAAGCAGGGCATGTTGGACAGCCTGGCGGCGGGCACGTTCGGGTCCGATCCGACCGCGCCGGCTGCCTCGGGCAGCGCCAAGAGCCAGTGGACCACCAAGCTGCGCCTCGTCCTCCTCAGCGCCCTGCAGGTCAACCGGGCGGTGTTCTTCACGGCGCTGATCACCGTGACGGCCTTCGTGCCGCTGTTCACCATGCAGGGCGTCGAGGGCCAGATCTTCGGGCCGATGGCCCGCACCTACGCCTACGCCCTGGCCGGAGCGCTGCTCGCGACCTTCACCATCACGCCCGTGCTCGCCTCGCTCGTCCTGCCCGACCATGTCGAGGAGGTCGAGACGATCATCGTGCGGGCGATCCGCGCCGTGTACACGCCGGTTCTGCGCTTCGGCCTCGACCACCTGGCGATCCCGCTGCTCGCCGGCCTGCTGTTCCTTGGCGTGTGCGGAGCGCTGGCGAGCCGGCTCGGCAGCGAGTTCCTGCCGGCGCTGGAAGAAGGCAACTTCTGGATTCGCGCGTCCCTGCCGCCCACCATCGCGCTGGATGCCGGCACCGCCGCGACTGCCAAGATGCGCGAAATCCTGCTGCGCCATCCCGAGGTTCTCACGGTTGTGTCGCAGCATGGGCGCCCCGACAACGGCAGCGATGCCTCGCCCTTCTCCAACGTCGAGCTGTTCGCGCCCCTGAAGTCGCCGGACGAGTGGACGGCCGGCCTGACCAAGGATGTGCTCACCGCGCGGCTGCAGCGGGAGTTCGCCGACGAAATGCCGGGCATCGGCTTCAACTTCTCGCAGTACATCCAGGACAACGTGGAGGAAGCCCTTTCGGGCGTGAAAGGCGCGAATTCGGTCAAGATCGTGGGGCCCAATCTCGACATGCTGGAGAAGCTCGCCGTCCAGGTGCAGGCGGAGATGAGCAAGGTCCGCGGCGTCGCCGACCTCGGCATCTTCCACGTCCAGGGGCAGCCCAACCTCGACATCAGGGTCGACCGCGCCAGGGCCGCGCGCTACGGGCTCAACACCGGCGACGTGACGAGCGTGGTCCAGGCGGCTGTAGGGGGCACCAATGCCACCACCGTGCTCGAAGGCGACCGTCAGTTTGCCCTCGCCGTGCGCCTGGAGCCGCGCTTCCGCGACAGCGTCGACGCGATCCGTTCCATCCCCGTGGCCTACCAGAACAGCGCGGGGACGACCTCCTACATACCGCTGAGCGAACTCGCCGCGATCAACGTCGACACCGGCGCTTCCTACATCTATCGCGAGCGCAACAGCCGCTACATCCCCATCAAGTTCTCCGTGCGCGGCCGCGACCTCGGCAGCACGGTTGCCGACGCTCAGGACGTGATCGGGCGCGCCATCAAGCTGCCGGTCGGCTACAGGCTGGTGTGGGCCGGGGAATACCAGGACCTGGAAACGTCCAAGAAGCGTCTGGAAATCATTGTTCCCATCACCTTCCTCCTGATCCTGGTGCTGCTCTACGCCCTGTTCAGTTCGCTGCGCGACAGCCTGCTCGCCATGGCCGGCATCCCGTTCTGCATCGGCGGCGGCATCCTGGCGCTGCGCTTCTTCGAGCTTGACTTCAGCGTGTCGGCCGCCATCGGCTTCATCTCGCTGCTCGGCGTGGCGGTGATGGACGGCATTCTCAACCTGACTTATTACCACGAGCTGCGGGCCACCGGCATGGTGGTCGAGGAGGCGGTGTTCCGCGGGGCGGAGCAGCGCATGCGGCCGATGCTGATGACGGTACTTTCGGCCGGCGTCGGCCTGTTCCCCAGCGCGATCTCGCACGGCATCGGCAGTCAGGTGCAACGCCCCCTTGCCGCCGTGGTGGTGGGCGGCATGATGATCGGGCCGATCCTTCTTCTGACCGTTTCTCCCGCTCTGCGGTTTCTTGTGCTGCGTCGGAGCGACAGGGACAGGCCGCCGGACGGGACCGATCCGACGGCCTGTCCCTGTCG
>CALMGA010000557.1 GCA_937863205.1 uncultured Beijerinckiaceae bacterium | reverse complement strand
GAAGTCGAAGATGATGAAACCCTGCACGGTGAGGCGCTGCATCAGGATCAGCGGCCAGGTGCGCGGCCCCGGCGCCGGTTCGGAATCGTTGTAGCCGGAGATCAAGCCGCACAGCGGCATCCGGCCGAAGAGCTTCATGCGGCTCATCACGGCTTCCATGATCGGGCCGCCGACCTGCTCGAAGTTGATGTCGACGCCGTCCGGCGCCAGCTCGTCGAGGCGGCGGCCGACGTTCTCGTTGCGGTAGTCGATGGCCGCGTCGAAGCCGAGCTCCTGCGTGAGGAAGCGGCACTTCTCCGGCCCGCCGGCGATGCCGATCACCCGGCAGCCCTTGATCTTGCCGATCTGCCCGACGATCTGGCCGACGCCGCCCGAAGCGGCCGACACCACCAGCACGTCGCCGGCCTTGGGCTTGCCGACGTGGAGCAGGCCGAAATAGGCCGTCGGGCCGACGAGGCCGAACACGCCGTAGGCGACGGAGAGCGGCAGGCCGGGCGGCAGCTGCGCCCTGGTCAGGCCGGTGCCGTCGGTGACGAGGTGATCGGCCCACTCGCCGAGGCCGAAGAAGATCTCGCCGGCGCTGACGCCGTTCTTCTTCGAGGCGACGACCCGGCCGGCGATGCCGCCGCGCATCGGCGCATCGAGCGGCACCGGCGGCATGTACTGCCGCATGTCGCTCATCCAGATGCGGTTGGTCGGGTCGAGCGAGAGGTAAAGCGTTTCCAGCAGGAACTGCCCTTCGGCCAGCTCCGGCAGGGCTTCGGTCAGGAATTCGAGGTCGCCGTCCCTGACCGCGCCCTGCGGACGTCGGCGCAGGCGCCAAAGGTGTCGCTCATTCACCATGTCTGATCTCCTGTCTTGGCATGCCTGTGCCTGTCGGAGTGGACCGAAGTGTTGGAAACATAGGGCGCCCTCGCGCCGTCGCCTCTCCCCCGTGCGCGACGCGGGGCATGCGGCGGCAGGTTCCCTTCACCCGGCCGCGCTTCGCGGGGGAGACACATGCGCGCTCACGATCATCTGCCTGCATCGGGGCACGTCGGCATGGGGAGTTAGGCGGCGGAGATGCCGCCGTCGACCTTCAACTCGGACCCGGTGGTGAAGCGGCTCTCGTCGCTGGCGAGGTAGAGCACGGCGTTGGCGACGTCGTCGGGCTGGCCGAGCCGCTTCATCGGGATCGCCTTGGTGAGCTTGCGGGTCGCTTCCGCCTCGCCGTGCAGTTCGAAGTACCGCTCGATGATCGCCGTGCGGATGAAGCCGGGGTGCACCGAATTGCAGCGCACGTCGTGGCCGGCGCGGGCGCAATCCAGCGCCACCGACTTGGTCAGGTGCATCACCGCCGCCTTGGACGCGTTGTAGGCGGCATATTGCCCGTCGGCGACGATGCTGGCGATCGAGGAAATGTTGACGATCGCCGCCGGCTGGCTGTGGCGGAGATAGGGCAGCGCGTGCTTGCAGCCGAGAAACACGCTGTCGAGGTTGATCGCCATCACCCTGTGCCAGTCCTCCAGGCTGACCTCCTCGACGCGGCCCTGCACGCCGATGCCGGCATTGTTGACGAGCACGCTGAGGCCGCCCATCGCCGCATCGGCCTCGGCGAGCACGTCGCGCCAGCGCGCCTCGTCGCGGACGTCGTGGGTGGCGAAGTGTGCCGCGCCGGGACCGTGCTCGGCCACGAGCGAGGCGGCGACGCGCTCGACGGCGGCGCCGTCGATGTCGGACAGGAACACCTGCGCGCCGTGGCGGGCGAGCATGCGGGCGATCGCTTCGCCCAGCCCGCGGGCGGCGCCGGTGACGAAGGCCTTCTTGCCCGCGCAGCGCCGGGGCAAAGATGCGGACATGGCTGCAGGCTCGGGGATGGGCGTGGGCATGCGCGACCTAGCGATAGGTGAGGAGGCCGGGGTCGCCGGTCTCGTCGAGGTGGGGGTGCGCGTTGAAGGTGGCGAGGCTCACCATGCCGCGCCCATCGAAACGCAGCCTGGTGATGCCGGCGTTGACCAGCGGCCAGTTCAGGGTGAAGGCGGAGCTGTCGGGCAGGCTGAGCAGGTGCTGGCAGATCGCGGTGATCGGCCCGCCGGAGGTGAAGGCCCAGACCGAACGCGCGTCCAGCGCGGTCAAGGCGCGCAGGCCGCCGAGCACGCGCCCGCGGAACGCCGGCCAGGGCTCGCGGTAGTCGGCGTCATGGGCGCCGCCGGTCCAGCGCGCCACAGCCTGCACGTACATCTCGTGAAAAGCGCGGCGCGGGTTGTCGGACCTGGCGAGGTCGGCGCGCATGGCGGCGGGGTCGGCGTAGTCCGGCCGGTATCGCGCCACCACGCTCTCGTGGTCGTATTCGCCGAGGCCGTCGCCGACCAGCCAGTCCGCCTCGGGCGGGCCGCCGCTTTCGGCCGCGCAAAGCCGGGCCGTGTCGAGCTGCCGCCGCATCCGCCCGCTGGCGAGGGCGTCGGGGCGGATCGCGCAGCGCTTCAGCCAAGCCCCGAGCAACCGGGACTGCCGCTCGCCCAGCGGCGACAACACGTCGTAGTCGGCCGCGCCGAAGCTCGCCTGTCCGTGGCGCACGAGGTAAAGGTCGCCCACGCTAGCGGCCCGACGCGTCGATGCGCGAACGGCAGCGCGCGGCCAGCATGTTGACGGCGTCGCCGTAGCGGGCGTAGCGGGGATTGGTCGTTTGCCGCAGGACGTACCGGCGGAAGATCTGCTGGATGATGACGGCGAGGCGGAATAGGCCGAACACTTCGTAGAAGTCGAAGGCCGCCACATCGAGGCCGGTGCGCTCGGCATAGTACGCCACCACGGCGGCGCGGGTCAGCATGCCCGGCGCGTTGGTCGGCTGGCGCCGGTTGGCCTGAAAGGCGGGATCGTCGTCGGCCTGCACCCAGTAGGCGAGCGCCCCGCCCAGATCCATCAGGGGATCGCCCAGCGTCGCCATTTCCCAATCGAGGACGCCGATGACATCGAGCGGGTTGTCGGGCGAGAGCACCACATTGTCGAAGCGGAAGTCGTTGTGGATGACGCAGATGCGCTCGCGTGAGGGCATCGCGCCCTCCAGCCAGCCGAGCACGTCCTCCATCGCGTCGATGCCGGCCGTGCGCGCCTGCCGCCAGCGCTCGCTCCAGCCCGCGACCTGCCGGCCGACGTAGCCGGCCCCCTTGCCCAGCGCGCCGAGCCCGGCCGCCTCGGGATCAAGCGCGTGCAGGGCGATCAGCTTGTCGAGCACGTTGGTGCACAAGGTGCGGGTCGCGGCTGCGTCCAGTTCCAGTTCGACCGGCAGGTCGCGGCGCGGGATGATCCCGATCATCCGCGTCATCACGTAGAAGTCGCAGCCGATCACCCCGGCGTCGTCGCAGGCGGCGACCACCTGCGGGACGAAGGGATAGTGCGGGCGCAGCGCGCTCATGATCCGCGCCTCGCGCAGCACGTCGTGGGCGCCCTTCGCCATCGTTCCGGACGGGGGCCGCCGAAGGATCAGGTCGCGGGCGCCGTAGCTCAGCAGGTAGGTCAGGTTGGAGGCGCCGTCGGGGAACTGCGCGATGGCGGGCTCGCCGGACAGGCCAGCGACACGCTCGTTCAAAAAGCTGGCAACGGCGGCGGCGTCGATGCGGTCCTCGCCGCGCATCGCGCCGGGGCGGTCGATCAGGTCCGAACGCGTCATGCGTGGTTCTTGTCCTCGGCTTCCGGTTCGGAGGGCTGTCCCGGCCGATGGCCGGATATGCCTGCTTCTTTTCGCAAACCTATGCCTTGCCGGGCAGGGACGCGACCATACCGTTAGTATGAAGAACGCCTGTCGGACGGGTCCGATGCCGCGCCTTGTCCGACTCGTTGGCGCGGCCTAGTTGCTTGGGATCGGGAGACCCACATGACGACCGGCACCATCACCGCCAACAGCTTCGATTGGACCGACCCGCTCGACCTCGCCTCCCGCCTCACCGAGGAGGAGCGGATGATCTCGCAGGTCGCCCGCGACTACGCCCGCGAGAAGCTGCTGCCGCGCGTGGTGTCGGCCTTCCGCGACGAGCGCTTCGATCGCGAGATCATGAGCGAGATGGGCGAGCTCGGCCTGCTCGGCGTCACCCTGCCGGAGGAGTACGGCGGTGCCGGCGCCAGCCACGTCGCCTATGGGTTGGTGGCCCGCGCCGTCGAGGCGATCGACTCGGGCTATCGCTCGGCGCTGTCGGTTCAGTCCTCGCTGTCGATGTACCCGATCTACGCCTTCGGCACGCGCGAGCAGAAGACGAGGTTCCTGCCGGGGATGGCGAAGGGCGAGCTGATCGGCTGCTTCGGCCTGACGGAAGCCGAGGGCGGCTCCGACCCTGCCTCCATGCGCACCAAGGCCGAGCGGGTCGACGGCGGCTACAAGCTCAACGGCGCCAAATACTGGATCTCGAACTCGCCGATCGCCGACCTCGCCATCGTCTGGGCCAAGCTCGACGGCGACATCAACGGCTTCATCGTCGAGCGCGGCATGGCCGGCTTTTCCACCAACAAGATCGGCGACAAGCTGTCGTTGCGCGCCTCCGTCACCGGCGACATCGGCCTCACCGACGTGTTCGTGCCCGAGGCCAACCGGCTGACCGGCGTGCGCGGCCTGCGCGGCCCCTTCTCCTGCCTCAACAAGGCGCGCTACGGCATCAGCTGGGGGGCGATCGGGGCGGCGGAGTTCTGCTTCCACAACACGCGCAGCTACGTCACCGGGCGCACCCTGTTCGGCAAGTCGCTGGCCGGGCGCCAGCTCGTGCAGAAGAAGCTCGCCGACATGCTCACCGACATCGCGCTGGGGCTCGAAGGCTCGCTGGCGCTCGGCCGCATGCTTGATGCCGGCCAGCACGTGCCGGAGGCGATCTCCATGATGAAGCGGGTGAACTGCGCCCGCGCCATCGCCATCGCCCGAGAAGCCCGCGACATGCACGGCGGCGCCGGCATCACCGGCGAGATGCACATGATGCGCCACGCCATCAACCTGGAAACGGTGAACACCTACGAGGGCGCAGCCGACGTCCACGCGCTGATCCTCGGCCGGGCGATCACCGGTGTGTCGGCGTTCTGAGTTGGCCGCCGACCGGCGGGACTTCCTTCCCGACGAGGTGGCTGCCGCCGATCTCGGCGGATGGGCGGCGTTGCTGCCGGTGGGTTGCCGCATCTTCGGCGCCAGCCTGTTCGCCGACCTGTTCCTCGCCGATGCCGGCGGCGCCGTCCACATGTTGCAGGTGGCCGCGGCATCGGTCGACCGCATCGCCGCCTCCGAGGCGGAGTTCCGCCGGCGCTGCGTCGACGACGAGGACGGCTGGCTGCTCCGCCCGCTGGCGGAGCGGTGCCGGGCCTCCGGGCTGATCCCCGCCGCCTCGCAATGCTACGCCTTCACGGTTCTGCCGATGCTGGGCGGCGATTACGAGGTCGGCAACATCTGGTTGTGCGGGTGGGAGGAGTGGATCAGGTTCACCGCCGATGTCCACGAACAGACCAAGGACCTGCCCGACGGCACGAAGGTGTCGTTTCAGATCGTCGGCTGAGTGCATCGGGATCGGCGGGGGATCGTCGGCGCTCACCGCGCCGGACGGCCGCGCTCCCTCGGCGGTAGCCGGCGCGCGTCCGATCGGATAAGGCTCTGCGCCTCGCGCTTGCCGGCCCAAATCTGATGACCCGAACCCCATGACGACCCGCATCGATCGCCGCTTCGCCGACCTGCGCGCGCAAGGGCGTGTTGGCCTTGTCACCTTCACCATGGCCGGCGATCCCGACGGGCAAACCGCACTCGACCTGCTCCGCGCCCTGCCGGCGGCCGGCGCCGACGTGATCGAACTCGGCATGCCCTTCACCGACCCGATGGCCGACGGGCCGGCGATCCAGGCGGCCGGCCTGCGGGCGCTGAAGACCGGGGCCACCCTGGCCGGCACGCTCGACATCGTGCGCGCCTTCCGCCAGGGCGCGCGCGACGCCCCCGCCGACGTTGCGACGCCGGTCATCCTGATGGGGTACTACAACCCGATCTACATCTACGGCGTCGACCGCTTCCTCGCCGATGCGCGCGAGGCCGGCGTCGACGGCCTGATCGTGGTCGACCTCCCGCCCGAGGAGGACGACGAGCTGTGCCTGCCGGCCCGCGCCGCCGGGCTCGACTTCATCCGGCTGGCGACGCCGACCACCGACGCCGCGCGCCTGCCGGCCGTGCTCGCGAACACGTCGGGCTTCCTGTATTACGTGTCCATCGCCGGCATCACCGGCACGGCGGCGCCGAGCCGCGACGCGGTCGCCGCCGCGGTGGCACGGTTGAAGGCGAAGACCGATCTGCCGGTGGCCGTCGGCTTCGGCGTGAAGACGGCGGAGACGGCCGCCGCCATCGCCGCCGCCGGCGCTGATGCGGTGGTGGTCGGCTCGGCGATCGTGGATGCGTTGCGCGCCTCGCTCGATGGCGAGGGCCGGGCGACGTCGGGGAGCGTGGCGGCGGTGACCGGCCTGGTCGGCGCGCTGGCTGATGGCGTGCGCGGGGCGGGCAGGTCGGACTTCTAAGAGTTAAATTGGGACTTCTGCGTGGTGCAAGATCCGCTTCGGTCGAAACAAGGGGCTGAGGTGACGGTTTTCCGGGTTTGGCATAAGACGTCCGCGGGTAACTGCTACTTCCTGAAAGCCAACGCCGCCACGGAGGCGATCGAGCGCGTCACCTTGATGCTGGAGGACGTCGGGGGCTTGAAGGCTTGGAATGCCGAACCCGACGAGCCCGGTTCCTCGTCGCGGAGGGCGAAGTCTACGATCGCTCGGGCGCGCGCGTCAAAACGTTGGGAGCCTGAGTTTGGCCGCCGTTGTCAGGGCCGGAGAGCCGAACTGGCCGTGCCGCTCACATCGGACTACGTTACGAAGCGTCCGGCGCGCCGGCCGGAGGGATCGTACCATCGCATGAACTGGATCTCCAACGTCGTCACCCCGAAGATCCGCTCTTTCATGCGGCGCGAGTCGCCCGAGAACCTTTGGGTCAAGTGCCCGGATTCGGGCGAGCTCGTCTTCCACAAGGATCTGGAGCACAACCTTCACGTCGTCCCCTCGTCGGGCTACCACATGCGCATGCCGGTCAAGCAGCGGCTCGACACCCTGTTCGACGGAGCGGCCTACGAGGATCTCGCCACCCCCGACGTGCCGCACGATCCGCTCAAGTTCCGCGACGTCAAGAAATACGCCGATCGCCTCAAGGAATACCGTGCCAAGACGGGCGCGCCCGACGCGGTTCGGCTCGCCGCCGGCACGATCGAAGGCGTCGAGGCGGTGGTCGCCGTGCAGAACTTCGACTTCCTCGGCGGCTCGCTCGGGCTGGCGGCGGGCGAGGCGATCATCACCGGCATGACGGCGGCGATCGACCGCCACGTGCCCTTCATCATCTTCACCGCGTCGGGCGGCGCCCGCATGCAGGAGGGCATCTTCTCGCTGATGCAGATGCCGCGCACCACCCTGCTGGTGCAGCGCCTGCGCGCCGCCAAGCTTCCCTACATCGTGGTGCTGTGCAACCCGACCACCGGGGGCGTCACCGCCTCCTACGCCATGCTGGGCGACGTGCACATCGCCGAGCCCGGCGCGGTGATCGGCTTCGCCGGGGCCCGCGTCATCGAGCAGACCATCCGCGAGAAGCTGCCGCCCGGCTTCCAGCGCGCCGAATACCTGCAGCAGCACGGCATGGTGGACATGGTTGTGGCGCGCAAGGACATGCGGGCGACGCTGGCGCGGCTGTGCTCGGTGCTGATGCACAAGCCCGCAAGCGTGCCGGCGGCGCTCCCCACGCCGGCGGCGGCGTGAAAGCCGTGACGCTTATTCCGTCCCCCGCCTTCGGCAGGGGAGGATTGCGCGCGTGAAGCTCAAGCCGACGCAGGGGTCCGACGCCGTTCTGGAGCGGCTGACCGCGCTCCATCCCAAGAAGATCGACCTGTCGCTCGACCGCATCCTCGTGCTGCTCGACGCGCTCGGGCGCCCGCAGGACCGGCTGCCGCCGGTGATCCACGTCGGGGGCACCAACGGCAAGGGCTCCACCGTCGCCTTTCTCCGCGCCATGCTCGAAGCCGGAGGGCGGCGCGTCCACGCCTACACCTCGCCCCACCTCGTGCGCTTTCACGAGCGTATCCGCCTCGCCGGGCCGGGCGGCGGCCGCCTCGTCGACGAGGGTGAACTGATGGCGGCGCTGGAACATTGCGAGCGGGTGAACGCGGGCGCGCCGATCACCTTCTTCGAGATGACCACCGCCGCCGCCTTCCACCTCTTCGCCGCCCATCCGGCCGATGCGCTGCTGCTGGAAGTGGGCCTGGGCGGGCGATGCGACGCCACCAACGTCGTCGGCCGACCGCTCGCCAGCATCGTCACGGCCGTGTCGACCGACCACGTCGAATTCCTCGGCAGCAGCGTGGCGGGCATCGCGCGCGAAAAGGCCGGCATCTTCAAGCGCGGCAGCCCGGCGGTGATCGGCTTCCAGCCGAGCGACGAGGCGCGGGTCGTGCTGGAGCGCGAGGCGCATCGCGCCGGCTCGCCCATTTGTCTCGCCGACCGCGATTTCTTCGTGCGCGAAGAACACGGCCGCCTGCTGTTCGAGGACAACGACGGGCTCCTCGACCTGCCGCTTCCCCGCCTTGCCGGGCGCCACCAGCACGCCAACGCCGCCACGGCCATCGCCGCGCTGCGCCGGGTCGTGCCCGATCTCGCCGCCGGCGCCCTCGAGCGCGGCCTCGGCACCGTGGACTGGCCGGCCCGCCTGCAGCGCCTGTCGAAGGGAACGCTCGCCGCGCTTGCGCCGGCCGGGGCGGAGTTGGGGCTCGACGGCGGCCACAACGAGGACGGCGGACGGGTGCTGGGCCAGGCGATGGCCGACCTCGAGGACAAGGCGCCGCGCCCTCTCGTGGTGGTGTGCGGCACGCTGATCACCAAGGACACAACTGCCTTCCTGCGCGCCTTTGCCGGTCTGGCGCAGGAGGTGATCGCCGTGCCGGTCGAGGG
>CALMGA010000556.1 GCA_937863205.1 uncultured Beijerinckiaceae bacterium | reverse complement strand
CCTCCTCGACCGCGGGCGGATCGGGGAGCCCGTCGGGGCGCGGGCCTTCCTCGTGCGGCCCCGGCCGGCTCGCCTCCGGCACCGGCTTGCAAATGCGCCGCATGCCCTGCGACGAGCGCCCGTGCATCGCGAGGTCCACGTGAATGTGGTTGTAGTGGAACGGGTTCGAGCCCGGCGCCAGAACCGTGGTGAAGGTCTCGCAGGCCCCGGCCTGGACGTCGCGCAGGAAAGCCTGCGCCTGCTCGTCGCCGTGCGTCCAATCGTGCACCACGGTGAGGCGCCGTCCGTCGGCGAGGCGGAAACCTCCGACGTCGAGGGCGTTGCCGAAACTGTGCTCCGAGATTGGCGCCCCGGCTTGGCCGTTCATGCCGCGGCAGGAGTACGAGCCCATCGTGTCGATGCCGACCACGGACTGGCCGAAGCGCGCCTGCGCCACCGGCTCGACGGTTTTCTCGACCCATTCGTCGAGCGCCGCCACCATCGAGCAATCCAGCGTCGCCACCGTGTCGAGCTGCACCCTGTCGCCGCCGAGGGCGCCGACGAGTAAAGGCTGCGTCAGCCCGCACTCGCCCGCACCCTCGACGGCGCGCTCGCGGAGGGCGACGTAGCGGCCGAGGTGCACGCGATGCGCGGCGAAACACGCCTTCTCCGCCTGCTCGCGCCAAGCCGCGCGATGCGGGCGCTGCTCGATCGTCGAGCAGCCAGCCAGGGCGAGCGCGACGGCTAGCGCGGCGAAGACTGGGAACGGCGATACGCGACATGCCATGCCGCCGAGCATTGCGACGAGACGCTTAAATCGCGTTTAAGGGTCAGAGTTAACGAAGTTAATCGCGTCGGGACTTGACAAGATGGCAGGATCGACGGGTTGATGGCGGACACGATCGCGTTCCCTCATCGGCCCTCGTCACCGCGGCCGATGTGAGCGAGCCCTGTCGGACGGCGAATCATCCAAGCCTGTAAAGCTTGCGCCGGCCGAGCGGCACCGAGTTGTGAGCCCCGGCGCTGCTCGTCCCAGCCCGATATCTCGTGGAGAACGTCTTGAGCGGCAGAGAGCACGAACCGGTCGCGGCGTTCTTTCCCTCGATCGATCGCAACCTGATCCTCGACCTCGACCGTCACCTGCGCGGCAACAAGCCGCCTGCCGCGGCTCCCGTCGCGGAAACGCCGGCGCCACAGCCGATCCAGGCCCCGCCGCCGGCTCAAGCCCCGCCACCGGACCAGGCTCCGCCGCCGGCCTACGCCGCCCCGTCGCGGCCGAGCGGGCGTCCTAGCATCGCGAGCGTTGTTGGCGCGGTCGAACAGGCGGCCCAGGCGATCAGCGCGATGACCGGCCGCATCGACGAGCTGGAGGGTCACATCGGCGAACTGGAAGCGCTGAACCGGCAGATCGAGGGGCAGCTGGCCGAGGCCGACCAGACCGTGCAAACGCTGGAAGCGCGGTTGCGGGCCGAAGCCGAGCGGGCGGGTCGTCTGGAAACACTCGCCGCGCAACAGACGGCGCGCGCCAACGAACTGGAACGCGACCTGTCGGCGGCGCACGGCGATCTCGCCCGCGTCACCGAGGCGATCACCGCGGCGCTGGGCCTGCCGGAGGAGTAGAGTCTTCGCAAGCATCGCGCGCCGAAGCCAGTAGCACCGACGCGGTGGTTGTCACCCCTGCCGATCAGAAAGACATTCGACAGGACGATGACGGGAGATCGATGAGCTTCCTCGCCACCGGGAGGCTCAACGCATCGCTTCTCAGGGAAGCGTGCTGCCTCAGCCTGCGGCGCGCTTGCGACCCTTGGCGGCCGGCTCGGCGGAGGCTTCCTCGGCATTGCGCGGCTGGCCGAGACCGATGTCCTTGGCGAGCTTCGAGCGGATCTCGGAATAGCCGGGCGCGACCATGGGATAGTCCTTCGGCAAACCCCACTTCGTGCGGTACTCTTCGGGGGTCATGTTGTAGACCGTGCCGAGATGGCGCTTCAGCGAACGGAACTTCTTGCCATCTTCCAGGCAGATGATGTGATCCTGGCTGACCGACTTCTTCACGGGAACGGCGGGCACCAGCGGCGGAGCGGGCTCGTTCTGCCCGTTGGCAAGCGAGCGGATCGAGGCGTGCACCGAAGCGATGAACTCCGGCAGATCGGCCGCGCGGATCGAATTGTTGCTGACATAGGCCGACACAAGATCGGCGACGATCTCGATGTAGGAAATGCTTGGCGATCCCTCGCCGCTGACTGCGTCCACTTTGACCTCGGTTCCATGTTACGGAGTCGATTGCGGGTCGCCGCTCGATTTGCAGACCGCGCATCTACCCTTCCGGGTCGCCGCTGGACTCCGGTTGTTTCACGCACTTATGAGCCCCTCGCTGGGGTGTCAAGTAGACGCGACGTTATTTCAAAACAATAGCGTTCGGTCGCTGTTGATAGCTTTTCTCCGCCGCGCCCATCCTTGACGACAGCGGAGACGAACGAAGAACACGTCTATGTGATATGATGACGCGAGACGTACGCTAGCGCACGCAACTTGGGATGGGGCGGTGTCTGATACCCGATTCGAGCATTGCTGCCCCGCGTCGTCGGTTGGTCAATTGCGATGTCGCGCGATCACGGCAAGCAGGGCACCGCCGTAGGTCCTGGCCTTGGCCGGGCCGACTCCGCGCAGGGCGACCAGGGCCGCGGCATCGCGCGCGTGGAGACCGGCGACTTCAAGAACGCCATTCCCGATCTCGACGCGTTCCTCGAAGCCAAGCCGCAGGACGTGGACGGCCACCGCCAGCCCATATTTGTCATCAGCCCCTACACCGCTGCGG
>CALMGA010000555.1:6613-6831 GCA_937863205.1 uncultured Beijerinckiaceae bacterium | reverse complement strand
ACTGCTCTTCCAGCACGAGGATGTTGTTGCGGTTGAGGTCGAGGACGGCTGCGTCGCGCAACACGTCCATGTAGGCAACGGCGCCATCGCGCAGGACACCTTGTTCCGTCAGGCGCGTCAGCTCGCGTGCCGCGAAGACGCGCGATTCCGCCTGCCGTACTCCATTCGCCGAGCGGTTGCCGTCGAAGACGTTCTGCGTGACGCTGATCTGCGCCTCG
>CALMGA010000555.1:4190-6603 GCA_937863205.1 uncultured Beijerinckiaceae bacterium | reverse complement strand
AAACAACAACTTACAACTTCGGCAGAAGCTCACTTCCTGTCCTGATCGACACCTTCTAGACCGGCGCTTTACAAGCTGGAGATCTTGGCAACACCTCGTCCTCTCGAGAAACCAAGGGACAGGTAGCCATAGGTAAAGTCAAGACACCGTCGCTCCGGCGTCAAAAGTTTTCGTAGATGTCTCAAATCAGCATCGGCATTCTCTTCTTTTCAGGGGGCCACCGCTCAAATGACCTGCATTAAGATGTGCATATGCCGACTTAGGAAGTGGCTTCTCCCCGATATTATGGAGAACGCGCCAGAAGCGGAGTCGACCGCCAGATGTTTTGCCCCGGTATTTGGTGGAGCGAGGCAAGCGTGAACCTGCTTGGCTGTGTTGTCCAGACCCGGTAGATCGCCTCGTAGGGCGTCATCCCCTTCAGCGTCTTCAAGCGTCGAGCGTGGTTGTAGACATGACGAAGCTGGCCAAGTGTAAGTGCAACTGGTCATGTGTTTGATCCCAGGTTTTGATGGCGCAACTTCCTCGCTGGAATGGAAGGATGCGCTATGGGTCAGGTTCTGCACGGAAGCGCCACAACGACGGCGGCCGTCCGTCGAGCAATACAGCATAGTGGCAGGCCGTTCCCTATAAGATCCACACGGTTGTGACTGACAACGGCATCCAGCTCACCTTCCCACGCCGCTATGCCGCTGGTCCCACGGCGACCTACATGACGCACATGTTCGCCATGCGCTGTCGTGAGAACAACATCGAGCATCGGCTGACCGAGGTGAAGCATCCCTGGATCAATGGCCAGGTCCAACGCATGAACCGCACCATCAAGGAAGCGACAGTCAAGCGCCAGCATTACGACAGTCATCAGCGGCTCGAAACGCATCTGCAGGACTTGATTGCCACCTACGACTTCGGCCGATGGCTGAAGACGCTGAAGGACCTCACACCTTGCGAGTTCATCTGCAAGCGCCGGACAACCGAACTCGATCGGATCACAGTCGATCCGCTCCATCAGATGCCGGGACTGAACACCTAGGAAGATGACCGCCAGGGCAGCGCGATCCGTAGATAGCGGTCGAACGCCCTTCGGCTTCAGCGGCTTGGGCGGCGGAAGCGGCTCGATCGCCGTGAACAAACGCATCCATCTGCCCTCAACCCACATGCCGCGGTTTTTTCCTCGTTTCAGGAGGATAGGCTGCAAGTCTCGGGCCCGTAATCGCTTGAGACTGTTGATGGCAGCAGCGAGATGGAGGTCCGGGTATCGTCGGCGGTGTCCGCCGTGCTGGTGATCATGAGTGTTGCCATCGATGCGTCTTCCCGCACGCCCCCACGTTGCTTGTCAAAGGCTCAGCAGGAAAGGCTCAGCAGGGACGAGAGGCAGGAACGATCGCTACGACACGTCTTTTGGTCCCGCGTCATTATGAGACTCGTCTTGCCTATGCATGGCAGTACCGCTGACCATAAGCCGATCAACTAAACACGTATGTTTCGCTGATCGCCGCCGCATCGGGGATGCGGTGCCTACCAGACATTTAGCCAAGGGGCGAATCCTATTCTCGATCGCGGAGGAACGGCATACCATGTCGCGGCAGTGCAGTGATCGGAGGGGGCGAAGGAAGATTTACTGGACCTGCTGCGCCGCGGCGTGGAAGAGTCGGCGGCGTGGCGTCCGCGCCCCGAACGATGATCGCAGCCGAGCTAAAGTCCTCGTGACAGGTCAACGATGAAAAGTGTGCTCCTCATCGACGATCACCCTATCGTCGCGCTCGGCCTGCGCCTGGCCCTCGCCGGTCATGCGCGCCTGCACCTTGTTGGCAGCGCCACCGACGCAAACGGCGGGCTGCTCGATGTGGCGACGCTTCGGCCCGATCGCGTGGTCCTCGACCTTGTCCTCGCCGGCAGCATCGACCTCGGCAACGTCGCCGAGGTCCGCGCCCTGCTGCCGGGCGGCGTCATCGTCGTCTTCTCATCGCTCCCGATGCGCTCCTACGCCCGCGACGCGCTGGCGGCCGGCGCCGACGCCTTTCTCGGCAAGAGCGCCGACATGGACGAACTCGTCGCCCTGCTCGACCGCCCGCGGTCCGATCATAGGCCGGACGGGGCCGACGCGCGCTCGCGGGACGCAGCCTCGCGGCACGAGGCTCTCGCGACGATCGACGGCGTGCCGCTGACCCCCCGCGAGTTGGGCATCGCCGCCGCGATCGGTCGCGGCCAGACCAACGAGGTGATCGCCGCACGACTGGCGCTCAGCCCCAACACCGTCGCCGCGCACCGCGACAACATCCGCCGCAAGCTCGGCTGCGGCAACAGCAAGGAGCTGGTGGCCTGCTTGGCGCGACTGGCGGACTTGGAGAGCCGGGCGCCGCCGGCCCGAAAGGCGCTCGGCAGCTTGCTGACGGGCGTCTCGCCCCTGGCCGGG
>CALMGA010000555.1:0-4180 GCA_937863205.1 uncultured Beijerinckiaceae bacterium | reverse complement strand
GCTGTTCACATCGTTCTGCAGCGGACGAGACGGCTAGCGCGGTGCGCCTTCTCGCGAGGCGCCCTGCAGCTGAGGTGATGATCCACGCCGCCCTCTATGGGCTCATCGGCGCCATCTCCTTCGCCACCGCCGACGTGGCGAGCAACACTGCCGCAGTGTGGGTGCCCACCGGCTACGCGCTCGCCCTTCTGTTGGCGCATGGGCCGCGGCTGTGGCCGGCGGTGGCGCTCGGCGCCTTCATCCTCAACTGCGGCGACAACCTCGTCTTCGCCGCCGTGCCCGCCCCCGCCTCGGTCGCAGTGGCGCTTGCGGTGGCTGCCGGCAACACCGGCGAGGCGCTTCTCGCGGCTTGGCTGGCGAGACGCTGCGCCGGCGGCGTGACGCTCTTGGCGCGGCCGGTCCACATCGCAGCCTTCGCCGCCCTTGTCGCCCCGCTGCCGCCGCTCGTCAGCATGGGCGTCGGGGTAGCGGCGTCATACCTCGGTGGCGTTGTCCCCGCGGCGGCGGTGCCGGAGGCGATGCTGACCTGGTACCTCGCCAACGCTGTCGGCATCCTGATCGCCACCGCGCCCTTCCTCGCGCTGTTCGCCGGTGCGAGGCGCTCCCTCCCCCGTGGACGGTGGACCGAGGCTATCGTCCTGACCGTCTGCCTAGTGTTCGTCACGCAGGCGATGGACGGCGTGGCGATCGCGCCGGCATTTCGCGATTGGCCGCGCACCTACATGCTGATCCCGCTGCTGCTGTGGGCGGCGTTCCGCTTCCGCACGGCCGGCGCCCTCGCCGCAATCACGCTCGCTGCCGCGGTGTCGCTCCTCGGCACGATGCGCGGCTTTGCGGCTTTCCCTGCGACGAGTTATTCGCGTTCGCTGCTCTACCTGCAGCTCTTCCTCGGCCTGCTCGCGGTGACGACGCTCGCGATCACCGCATCGCTGGCGGAGATCGACGCGCTGCAGGCGGAAACAGAGGCGCTGGTGCGCGACCGCACGGCGGAGGTCGAACGCTTGGTGCACGAGCGCGACCTGTTCTCCACCCTCGTGGTGCACGACCTGCAGAGCCCGCTCTTTGGCGTGCGCAACGCGCTGCGCGCCGCAGCGACGGCGATTGAGGGCGGCAGCTTGCCGCCGCGGGAGATGGTCGCGGCTCTGCGGGCGATGGACGACAGCTGCTGCGATCTGGCGGCCCGCGTCGGCGGATTGCTGCGGCCTCATGCCGATGCTGACATCGTGCAGGAAGAAGCATTGTCAGCGCTGGTGGCCCGCATCGCTGCCGCGCGCGGCCTGAATGGCGTCGCGCTGGGCCGGCTGATCCTGCGCCTCGAAGCAGCCAACCTCGTTGTGCGGCGGCCGGTCGAGGTCGAACGCATCCTCGATGGACTCGTCGCCAACGCGACCGAGCATGGCGCGGCGCATGCGCTGGTCGAGGTCTGCGCCTACCGACATGGCGGCAACCTCGAGATCCTTGTCATCGACGGTGGCGGCGGCATCGATGCCGCTTTGCGGCCGCTGTTGTTCCGCGCGGGGATGCGCGGTGCCAAGGGGTCCAATCTGCAAGGGCAGCGGGGTCATGGCCTTCATCTCGCCAGCGAGCAGGCCCGCTTGCTCGGTGGACGGTTGACCTACTGCTCCAGCGCGGCGCGATCGACCTTCCGACTGATACTGCCGGGGTGACCGTCCGCTCAGACCGAACATCCACTATCCGACATGCGGCGTGGGATCATGAGGGACCGCCACGGGTGCGGGACGGCCAATCTCTAGCGATAATATCGTTTGCACATATGGCCGCACGCAAGACATTGCCTCAGATGGCGATAGGGCGTTGTCACAGTTCCAGATGAGACGTCGCCTCCAATCGATCGACCGTAAGACGGAACAGAACGGCGAGGCAGACAAGCTCCTTATCGCTCGCCCCTGCGCCATAACTCTCCCCGTGCCCGTCGGTTCGCGAACCACCGGGATGCGGCCTGCTGGGTAAACATCAGGGCGCGGCGACGGTGGCATCGGGGGCGGGGACGTCGTCTCCATGCGCGCATGCCGCGCGGTGATCGAGGAGCTTCGGGCAGCGTCGCTTGCCGCAGACCGAGCATACGATGGTGCAGCAGTTAACCTCGTCACGCTCCTTGATGCACTGCCGGCATGAGCAGAGGCCAGCTTGCCTGGAGGCAACGGAGCGACGCATCCTATCGACGAAGCTCTCCACGGATCCTATCCTCTACTCGTGCCGATCATGTCTCGCACGGGCTCCGACGCCCCAAGTTGCTTGGTCGCCTCGGACCTGAAACCGCCGGCGCACGTTTCGGTCCGATGTTTTATCGCTCGCGGAACGCCCTCACGACCTGCTCGCGGATCGGCTTGGTGAGGTAGGATAGCACTGTGCGGGCCTGCGTCTGCAGGAAGGCTTCCACCGGCATGCCCGGGACGAGCTTGACCTTGCCGAGGCGGGCAAGCTGTTCCAGCGGTATGGTAATACGGATGGTATAGAAGCTGCCTCCGCCCCTCTCATCCGTTACCAGATCGGCGGAGATGAGCGACACCGTCCCGTCGATCTCCGGCGTGATGCGCTGGTCGAGCCCCGGGAAGCGGAGGGTCGTCAGCTGGCCCAGGTGGACCTGATCGATGTTGCTGGGTTGAATGCGCGCCTCCACACTGAGCGCGTCGCCGGCGGGCACAATCAGCATCACCGTCTCGCCGGCGTTGACGACGCCATTGATCGTGTGGACGGCAAGCTCATGCACGAAGCCGTCCTGCGGAGACTTGAGGTCCAGCCTACGAAGCTGGTCGCGTGCGGCGATCTCCTTCTCGCGAAGCTCGGCGAGGCGCCCCCGGATATCGGCAAGCTCCCTGCCGACGTCGGTGCGCGTGTCCTGGTCGATCTGAAGGATCTTGAGCTTCGTCTCGGCCACATGTCCCTTGATCTCGGCAAGCCCCGCTTCGAGGCGGCCGACCTCGCCCTGCAGCCTCGCGCCTTCGCGCTGCAGGGCGGCGAGGCGGGTGTACTGGACGAGGCGCTGGTCCCACAGGCTCTGCACCCCGGCCGTTTCGCGGTCGTTGAGCTGCCGCTCGATCGATTTGGCATCAATTTCGGCCCGGATGCCGCCGGCCTGGCCGTCGAGCTGCTTGATCTGCTCCGCGAGCTGCGCCTTCTGCCCCTCCCGGCTCGCCGAGCGCGTGGCGAACAGCGTGCGCTCCTCGCCGAGCAGGCGCTCCGTCGCGGGATCGTCGCGCCGGGCGCGGAGATCGGGAGGAAACGAGATCGTCCTGGCGCCGTCGCGTTCCGCGCGATCGCGCGCCTGGCGCGCTTCCAACTCGTCGATGCTCTGACGGATGATGTCCAGGCTCGCCAGCGACTGGGTGCGGTCGAGGCGCAGGACCACGTCGCCGGCCCTGACGTGCTGGCCTTCGCGCACGGGCAGCTCTCCGACCACGCCGCCCGTGGGATGCTGAACCTTCTTCACGTCGGATTCGACGATCAGCCGGCCCTGCGCGATGATCGCGCCCGTGATCTCCGTCGTCGTCGCCCAGCCTCCGACGCCGACGACGAGCAGGGCGCTGCACAAGGTGGCCGCCATCATCAGGCGGCGCATCGAGCGCACCGGGTCGAACGGCCGGTCCCGCGGCGCCGGCAGGCGGGGCGCCGCGCGGTCGAGGGGACGATCCGTCGCGTCCGGGGATCCGAGCGCCATCAGCTTCAGCATCATACCCTCCCCCCGTCGACCGCGTTCAACGGCGCCATCGCTGCCGCGGGTCGGGCGAGGACGCGCTCCAACACTTCGTTCTTGGCTCCGAAGGCCTGCATGCGGCCGTTCTGCATCATCAGCACGTGGTCCACCGTGGCGATGACGTTGGGCCGGTGCGCGACGACGACCGCGATGCCGCCGCGCGCCCGCACGCCGAGCACGGCCGTCGCCAGCGCCGCCTCCCCTTCCTGGTCGAGGTTGGCGTTCGGCTCGTCGAGGATCACCAGGAAGGGCTCGCCGTAGAGGGCGCGGGCGAGGGCGATGCGCTGCCGCTGCCCCTTCGACAGGAGGGCGCCCTGCTCGCCGACCTGCGTGTTGTAGCCGTTTTCGAGCGTCAGGATCATGTCGTGCACCCCCGCGGCGCGAGCCGCCTGGATCACCACGGCGTCCTCGTAGCTCGAGGACATCCGCGCGATGTTCTCGGCCACCGTGCCGACGAACAGCTCG
>CALMGA010000554.1:772-5591 GCA_937863205.1 uncultured Beijerinckiaceae bacterium | reverse complement strand
GCTTGAGGTCGTCGATGTAGCTGCCATAGTCACGGAAATGATGGGTGCCGGCGAGGCTGTCGATCCCCGGCACGCTCCAGTCGCGGTCGATCGTGACGGTCTCGGCTTTGGTATCGAAGGCTCCGTAGCCGGCCCGATCGACGCCGAGCGCCGTGCCGATGATGCGGGCTGAGGCATGCGCGATTTCGCCCGGGTCGGTCAGCTCGCGAAAGGTGTCGGCGAGTGCGAGAAGCGCGTTGCGTCGACGCTCGCCGCGCATCCGCTCGCTGACATCGAAGAACAGCACCCCGAAGCGGTTGCCCGTCAGCTTGAAGGCGTGCCCCTCGTACCAGCGATTCCAGGCGCCGACTTGACGGGTGAACCGGTCGGCGACCCCGGTCTCGACCACGCGCCCGAAGTGATCGACCCACTCCTGCTCGATGCCGGGTATGATCTCACGCAACGTACGACCGACGGCCGCTTCGCGCGCGACGCCGACCATCTGCTCCCAGGCCGGGTTCACGTCGATGTAGCGCCAGTCCACGATGCGGCCGCTTGCGTCCCGCACGACCTCGCCGACCAGCATGCCTTCGACCAGTCGATCGAAGATGCCGCTCCAGTAGAGTTCACGCGCCTCCTGCTGCTCGCGCGCGACCCTGATGTCGCTGCGGTCACGCAGGATCTTGACTTAGCCTATGTGCTGCTTGCTCTCGTCACGCAGCGGCATCATTCGGCCGCTTGCCCAGAAGCGTCCGTCTTTTCGCAGATGCCAACGCTCGTCGTTGGCGTATCCGGCCTCGCGTGCCAGCCGCATCTCTTCCTGCGGACGCCCTTGGGCGCAATCTTCGGGCGTGAAGATGCGATCGACCTTGTTGCCCAGCATCTCATCGGCACGCCAGCCGAAGACGAGTTCGGCGCCGTGGTTCCAGTCCGTGATCCGGGCGGCAAGGTCCGTGGCGATGACCGCGAAATCGACAGCGCTCTCGAAGATAGCCCTGAACCGCGTCGCATCGCTCGCGGGCGTCAGTGGATGGTGCGTGTAGCTGGCCATGCTCCCGACTACCGGGGCGGCGTCCGTCTGTCACGGCACCACGATCTTCAAACCCGTCACGCTGCGGTCGAGGCCGGAAAATCTTCCGACCATCCATTCCCGATGGTGCGGTAGCGGGCAGAAGCGCAACCCGAAGGACCTGACTCCATTCGAGGCCTCGGAGGTATTATGGTGGGTAGGCAGGATATCCGCATGGAACTCGAGGCTCGCGCGCTGAACGGCGAGAGCCCGCGCTGGTCGGTCGGGCGGCGGCGCTTGCTGTGGGTCGACACCCGCGAGCCGGCGCTGCACAGCTACGATCCCGCGACGGGGCGCGACCAGGCTTGGGCGATGCCGAGCTGGATCGGCTGCGCCGTGCTGAGCCCGCGCGGCGCCATGGTGGCGCTGCGCACCGGGCTCTACGCGTTCCACGAGGACAACGGCGCGCTGTTCCAGATCGGCGCGCCGCCCTACGACCTGCGCCGCTTCATCTTCAACGACGGCGGCTGCGACCCCGCCGGCCGCTTCCTCGTCGGCGAGATGTACCTGCCGATGCCGCCCGGCGACGAGAAGGAGCGCGCGCCCGACGCCGCGCCGCTGTTCCGCTACGTGCCCAACGGCACCTGGGTCGACATGGCGGCCTCGACGAAGTGCTCGAACGGCCTGGCGTGGAGCCCGGACGGGCGCACCATGTACCAGTCGGATACGGCGGTGAAGACGATTTTCGCCTTCGACTACGACGTGGCGACGGGGCAGGCCTCGCACCGCCGGGTGTTCGCCACGGTGGAGACAAGGGACGCCAGGCACGGGCCGGACGGCGCCGCGGTGGACCGCGACGGCTTCTATCTCAGCGCGATCTACGGCGAGGGCTGCCTCCTGCGCTTCGACCCCGCCGGCCGGCTTGAGCGGCGCATCGCCATGCCCGTGCAGTACCCCACCATGCCGGCCTACGGCGGCGACGACCTCGCGACGATCTTCGTGACCTCGGCGACCTGGATGATCGCCGAGGCGGAGCGCGCCTCGCGGCCGCTGGAGGGTGGGCTGTTCAGCCTCGAAGCGCCGGTGCCGGGGCTGCCCTCGACGCCGTTCGATGCGGGGGCCTAATTCCTCTCCGCATGCCGAGATGAGCGGTCGGTGCCGTCCTCGTCCTTGGAGATCGTAGACGCTCGCTTTACTTCGTCTATTGTACGGATGGGTTGTATGCGAGGACGATCGATGGCGACCGGGAAGAAGCCCGCTTCCGAGGCGAGCAAGGACCTGAAGAGCAAGACGGCCGGCAAGGCCGAGAAGAGCGTGGCAGCCTCGGACCTGTCGCAGGCCAAGAAGAAGCCGGCGCCCAGGAAGAAGTAGAGGGTCGGCGCTACTCGATTCTATACCTCGCGGCATCCGCCGAGCGGAAGGCGAGTCCGTGCCCCGGCCGCGACAGGTCAGGCCGGATCGCGCCATCCTTCGCCGTCGGCGCGCCGTCGAACAGCATCGCCTCGATGCGGGCGTGGTCGTGGAACCACTCGAGGTGCCGCAGCCGCGGCGCGGCCAGCGCCGCGTGCAGGTGCATCGCCGGCGCGCAGTGGCCGGACAGGTCGGTGTGGAAGGCCTCGCACAGCGCCGCCGCGCGGAGGAAGTTGCTGACGCCACCGCAGCGCGTCAGGTCGGCCTGCTGCACGTCGACGGCGCCGGCGGCGAGCATCATCCGCACGTCGTCGAGCGTCGCGGCATACTCGCCGGCGGCGATCTCGATCGGCGCGGCGGTGTGGCCGCGCACCCTGGCCAGCCCGGCAAGGTCGTCGGAGGAGACCGGCTCCTCGAACCAGCGCACGTCGTAATCGTGAGCCAGCTTCGCCAGCCGCTGCGCGCCCTTGGCGTCGAGCGCGCCATTGGCATCGATGAAGAGCTCGATCCCGTCGCCGATGGCGCGGCGGGCGACGGCCATGCGATGCGGGTCGGCGGCATCGCGCGCGCCGACCTTCATCTTGACCCTGCCGCAGCCCTCGCGTTCGACGAAAGCCGCGAGCTGGGCGGAGAGCTGCGCGTCGTCGTAGGAGGTGAAGCCTCCGGAGCCGTAGATCGGCACGGCGTCGCGCGCCTGGCCCAGCAGCACCGCCAGGGGCAGGCCGTGCAGCTTCGCCTTGGCGTCCCACACCGCGGCGTCGACCGCCGACACCGCCATCGCCACCAGCCCGTCGCGGCCGATGTTGCGGATCGCGTGCTGCATCGCCGCGAAGACGCTCGGCGGCGCCAGCGCGTCGAGGCCCTCCGCCGCCTTGGCCAGCGTCGTCGAGATCAGCGCGGCGGCACTGGCGTCGGCGTAGGTGAAGCCGAGGCCGGTCACCCCGCCGGCCTCGACCTCGGCGAGCACCAGCGTCGTGGCGTCCCATTGGAATGTGCCGTCGGCCTCCGGCGCATCGGTCGGGATGCGGTATGCCGAGGCGGTGAGCTTGGTGCCCGGCGCGCTCATAGCTCGCCCCTCACAACTCGCCTCTCTTGGCCAGCGCCTCGATGCGGTCCGCCGTGCGCAGCGCGATGGCGTGGATGGTGAGGTGCGGATTGACGCCGCCGACCGTCGGGAACACCGAGCCGTCGCAGACCCAGAGGTTGGGGATGTCCCAGGAGCGGCAGTCGGCATCGACGACGCTGGTCTTGGCGTCGAAGCCCATCCGCGCCGTGCCGCCGAGGTGGTTGTAGTCGTCGTCCTGGCGGAACAGGTTGCGCACCCCGGCGAGCTGCATGCTCTGCTCCATCTGCTCAAGGCCGTGGGCGATCAGCGCACGATCGTTCTCGCCGAGCGAGAAGGTGACGCGGGTGATCGGCAGCCCGTACTTGTCCGTCTCGTCGGGCACCAGGGTGACGCGGTTCTTCTCGTCGGGCATGCACTCGCCGACGAGCTTCACCCCGACCTGATGGTTGTAGTTCTGCATGTCGCGCCAGAGCTGCTCGCCCCACACGCCGCGCGCGCCGCCCTGCACGGTGGCCCACTCGATCGGCATCGGCCCCTGCGCCATCCAGCAGTAGCCGCCGAAGAAGTCCTTGCGGTCGTCGTAATTCCAATGCTCGGTGATGGTGGTCGAGGGCGGCGCCTTCTGCCAGCGGATCTCCTCTTCCACATCGCCGAACACGGCCTGGTTCGGCTGCGTCATGAAGTTCTTGCCGACGAGCCCCGACGAGTTGGCGAGGCCGTCGGGGAAGCGGTCGGTCGCCGACATCAGGAGCAGGCGCGGCGTTTCCACGGCGTAGCCGGCGACAACGACGTTGCGCGCCCGCTGGAAGCGCCAGCGCCCTTCGCGGTGGTAGTGCACACCGGTCGCCTTGCCCGCCCCGTTCACCTCGACCTTACCGACCATCGCGAGGTCGCGGATCTCGGCGCCAGCCGCGATGGCGCGGGGAATCCACACGACGAGCGCGCTCTGCTTGGCATTGGTGGAGCAGCCGAAGCGGCACCAGCCGCGGTACACGCAGGGGTGCGACTTGCCGCGCGGCGCCGAGACGGTGGCGAGCGGCGTCGGCGTCCACTGGTAGCCCTGGGCTTCCGCGCCCTTGGCCAGGATCATCCCTGCCGCATTGACGGGGTGCGAGCGGTAGGGATAGCGCGGCCGCTTCGGGCCCCAGGGATAGGTGACCGGGCCGGAGATGGAGAGCGCCCGCTCGGCCTCCGCGTAGTACTGCCACATCTCGCGCCAGTCGATCGGCCAGTCGGCGCCGTAGCCCATCAGGGTGCGCGACTTGAACCACTCGGGGCGGAAGCGCAGCGACACCATCGCGAAATGCACGGTGGAGCCGCCGACCGCCTTGCCGCTGTTCTTGCCGCCCATGGTG
>CALMGA010000554.1:0-762 GCA_937863205.1 uncultured Beijerinckiaceae bacterium | reverse complement strand
AAGCCCTTCTCGGCGAGGCGGGCGGCGAGCGTGCCGCCGCCGGCGCCGGTGCCGACGATGGCGAAGTCGACCTCCTCCTCGTCGCGGTACTCGCGCATCGGCACCCAGCCGCCCTCCGCGAAGACGTCGGGGGCGCGGCCGTTGATGGCGCGAGGCGCCTCGAAGGGGTCGCCAGCGGGGCTGATCGCCATCGTCAAACGATCCTCTCGTGCATCAGACGATCCGTTTGTTCTTGGCGAGGGCCTCGGCCTCGCGACCGGGATGGGCCTCGGCCGCCTCCCAGGGGTCGTGCTGGTTCGCATCCATGCGGACGTAGCCGCGCGGCGCCGCCGGGCCGGCGAAGCCCATCTCGCTCCAGGCGGTGGGGTGGGCGTAGTAGGCATTGGTGACGTCGTGCAGCACGCGCTTGGCGAAGAACTTCTTGCTCGGCATGCCGTGCCAGGCCTCGCCGGTCAGCTCGCCCTTCTGCATGCGCAACAGCAGCGCGTCCTGCACGGGCGCCTCCAGCTCGTGGAAGCGGCAGCCGTGCTCGTCGCGGGCGTGGTTGTCGAGGGCGGTGAGGGCAATGCGCCAAGCGGCGCCCTGTTCGGGCAGCTCGGCGTCGCGGTAGCCGTCGATCTTCTTCTCCAGGAGCTTGTCGTCGACGTAGGCGGGTATCGGCACCGGCGCCCGGCCCTTGGGCTGCGGCAGGATGCGGTCGCAGATCGCGCGCACCGTCGGCCACTCCTCGGCGGTGAAGAAGCGCGGCCCAAGGGCCGGGCG
>CALMGA010000553.1:4998-5335 GCA_937863205.1 uncultured Beijerinckiaceae bacterium | reverse complement strand
GGCAGCGGAGGCCTATGCGTCGCACCATCCCGCCGCCGTGCACGCGGGAAGCACCGCGCCGGCGCCGATCCGGGTCTCGCAGCCTTCGCCGGCCCCGCGGCCGAGCGGTCGGGTGCTGCGCGAAGGCGCCGCGCCGCGCCCCGAGCGCGTCGCCGGCCTGTACCAGCTCCCCCCGGTCGCGATGCTGAGCGAGGGCAAGCGGCAGCCCGCCCCGGCGATCTCCGAGGATGCGCTGGCGCAGAATGCCCGGCTGCTCGAAGGCGTGCTCGACGACTTCGGCGTCAGGGGTGAGATCGTCAACGTCCGACCCGGCCCTGTGGTGACGCTCTACGAGCTG
>CALMGA010000553.1:939-4988 GCA_937863205.1 uncultured Beijerinckiaceae bacterium | reverse complement strand
CTGCAGGCCGAGCCGGCCGCCGCCATGCCCGCAGTGGCCGAGCCCGAAGCGGCCGGGCCCCACCGCGCGCCGGTGATCGGCTGGGACTATCCCTCGCCCGAGCTGCTCGGCGCCGTGCGCAAGTCCGAGGGCAACGCGCTCACCGCCGAGATGCTGGAGCAGAACGCCCGGCTCCTGGAGACGACGCTGGAGGACTTCGGCATCCGCGGCGAGATCATCCACGTCCGCGCCGGTCCGGTGGTGACGCTCTACGAGCTGGAGCCCGCGCCGGGCGTCAAGTCGAGCCGCGTCATCGGCTTGGCCGACGACATCGCCCGCTCGATGTCGGCGCTGTCGGCCCGCGTCGCCGTGGTGCCGGGCCGCAACGCCATCGGCATCGAGCTGCCGAACGAGCGCCGCGAGACCGTGTTCTTCCGCGAGATGGTGGAGTCGCGCGACTTCGACGAAAGCCGCGCCACCCTCGCCATCGCGCTGGGCAAGTCGATCGGCGGCGAGCCCGTCGTCGTCGACCTCGCCAAGATGCCCCACCTGCTCGTCGCCGGCACCACCGGATCGTGCAAGTCGTTCGCGATCAACACGATGATCCTCAGCCTGCTCTACAGGCTGAAGCCGGAGGAATGCCGGCTGATCATGGTCGACCCCAAGATGCTCGAGCTGTCGGTCTACGACGGCATCCCGCACCTGCTCACCCCCGTGGTCACCGACCCGAAGAAGGCGGTGGTGGCCTTGAAGTGGGCGGTCCGCGAGATGGAGGACCGCTATAAGAAGATGTCGAAGCTCGGCGTGCGCAACATCGACGGCTTCAACCAGCGCGTCGCCCAGGCGAAGGCGGCGGGCGAGACGATCAACATGCAGGTGACCACCGGCTTCGACCGCGAGACGGGAAAGCCGACGATCGAGGACGTGCCGCTCGACCTCGTGGCCCTGCCGTTCATCGTGATCATCGTGGACGAGATGGCGGACCTGATGATGGTCGCCGGCAAGGACATCGAGGGGGCGATCCAGCGCCTGGCGCAGATGGCGCGGGCGGCGGGCATCCACCTGATCATGGCGACGCAGCGCCCGTCGGTGGACGTGATCACGGGCACGATCAAGGCGAACTTCCCGACCCGCATCTCCTTCCAGGTGACGAGCAAGATCGACAGCCGCACCATCCTGGGCGAGCAGGGGGCGGAGCAGCTGCTCGGCCAGGGCGACATGCTGCACATGCAGGGCGGGGGTCGCATCTACCGGGTGCACGGGCCGTTCGTGGGGGACGACGACGTCGAGCGCGTCGTCGCCCACCTCAAGGCGCAGGGCCAGCCCGACTACCTGGAAACGGTGACCGAGGACGTCGACGGCGAGGCGGAAGAGGAGTCCGCCGACACGATCGCGCAAGGATCGAGATCGACCGAGGACGCCGGCGACATGTACGACCAGGCGGTGGCCGTGGTGCTGCGCGATCGCAAGTGCTCGACCTCCTACATCCAGCGCCGGCTCGGCGTCGGCTACAACAAGGCGGCCTCGCTGGTGGAGCGGATGGAGAAGGAGGGCGTCGTCGGCGCGCCCAACCAGTCGGGCAAGCGGGCGGTCCTTCTCGGACAGGGTCCGGGCGGCCAGGGGAATGGCCAACACGGCTATGTCGGCCTCGACCGCCGCGCGTCGGAGTTGCAGGATGCCGAGGACTGAGTCGGCAGGGCCGGTCGGCCAGTCCCATTGCCGCCACAACGCTTTCTTAAAGACTGGCCTCGGCCAGCGGGAATGATGATGAAGACGTCAGCAGTCTGCCTGATCTTTAGCTTCCTTGCCGTCGTGCCGATCGGATCGAGCCGCGCCGATCCCGCCAAGCCGGCCGCCCCCGTGACGATCACCGGCGACGAGGCCGACCAGGCGATCAACAAGGCCGACGCGTTCCTGAGTTCGGCGCAGACGATGGTCGGCGACTTCGTGCAGAACAACGCCGATGGCCGCCAGTCGGAAGGGCGCATCTACATCCAGAAGCCGGGCCGGCTGCGCTTCGAGTACGCCAGCCCGGCGACGCTCGACGTGATCGCCGACGGCAACGAGGTCGCGGTCAACGACCGTCGCCTGAAGACGCAGGACAGGTACCGCCTCAGCCAGACGCCTTTGAAGTTCCTGCTGCAGGACAAGATCGACCTGAAGTCCGACACCCAGATCCTCAACGTGCTGAAGACGCCCGACGAGGTGATGATCCTGCTCGACGATCGCACGACCTTCGGCGGCACCTCGCGCATCCGCCTGATCTTCGATGCCCAGACCTTCCATCTCAATCGCTGGCAGGTGCGCGATCCGCAGGGCTACGAGACGCTGGTGACGCTCTACAACGTCGACCTGCAGCAGAAGCCCGATCCCAAGCTGTTCAAGATTTCCAGCCTCGACCAGGCGAAGAAGTGATCGTTACCGGACGATGACGGGGCGCTGAGCGGTCCGGCTCCGGAAATCGCTGGAAAAGATCGCCGTAGGCGTTGACGGCGCCGGTCGCCGTCCCATTTGTATGACCAAGAGCGATCCCGTCGGTTGTCCGTATCCCCCCGTTTCGGACATTCCGATTTGCATGCTGGTCCCCCCTCCCAGCATCTGTCGCTCGGAGGGCGCTCGGCTTCGGTCGAGCGCCCTTTTTCGTTCTTGCGTCCGTGCGACCGGGGCGGTGGCGGTGCGCGAGGCGCATCCATTCGGGACCGTTGGATCGCCGCTGTCACCGCTCGGGGGCAGGACCACTCTTGCGGTAATATGTGATCACCGCCCGAGAGGACGGCCGCGCGTTCCGTCGTCGCTCATTCCGCGGCCCGCGCCAGCGGCACCGCTGCCGTCAGCGCCTGCGCGAGGTCGGCGACGATGTCGTCGACGTGCTCGATGCCGACGCTGATGCGGATCAGGTCCGGGGTCACGCCGGCGGCGCGCTGCTCCGCCTCGCTCATCTGCCGGTGCGTGGTCGAGGCGGGGTGGCAGGCGAGCGACTTGACGTCGCCGATGTTGACGAGGCGCTTCACGAGCTTCAGCGCGTCGTAGAACGCCTTGCCGGCCGCGAGGCCACCCCGCACCCCGAAGGTGAACAGCGGCGAGGCGCGCCCGCCCATGATCCGCCGGACCAGGTCGGCCGACGGATTGTCGGGAAAGCCGGCATAGTTCACCCAGGCCACCCGCGGGTCGTCGCGGAGGTAGGCCGCGACGCTTCGCGCGTTGCTGACGTGGCGCTCCCTCCGCAGCGGCAGCGTCTCGATGCCCTGCAGGATGAGGAAGGCGTTGAACGGCGACAGCACGGAGCCGGTGGTGCGGGCGTACACCGAGCGGGCGCGGCCGATGAAGGCGCGCTCGCCGTAGAAGTCGGCGTAGACCATGCCGTGGTAGGACGCGTCCGGCACCGTGAACTGCGGGAAGCGCTCCGCCCGCTCGCGCCAGGGGAAGCGCCCGCCGTCGCCCACCACGCCGCCGAGCGTGGTGCCGTGGCCGCCGATGAACTTGGTCAGCGACGCGATCACCACGTCGGCACCGTGCTCGATCGGCCGGTACAGCACCGGTGTCGCCACGGTGTTGTCGACGACGAGCGGCACGCCGCCGCGGTGCGCGACCTCCGCCAGCGCGGCGACGTCGGCGACGTTGCCGGCGGGGTTGCCGATCGACTCGCAGAAGACGGCGCGGGTCTCGCCGTCGATCAGCGCGGCGACCGCTTCCGCGCTGCCGTCGGCGGCGAACAGCGTGCGGATGCCGAAGCGCGGCAGGATGTGGGCGAGCAGGGTGTGGCTGGTGCCGTAGAGCTGCGGCACGCTGACGATCGTGCCGCCGCCGTCCGCCAGCGTCAGCATCGCGACGTTGAGCGCCGCCTGCCCCGACGCGACGGCGAGCGCGGCGACGCCGCCTTCCAGCAGGGCGACGCGGCGCTCCAGCACGTCGCAGGTCGGATTGGCGATGCGGGAATAGCGCCAGCCCGGCACTTCGAGATTGAACAGCGCGGCGCCGTGGTCGGCGGAGTCGAACTCGAAGGCGGCCGTTTGATAGATCGGCACGGCGGCGGCGCGGGTCGCCGGATCGCCGTCGTAGCCGCCGTGCAC
>CALMGA010000553.1:309-929 GCA_937863205.1 uncultured Beijerinckiaceae bacterium | reverse complement strand
AAGCAGGGGTTGGCGCCAAACGCGCCTCCACCGCCACGCCGGCGATGGCGAAGGGGTGCGATAGGGAGCAAGGCCTCCGCTCGCGCCGCCCGCAAGCTCCACCGGCGGCAAGCAACGACCCTCGCCTCGGGCGCTCGCCATTGCTACGATCGCGCGCACTCGAGGGCGGGCGCGCGATGCCCGGCTGGTTGAACGTGATCCTCGGCATTCTTATCGGCGCCGTCGCGATCGGCGGAGCGCTCTATCTCGCCTTGCGGCCCTATCTCGGCGAGCGCCGGCCGAAAGTCTGGCTTCCGGACCAGAAGGAGAGCCGCAGCGGCGGCGACTACTCGTCCGGCGGCGCCTGATCCCTCAAGCCGTCGCGCCGGCGTCCACCGTCATCACCGTGCCGGTGACGTTGCGTCCGCCGTCACCCATGAGGTAGCTCACCGCCGCGGCGACGTCGGCCGGCTCGGCGGTGCGCTTCAACGCGGATCGCCGCGCCGCACTGGCCATCGCGGCCTCGTCGAGAGAGGTCGTCAGCGCGGTGGCGACGATGCCGGGCGCGACGGCGTTGACCGTGATGCCGAGCGGCCCGACCTCGCGTGCGAGCGAGCGGGTGAAGCCGATCATCGAGGCCT
>CALMGA010000553.1:0-299 GCA_937863205.1 uncultured Beijerinckiaceae bacterium | reverse complement strand
GTAGGAGTGCAGCGCCGCCTTGGTCGCGCCGTAGGCGGCGAGCCCCGCCGCGCCGGCCGAGGCGACGATCGAGGCGATGTTGACGATGCGCCCGCCCCGGCCCGCCGCCATCATCGGGCGCAGCGCATGGCGGGTCAGCAGGATCGGCGCCAGGGTGTTGACCCGCACGAGGCGCTCGATCGCCGCCGGCGCCATCGTGGCGAGCACGCCGGCCGTGCCGAGTCCGGCGTTGTTGACGAGACCGTAGAGCGGGCCGTGCGCCGCCACCCCGCGCAGCATCGCCGGCATCGCCGCCGTAT
>CALMGA010000552.1 GCA_937863205.1 uncultured Beijerinckiaceae bacterium | reverse complement strand
AAGGCGCTAGAGATTGGTGGTAGCTGGGGCGATGTCGATGCCGGTTCCCTATCCCGCGCGATGGTGCGCCAGACGATCGAGCATCATTTCCGCAAGGAACTGCGCAATCGGCCGCTGGGCATCAAAACACTCAGCCTATTCTTCATCGACAAGGTGGCGGACTATCGCCTTTATGATGATGGTGGGGCCGCGCAGCCCGGTCCGCTCGCGATCCTGTTTCAGGAAGAGTATGCCAAGCTGGCCGCCCAGCCGCGCTTCGAGTCGCTTTTTGCCACGGTGCCGGCCGATGCTGCCCACGCACATGACGGCTACTTCTCCCAAGATAAGAAAGGAGCGCCTGCTCGACGAGGCCGAGCCGTTGCGGTTCCTATTCTCCCATTCTGCGCTGCGCGAGGGCTGGGATAATCCCAACGTCTTCCAGATCTGCTCACTGCGCGAGATGGCGAGCGAGACGCGGCGCCGCCAGTCAATTGGCCGTGGCCTGCGCCTTTGCGTAGATCAGACCGGGCAGAGACGGCGCGACGAGGGGCTGAACGTCCTCACCGTCATCGCGCAGGAAGGTTACAAGGCATTCGCCGAGGGTCTTCAGACCGAGATGGAGCAGGCGCTGGACGTGAAGCTCGGCATCGTCACCGCCGATCTGTTCGCTGGCCTCACCTACGTCTTGCCGGAGGGCGGCACGGCGATCATGTCGGTGCAGGAAAGCCACGCCGTATTCGTTGGTCTCGCCGAAGCCGGCCTGATCGATAACAAGGGGCATGCAAATCCCGAGTTGCGCGCCGCACTTGCCCAAAACACGGTGCCGCTGCCCGCCGACCTGCCTGAACCTGCAGCGAAGCTCGTGCGCAACATGCTTCATCGCCTTGCGCGCAAGGTCCCGGTCAGCGACGCGCGGGCAAAGGGCCAGGTAAAGCTCAATCACAAAGTGCTGGAGGGCCACGATTTCGGGGCGTTATGGGAGCGGATCAGTCGAAAGACGACCTACCGGCTCGATTTCAACGACGCAGCGCTGGTTGTGCGGTGCGCGCAGGCTCTCCGGGGCATGCCGCGCCCCGGCGAGGCGCGCGTGACGTTCGAACTGGCCGAAATGCTAATCGGCCGCGAGGGCGTAACGCCGGAGAAGGTCGCCACGTCACAGCCGCAACGCCTTGCGGCGGCACGTCTAGACATGCCGGATTTGCTGGGCGAACTCCAGAACCGAACCGAGCTGCCCCGGAAGGTCATAGCCGATATCCTCGTTCAGTCAGGGCGACTTGCGGACGCGACGGTGAACCCTTCCGCCTTCGTCGATGCCGTGACGACGATCATCCAAGCCGGCAAACGGCTGATGATGACCGACGGCATCGTCTATAAGCCGCTTGACGAATGGTGGGCACAAAGCCTGTTTGCCGCTGAAGCGGATGTGCCGTTTAGTCGGCTAGTGCCAGTGGAACACGCGCCGCTAGACCACATCGTCACGGACTCGAACATCGAGGCCGAACTGGCCAAAGCGCTGGACATCAGCGGCGCTATCAAGGTGTTCGCTAAGCTACCACAGGGCTTCAAGATCACCACCCCTCTCGGCACCTATAATCCGGACTGGGCGATCGTGCGAAAGCATGACGATCGCGAGGGCGTATATCTGGTCAGCGAGAGCAAGGGCGATCCGAATACGCTTCGCGAAGCTGAGAAGGCGCAGATTGCTTTTGGCAAAGCTCATTTCAGTGCGCTGGACTTACCTTTTGTCATCGCAACTAATTTGAACGGGATTTTAGCGCAAGCCTGACA
>CALMGA010000551.1 GCA_937863205.1 uncultured Beijerinckiaceae bacterium | reverse complement strand
AACGTCAAATGCTCGGCGCGGCGGGGGGGCGGTTTTGGGGGGGGGAGCGGGTTTTTGCCGAAGGCAAAAAGGGGCGGGCTTTCCGAAGCGCAATCAGAGGGGCGGTGTGTCTTTCTAAGTCTTTATCTGTCTATAAAGAAAGTCTTTATACCACGTTTTATGCAACTACGACAGGTAGTTACATATGAAAATCAGGGCGAGGGTTCCGGCAATCTGGGGCGAGGGTTCCACAATCTGGGGCGAGGGTTGCGAAACTCTGGGGCGAGGGTTCCGGCTTTGATGCCTTCACCCACGGCAATGCACTTGCCACCTGTTGGCAAGCCAAATTTGGGGCGAGGGTTCCCGCTAAATCGGGGCGAGCAGTACAGGAAATCAGCTTAGAGCGGCAGGACGCCCTGCGCGGCGGCGGTCCGATCCACCTGGCGCAGCGCGGCATGGTCGTAATGGTAGCGCCGGGACTTGTTCCAGCCTGTGCCGGTGATTTCTTCACGCCAAGCGGCGAGGCCACCAGCCGTCACCATGTCAACAAACGCCTCCCGGCACTCCTTGCGGAACTGTGCCCGTTTGCTGGCGCTGGAACCCTCGCCCCAGATTGTACGGCCGGCGAGGTCGGCAAGGCGGCTCTCGTCAATGTAGCTGTGGGCTGGCTGGCTGTCGATAAATGGCCAGAAAACCTTAGCATGATCGGACTTTAGCCGGAACTGCACATCGGCGTTGATGCTGACCAAGTGGGCCTTCTCGATCATCCGCAGCATATCCGCGCCAAAGCGCACGGTCACAACGCTGTCGAGCTGGGCACCTTCCCAAGTGACCTTGGAAATGATCGGCTCGGCCGTGCCGGCGGTGTCGGCAAGCTGCCGGTTGGCGCGGGCCTGCTTGATCCGCTCCAGCTCCTTGAGCGAGCGACCTTCATGCACGATCACAATTACCTGTTGTATCTCCTGGAAAGTCATCAGGAGGCTTGTCACGTTGTTCACGTGCTCGGTGCGGCCCATGCACCGGATCAGTGCCCGCCAGGTCGTCTTAGTCTCGTAAAATCTTTCGTAGGGCAGTGAGAAGGTGCGTGGACGATAGTTCGGATTCTCGGCGCGCACCATGTCGCCCTTAAGCCGGAATACCGCATAAATCGCGTCCCGATGCTGGCTCCCCAGTTCCCGGCCACGCACTTCAACCACGGAGTACCCCGGCACCTCGTAGATACGGGAAAAGTTGCTGTCAGTGATGAGGCCTTGCCGGCGGGGCACAAAGGCGGAGGTGCGGGCCAGGCGATCCGGCATCACGGCCGGATTTTTGCGGCCCCGGCGGTTCTGCAACGTGCGTTGCTTGCGCTCTAGGCGCTTCTTTTCCTCTTCCGAGAGTGGCCGGCCGCTGTTCATCGTAGGATCGAGCTTAGCCCCACTGGCCACACCGCCCAACGGAAACGGGAATGCTCGCCCCAGATTTCTGCGGATAAAAGCAGCATCACTCCCCTTACCCATACCGTTGGGTTGGTTCAACTTGGCAGGGTATGCGCGCGCCATCTGGGCAGAGATTTGGCGGAAATCTGGGGCGAGCGTTCCGCGCTCTGCTGCCTGTACCGTTTTACCGTCACAACGGTGTACCGCTATGCCGTTTTACCTTTGGCGGTAAGCTCTTTGACGGTGGCATGCCGGCGGCTCGTGAGTACCTGATCCAAGCCCTCTACGAATAGGTCATGGACTTTCTTCCGCTCGTGAAAAGCGATCTCTCGCAACACGTCATGCACGGCGGGATCAAGGTAGACCGTAGCCTTCACCTGAGCGCGCTTCTCGCGCGAGCTGGAGGCTGGCACTGCCGCCTCGTCTACTTGACCGGCGGTCGCGCCTCGGGCAACGGCCGGCGGGATGAGTGGGGCTGTATCGAAAACGCTCGGGCGCTTGCTCATTTATGCTTGTCCAATTTGTGCTTTTTGATCCACTGCCAGAGCTGGCGTATCTCGCTCGCCGCCTGACCCTTTGGTGAGTATTCGGTCGCGCCTTTAGCAGAGCCATAAGCGTCTTTATAGTCCATCAGATGATGAATGAACGGCAAGGCCAGTGTGCCGGCTGCTGAGAGCCCCGTCGCCATTTCATCACTTCTTGCCTTGGCCACGTTAGTCTCGACTTTACTCATGATAATAGCAAAGTCGGTGTCCCCTCGCGCGAGCGCGGCCAGCGTTGGGCGGGTCGCCCGCACGTCGGCCTTGCTCGGCGTGATCGGCACCAGGCAAAGGTTGGCCGCTGCCATGGCCCAATGCGCGGCGGTGCTTTCGACGCCGGGGGTGTCGATAAACACCGTGTCGAAGTCTTTCAGGCCGCGCACCATGGCGGAGAGCTGGGACAACTTGGCGAGCGGGAACGCTTCAACGATCGGCGGCCCAAGTTCCAAGCTCTCCCGCTCCTGGCCCCATTCCAAGGAGTTTAGCTGCGGGTCCAGGTCCAAGATCAGAACGCGGTCGCCTTGCTCTTGCGCGTGGACGGCAAGGGACGTGACCAGGTTGGTTTTCCCGGTGCCGCCCTTTTGATTGATAAGTGAGATAACCCGCATGGCGGCTTTCTACCTCATACCGGCACACCGTCAAACCCATATAGCGGTAAACCGCTTTATCGGTGTGCCATCTTAGCGACATACTGTTCTAACGGTACGCCTTTACACCACTGCGGCGTTGCAGTGGTGCACCGTTATGACGGTTTAGCGGTAGAAGGTTGCCCGGAGCTGGGCAAAGCGGAGCTTTGCCTCGGCCGACGAACGCCACGGCCGGGCGGACGGGTCAAGGGCTTGCCCCTTGAGGCGGCCGACAGGCCGTGGCCCTGGCAACATCGGGGATGCGTGAGCGATGGAAGCCCGCAGGGCGGCGACGCGCAGCGGCGACGTTTACGACAGCGCGGCCCGACAGGGCACGCCCTGCAGCAGGCTACTAATGAGACGTGTGCGCGGGCTACGGAGTTGGCTAGGATTGATCCTCCCCGGCGGTTCTGGAGCCTTCGGCAGGTTGCCGGCGCGTTGCCGATGGCTTATCCACCTGGATCCGGATTGTGTCACGCCGCATCAGGCGGAGTCCGGCCGTCGTTCACGCCGGCTTTGGTGCGAGCAGCCGCCAACTCCGACGCAGGTTGTAGGCCATCGCCGCCAGTCTGACCTGCAGTCCCGCCTTGGCCAGCCCGCGCCAGCGCATCCGGCGCAGGCCATAGCTGCGCTTCATGGTGCCAGACACCTTCTCTATCCGGCAACGAACGCGGCGCACGGCGGCGTTGTGCGCCTTCAACAAAGCGAGCGCCTCCGGGCCGCCCCAGATGCCGGTGTGCACCGCGAGCGGCGTGCCGCCCCGGGCGCGGATGATCCCCTCTGATCTGGCGCCGGCGTAAGCACTGTCACCATAGGTGGGGCCAGACGCCTCGGGCAGGATGGCGTCCAGTTCCGCCGCGTCGTGGACGTTGGCGGTGGTGACCGCCACGCCGCGGATCAGCCCGGCCTCCTGATCGCTCGCCACATGCGCCTTGTACCCGTGCACGGGCTTGCGCCGGCGGTGCCTGGCTCAGCGCGCCTCGCCGTCGTGCCGGATGCTGACGGAGGCGATCAGAGTCGCGTCAACCAGCGTGCCGGTACGCACCACCACCCCTCGCGCGTCGAGCTGTGCCGTGACCGCTTCGAACAACGCCCCCGTCCAGCCGGCGGCGTACCAGTTCGCGCCGAAACCGCACGAAGGCGGTGCGCTCGGGCGTCGGCTCGTGCAGGGCGAAGCCGCAGAACCGGCGGAAGCTGACGCGGTCATCGAGCGCCTCGGCGAGCCGCACGTCGGACAAGTTGTGCCATGTCGCCACCAGCAGCGCCTTGAACAGCGCGAGCGGCGGCCAGCCCGCCTCGCCTTTGGCGGCCGCTGAGATGTCGGCGAGCAGCTGATCCAACGTGGTCCAGTTCACCAGGGCCGCGACCTCGTCCAACGACGTGCCCCCTGGTGCCCCCGAGCCGCCAAGCGGCGACTGCTCCTGCCCGATCCGACGTCGCGCCATCACCGCCTCCACCCCACTCACAGGACATCAGGTGATCAAGGATCGTGCCGCACCCACCACTCGCGCACAGGTCTCATAAGCTATGCGCCAGATGATGACTTACGATTAGAGTGATGCTATTAGCTGGTCAGAGTAAAGGGATCCAATATGACCGAAGTTCATGAGGCTTATAGAGGATACCGTACGGACGATTTCGTCCAGCCGGAGGCTGTTCTGCCCTTGTGGGAGAACATATGGCTTGGGATGCAACATGTCCTGGCAATGTTTGGATCAACGGTGCTAGGTCCAGTGCTTATGGGGTTCGATCCTGGCGTTGCTTTGTTCTTTTCAGGTATTTCGACTATAATGTTTTATGTTATTTTGAAGGGCAGAATACCCAGTTATCTCGGGTCTAGCTTCTCTTTTATAGCGGCGGTCAGCGCTGCTACGGCATATAACCACGTTGGTGCCAATAAGAATATACCATATGCACTGGGCGGCATCATGGCAGCGGGCGCGTTGTATTTGATATTTGCCTTAATCGTAAGGCAGCTTGGAAGCGGACTTGTCAGAAGAATTTTGCCACCTGTAGTGACAGGGGCCATAGTTGCGATTATCGGGCTTAACTTAGCAGGTGTGGCTGTCAAGGAGATAAGCTCATCGCCATTTGATAGTTTCTTTGGATTGCTTGTTATTGTCATTGTTGCTGTCGTAAACGTCTATACACCGAGGCGGTTGGGGCGGTTCGCTATCCTAATTGGCTCCGTGGTATCATATGCGCTATATATTGTACTGGCAAATGTCGCCGGGTTCGGGAAGCCAATATCGTTCATTGATGTCGTAAACTCACCGCTTATCGGCACACCAGGCTTTACGCTACCGCGCTTTGATGTGACCTCTATCGCCCTGATTGCGCCTGTAGCCGTGATCCTGGTAGCAGAAAATCTTGGGCATGTTCGTGCAATTGGATCTATGTGCCACAGGGATCTTGACCCATTTCTCTGGCGAGCGTTTGCGGCTGATAGCCTCGCTACAATGATCTCCGCAGCCTTTGGAGGAACGGGAGTCACGACGTATGCAGAGAATATTGGAGTGATGACTGTCTCTCGTAATCTGTCTTCATTGACGATGGTTTTCGCAGGGGGAGTCGCGGTCGTGCTCGGCTTCTCACCAATGTTTTCTGCTGTAATACAGACCATTCCTCTGCCAATTCTTGGAGGATTGTCATTCATCCTCTTCGGTCTTATTGTGGCGGCAGCTGGCCGCATCTGGCGTGATGAAGGCGTCGATTTTAGTGACTCATCAAATAGTCTCGTTGTGGGCGTCTCAGTAATCATGGGGGCCGGCGATTTTACGTTGAAGGCTGGTCCATATGTGTTTGGCGGAATTACTACTGCTACCTTCACTGCCATAGCCCTGCACTATGTGCTGCGTGGCAGAAGGTTTAATACGATAGAAATGGGTACCCTGAAATCATAAGAGCAGCCTTGACAGCGCTGGAGCTTTCGCATGGGGGAGAAAGAGCTTCTTTCAGGAGATGGCCGTCGAGAGCCGATACCGGGCGGTCAGAATGCTGATCACTTGACCTACCTGGGCCTTGTGTTTGGGGCGGTTCAGGCTGCCGGAGCGCTTCTAGGTCTGAGTCTGCCGAAAGAAATTACGATACCGTTGATGCTACTCCTGGCATTTGGGTGTCTTAGCTTTTTAGTCTACCGCCGAGCCGGGGTTGGTTCCTCCGCCTTCCGCTTATCTGTCGCAGGCTTCCTGTTCGCCGCGCTTACCTCCGCAATATCGCCGGTTGCCTCCAGGCTCCTTACAGATCTGGCAAGCGGGCCGAGGGAGGCGGATATGTACCACGTAGGTGTATCTGTATTCGGCGACACAAATGCAAATGGAGTTAAAGATCTTCTTGAACGACCACTTACGCATATCATGGTTCGCCTATATCAGAGTGACCGTCTCGGAAACCAGGGGATCTACCCGAAAGAAACGGACGATGATGGAGTCGCGCAGTTAAGCGTGCCAAGGCCAGGCCACACAGTTCTACGCATATGCGGTGAGACCCAGCAGATTACCATTGATACTAGCTCGACGTCGCCTGCAAGATCCCATCAGGTCTCTATAGGCATTCCTCCATGGCTGATGGAGCGGTGCGAGAAGCCGTGAGATACACCTTATGCACATCAAGTATTCCAGCTGCCAGGGAGTCGAACGAAGCGATAAGCAGCAGAGACGGTGCACTACCATTTTACGTCCATAAGTGGACGAAGGCGAAACGTAGATATCGCCCGGAGGACCTACTCATACCAGAAAGACTCCACTTCTTCGGCACAAATCCAGACTGGTCAAGACCGCTTGTTAGCGTCGGCGGAACACGCTCACCTATTGCCGAGACGTTCTCGCTTGTTTCAAATGTCTGTCGCCGACTTGCGGAGATGGGCGCAACCATTGTTTCGGGCGGTGTCCCCGGCGTTGACCTGTCGGCGCATATCGCGGCAACTGATGTTGAAGGAGCGTCCAGCGTAGCTGTTCTTGCCAATCCTGCTGGATCTGGCCTTCATGGTCACGAGTGGTATAGTGAGTCGGTACAGAAAAACTTAATCTCCACTGGAGGCTTCATATCTGAATACGTAGATTCCGTGCCTATAGGTGGAGCAGTCTTTAGAGAGAGACTCCTGCAGAGAGATCGGATCACCAGTGGCATCTCTGATGTGTTCGTTGTTTTCGAGTGCAACTACGACAGCGCCACCATTGATACCGCAAGACGTGCAGTTCTACAGGGGAAGTCGACATTTGCAGTTAGGACGGGTGTAGATGGTACAAGGCATGGAATCAACCAGATTGCCAGGTCAAGGGTATTTTCAAACACAGTGATCTATACGCAAGGCCTTGATACGTTAGACGAAATATGTAAGTCAATCTACTCGGCCGCTTTATACCGCGCATCAAGCCGGCTAGTTGGCTACTAAGCCCTGCGAACTAATACTAACGGCCTTCATGAATGACCTGTGTTGGCCCATTCCCACATGGCGATGGAGGTGATGGTGTCGGGCTGCTTGGTGAGCCTGTTCCAGGCCTCGCAGGCGGCCTCGATGATTGCCTCGTAAGTGTCGAAGACGCGGTTCGACAGCCAGTTCGCCTGCAGGTACTGCCAGACGTTCTCGACCGGGTTCACAAGTGATGATCAGCGCAGGTTGTTATAAGGCCCCTGGAACAAGTCGCCCAGCGCCTTCCTGGCCCGCAGGGTGAGCATCCGGCGGCGCTGATGCTCCGGCCGATCGTGCAGCATGTGGCAACGCTGACAGAGGGCCGCCAGGTTGCGCGGGGTGCTGTTGGTAGGGTCGTGATCGCGGTGTGCCGCCGCCAGGTAGACGCGCGTTGTGGGCGTCGCCTCAGTTGGTGCCGGCGGCTGCTCCCGCAGCCGGCGTCCCTGCCCATCGCGCCATTCGCCCCCCGCCTGGTCCCACCACCGGCCGTCGCCCAGGTGGCAGACAAGGGCACCGTGAGGCCGGCCGCAGCCTTCGCAGCGTCCCGCTGCACGTTGGAAGCGCACCATGGCGGACAGTTCGCGCCAGTCGACCGGGTAGAACCAGCGGTAGCGGGCTTGGATTGGCATTAAGGGCGCTTCTGCAAGGTCATCGCACCACCCGCGTAATGGTGCTGATACTCACGCCGTAGCTCTGAGCCAGGTCGCGCGTCGCCTCGCCGTTCACTGCACGCTTGCGGACCTCCGCCTGCTGATGCGCGCTCAGGGTCGGCTTGCGCCCCATCCGCACGCCGCGCGTGCGCGCGACTTGCCGCCCTTCGTGGGTGCGGTGGATGATCCGCAACCGCTCGTCCTCGGCCATGGCCGAAAACAACGCCATGAACCCTCTGCCGATCGGCGTGGTGAGGTCGATGTATTCGCGATCGAGCACCTTGATCGTGGCGCCGGCGTCGATGACGGCTTTGACGATATGCAGGCCGTCCCACATCGACCGTGTGGCCCGGTCCCATTCAGCGATCACCAGCACGTCGCCGGCATCGAGGGCATCGAGAAGGCGGGTTAGCTCCGGCCGGCCGGCCATGCTCTTGCCTGAAGCCTTGTCCGAGTAGATCGTATCGCAGCCGGCGCGCTGCAGCGCCTTGAGCTGTCGCGTGAGGTCTTGTTGCACGGTGCTCACCCGCGCGTAGCCGAGGAGGCGTTTTGCTAGCTTATTTTTGACGCTCATTTATGACGAGACTAACCCGTTGGCAGATCAGGGGCAAGCCAGTTCGTCACAATTCTTGATTTATGCAACGGCACAGCAAGAGCAAGCGTGGCGAGCATCCTCCGAAGCGTCACTTCTCTAATCGAGACTGTCGTGCCATCATTCCCAAATTGATAGCGATCTATGGATATCCAAATGCGCCATCTGATAATCGCAATCCCGATGTTGTTCGCTTTTCTCCAGACAGCTCATGCCGATGTATGCAGAGCCGCCTTCTACGCACAGCCGAACCTGCAAGGTCCCGGTTTTTTGATGACCTCCGACGTATACTTTGTAGGTAATCAATGGAATGACAGATTCTTGTCATTTGAGGTAATTCAAGGACATGTAATGATGTTTATTGATAAGGGATATAAAGGGGGTAGTTACGGCGCCGGTGTTGGAAGGTACTACTCGATGCCAAATGGGTTCGCGCTCCAGGTGTCCTCGATGAGATGCTTTCCTTGATTTCGCGTCATCAGATGGCGGCGTACGCCGCACGGCGAAGCGGAGCGACGGCGTTAGCGGAGGGTGCGGGGCTGCGTCTTTAGCATTCGTAAATACCGCTGCCGATATTGGCAGTGCGCTTTGAGTTCCCATCTCAGTCTGCGACCGCATGTGAAGGCAGGTAGATGGAGACCTCCAAGAACCTCGCGGGATGAGGCATTTCGCGCTGTGATGGTTGTCGGTGATGAGGGCTGGCGATGCGGGGTCAGGCAGGGTTCTTCGACCTCGACGAGCGCCTGAAGGAGTTGTCCGCCAAGGGCTTCTCGCGTCCGTCTCGGACTTTCCAGACAAGAGCGTTTTGTGAATATGACAGAGTGGCTTCGGGCCCTCTTTTCAAAAGACGTGCTCGCGGATACTTTCACTGTTATGCCTAATAGGAGGATATACGACTATGCGATATATCAAGTTGTCGATATACATGATGAGCATCGCATTATTGTTCTCTCCAATCTCGTCGAGAGGTGCCGACACCAGCACTACTCGTCCCGATTTCGAGGGCTTTCCTCTGCTAGTTTCCTGCAATGTCGGGCAGGCAAGTGTCTGTCAGCAGCAGGCACAGAACTGCGGTCGTACTATCTGTGGAATTTATAAGTATGGCACTGCTTCAGAGAAGAACTGCTGGAACGGTTGTCTTGCGCGCTATAATCAATGCAAATTTTTGGCCGAATGTAGATAGCTCCTGAGGAGCGAGCCGCGCTGCATAAAGGAGTGCTTTTTAGGTTCATAACTCCTGATTTGTGGAACGTGACCTGAGAAGCATGAGACCCAACGGCAATGGCTCAAGCCTTCGGGCGAAAGGGGGACTGTGATAAGCTCTCCATAGGAGTTGCTTCAAAATTCCGCAGTGACTGCACAGAGATAGACATGCCTCAATGTATTTATTGCATGATTGACAAGCCGCTTCAGGGGTTTGATCCTGAACACGTCTTTTCACGGGGACTCTGTGGGCCAGGCGCAAATTGGACCCTGCTGCAAGAAGTATGCAGAAAATGCAACAGTAGGTTTTCTGCATACGAGGCGCATTGGATGCGCCAGACGATCGAAGCTACTGCAAGAAATTTTTATGGACTTGAAGGGAGAAGCGAGAAGCAGCGGTTTGACCGCACACAACCTGTAGAAATTGACAACCTGTATATTCTTAACAAGGGTGATAGCACGGTATATGAAGCAGGATTTGCTTTCCCAGCGGATCATCATTTTAGACCGCAGATTGTCTGGCTGCCTAGCGGACTGTTCTGTCTAGCTACGAATCCAGAGGATGAAAAAGCACTGCGAGCTGCATTAGATGCTCTATCGTGGCGCTCTATAGCTGTCACTATTCCTTTATGGCAAAAGCGTCATGCCAACTGGCTTATTGCTGAAATAGACGCAAAGCCAGGTCGCGGATTTGTTATAACCGATTATAAGAAAGAAGGTAAACCAAGAGGCTTATGGCTAAGAAGCTTCCCTCATAGTGGGATGATGGCTCGCAATAGGCTTGTTGATACAGATCATGTGCTTTCGACTCGAATGGCGCTGGATCATCGCGGTCGATTGTATTTCAGGGCAGCCAACATAGATGCCATTCCTCCATTTCTAAATGATCTTTTTCAAAGTAGGTTCACTTGCGACCCACCCCCCAATCAGGTAGCAGGTAATCAAACAGTAGTGTTTGGTCTAGCTCTCGATTTAGTTAAAATCTATCAGGCCGTTCTAAAAAACGGTTTTAATCTCTTCACTTACTTCTATGGCGCCGAGGCCGCAAAGTCTTTGGAATTTTCGACGCTTAGACGTATGTTAATTGACGATCCAACAGATCGAAAACTCGTGATGCAACATTGCCAGATGTATGATGAGGGGCCATCAGACTTTCCGAAAAGTGGAAATCCCAGAGAACACCGGATGCTACTTAGCCTTAACAGTGAGGGTGTTGTTCACTTTCGTATGCGTCTTTTTGATGCCCTTGGCTATGAGGCACTTCTAGGTCTCCTTCCAGCCTCTCTCATATCCATATTCCAGACAAGACGCGTCAAGGTAGACTTTGTAGAGAACGGAATTTCTGAGATACAAGATTGGAGCTAGTTGAGCCGGCACTTACTTCAAAAGCGATGTTCTCCCCACGGAAAGCTCTATTAAACCCTCCGGTTCAGAGACAAACCATGCGTAGCTTCCCCAGGCGAGAGCATCGACTGTTTTCTTGAACGGTGTGCCACTGCGATCCTGGTACGCTGTGACGTAGGCGATGTGCTCGGCCGGGAAACCGGCCGCCTCCGCAATCTCGCGAAGCGCTTGCATCCGGCGGGGACTGATCGGGCCGTCACTGGCCACCACCTCCACGAACACCAACCGGGGATGCTCCGGACCCAGATCAACTAGCACAGTGTCGGGAAGATTCTTATCTGCCTGAATGCTGAGGCCGATTGCCTGAGCCAGTTCCTCGTCGCGCGACACGACCTTGTTGCCGCTCTCGCTGAGGAACAGTACGGCCGGCTTATTCAGGAAGGTCGGGGCGAACACCTCTACCACCGCCTTGGTGATGATCGAGCTGGGACCCGGCTTCATCCGGCGCGTTTCGCCGTTCGGAAACGTAACCGTGACGTGGGTGCCGCCGGCAGCCGCGCCGCGACGGAGTAGGGCGATACGCGCCAGGGCTCCCTTGTTGAGGGAAGCGGCTTGCCAAATTTCGATGGCTTTTGCCAAATCGTTGCCGGTCAACGTCGGATCGAACAGGGCGGCAAAGGCGGGCTGCAGAGCGTAGCGCGGCTTGCTGGACGTGGTGGGAATGTCCGGCCGCTCGATCGCCGCGCCGACCACTACCAGCGCCTCCCGGAGGGTTTCGTCGCGGATCGGCTCGCGGCTGGTGTCGGCGTACCACTGCGTGCCTGGTGCTCGGCCGCCCGGTTTCATCACGTCCCGCGCATAGGCTTGCCGCTCGGCCTCGGTCGTCATGGCGGCTTGCTCGTCGCTCATACGGTAGACATTTGAGGCGCGGGCGAGCTAAACGCGACGGTTTTGTCCATGAATCGCGCCACATATGACACTTTAGATCAGATCAAGTTGACATGGGCGCGGCCAGCTGTTTTTTCGATTTCATGAACGCTCCGGTCGCCTCCAATCACGAGTCCCTACCGCCGGCTCTAGCCGAGCTAAGCAGGGTGCGTGACCGCTATGGCGATGCTGGTGACGCCGGCTTTCAACCGTTGCCTGACGTGCTGCTGTTTCACCAAGCCGAACTTAAAATCGGCAGCGAAGACCTGAACGTTCTTTTGAATATTCTTGTCCACTGGTATGTTCCGGGACAAATGCCATTTCCGCGGCCAACTACAATAGCGAAGCGTATGGGTGTATCGCAGCGCAGTGTGCAGCGGTCAATTGCGCGGTTGCGTAAGTCTGGGCTGATTAAGAAATGCACCAACACTGATGGAAGAGCCGCGCACGACGTCACTCCACTAGTCGCTCGGCTTCAGCCATTTGCAAGAAAACGCCTCGCAACCCGGGAGGGATTGCGAGGCGGTAATTCAGCGTAGCTCAATCGGATAGAGCCCCGGCTTTCTACGGGAATCAGGACCGACATTCTGAGAGTACGGGCCGGGAGATGCGGGTTCAAGTCCCGTCGTTGATCCCAGGGACAAAAGGGCGCCATCTCGTGGGCGAGATGGCGCGCTAATCCTGGTCTTTGCATTCGGTGCAGAATTCCTGATTTATGGAAGGGTGTAGGTTGGCGGTGTGAGGCGGCGCATGGGCAACTTCTCCCATCTAGGCTCCTTTACCGCAATCCGGTAAAGTCGGGCCATGAGGTTGCCGCGCCTTGATAACTACCAAAACCCTGTGCCAGGCATGACTTACATAAGCCCCGGCCTTACCCCCTTCGGTCCTGTTGATGCAGGCTCAACAGAGCGTGTTCGCATTGCTACCAAGGCAATCGACACGCAAGAGGAGTATGCTTACGCTACTGTGAAGGCAGAGAAGGTTGTTAGGATCACTCCTGGCGGCAGAACCAAGATTGTTGCCAGATTTCTAGAGCTTGACCGCAAGGTTCTGGTGCTCACTATCCAGCGTTTTTCGGCCGCAACCAACAAACCTCAGGATATGCACTTCTCCTTTGTTGGGGACGAAATCAGTACATTTTGCGACTTCTTAACTAACGTGCAGAGCGTTGTTTTCAAGAGCAACCAAGGCATGGATATACCTGACGATAAGCTGAAGGATTTAGTGCTTTCTCAAAGCGATGCAATCAAGCTGGTAGGACGGCACCAAGAGCTGTTTACAGAGATTTTGAAGTCAGAAATCACCAAAAGTGACGCAGTTGCTTTGGGGTACAGAAAAAGAAAGCTGGAGGTATTTAGGCGGCTTCTAGATGATAGAGAGTTTTTTGATGAAACAAAAACTCGCAAAGGTATCAAGAAGGATGAGGCGCTGTGGCAAGCCTTTTTCGAAGCTAACTCGTGGATATTTGGCTACGGCCTAAACTATATCTATCTGGATAATCTCGACGGCAAAAAGCTAGAGCAAGTCGTTCAGGGATACGAGGTAAACTCATTCGGTAAACGTGCTGATGGGCTGATGAAAACAAGAGGCGCGCTATCTAGCTTATGCTTTGTTGAGATTAAGACGCACGAGACGGACTTACTCGCTGGCAGTTATTATCGCAAAGGATGCTGGCCGCCATCAACTGAACTGGTAGCGGCAGTATCACAAGCTCAGGGCACTGTCTTTGCCGCGTTAGATGGTCTGCGTGATAGCGCAGTTATGAAAGACGACGACGGCAACCCGACTGGCGAAGAGGTTTTCAACTTTTCGCCTAAGTCATTCTTGGTTGCAGGAAGCCTAGGTGAATTTAAGGGCGAGCACGGCGTCAACGAGGATAAGCTACGTTCTTTTGAGCTATATCGTCGTAACTGTCACAGTCCGGAGATCATCACTTTTGATGAGCTGTACGAGCGAGCACGGTATATCGTCAACAGCGGTTCGGCTTGAGCTTCTACCACATCCGGGCGGCAATCTCCCGCTCGTCCGGCCCGCTCACGTCGGTATAAATCCGGGTCACAGCTAGGTCGGCGTGCCCCATCCACTTTTGCAGCAACGTCACCGGCACCCCGCACCGCACGGCGTTGACCGCGAACCCGTGACGGAGGCCCTTGGGGCAGGCTTGGAGGTGGTGGACCTGAGCGGCGGCCATGGTCAGCTTGACCAGCTCCCATGCTCGCGTCCGGTGCCAGCGCCAGAGCCGCCGGCCGGGGCGTGGTCGAGGTCATGCACGGCCGCGAGCAGCGCCAACAGGGCAGGAGGTGCCGGCACCTCGCGCACGGCGAGGCCGGTGCCGCTGTTTCAGGGTCCGCACGGCGATCAAGCCACTATCGGCGTCCACGTCGCCGGCCGTGCCTACCAGGTAATCCGCCCGCTTGAACCGGCCTTCCAGGTTCTTCGGCATGGTGAGCGGGGTCTGCTCGATGTTGAGAAACCCCACAGCCGATGCCTCTAACCACTGCTGAAAACGGATCTCGCCGGCCTTGCCTTTGGCAGCGTCAGTGGCGGCGATCGTGTGGGGGCGGTTCTTCTTGTTCATGCCGCCTTATGGCGGCATGAACCGGCGACGGCTGACAGCCGCGCTGGGGCAGGGCGGCCGTGGGCTGGTACATCGTTATCAAAACGATCAAGGGGCGGCAGTACCGCTACCAGCAACGCACCTGGCGCGAGGGCGGCCGGGTCCTCACGGAAAGCCGCAGCCTGGGGCCGGTGTCGCCGGCCGAGCGCGGCACCGGCGGCAGTGGTCGAGGGCAGCCCTCGGCGCCGATCGCGGAGCCGCCGGCGCCGGCCGTACCGTCGCTCACTTGGCTAACTACCGCGACCTTCACACAGCTACGAAATCCGCAGCTCTCGGCGGTGGAATGGATCAAGCCTTTCAGCCAATTCACGCAAGCTGGTCCAATCAAGCGCATAGCTGCTTTAGATCAGGTCGTGAAGGCGTGCGGTGTTAAGATCGTTTCGGGCAATAAGGATAGCGCGCACTATCAACGCAATTACATGGGCGAGCTTATCAACATGCCGCCGATGCGCTGTTGGCGCAGCGCCGGCGGCCTTGATCGCCAGTATCAGTATTACAGCACGCTTTTCCACGAGCTGGCCCATTGGGCGGGCCACCCGGAGCGCACAGGGCGACGGCAGCGGTTAGCAAAACAGCTTATTGAGTTCCGAACGCCCCTCGAAGAATTGGTGGCGGAAACCACCACAGTTGTCGTGATGACGCGCCTAGGCTACCCGCCGCCGGATTGGGGCCAGCACGTTCGGTATATTCGAGGCTGGGCCAATGTCGCCGGCAGGCCGGAAGAAGCTTATGGGTTCGCCATGGACGAGGCCGAGCGCGCTGCCGAGTTCATCCTGAGCCAGGTTAACACTACACAAACAGGCGCTTGACGGGGTGTGCTACAATCCCGGTATGTTCGGTCTACCGCCCGAGAATGTGTCGATGGTCCGCCAGCTCCACGGTCGGGGCCTGGCTGTTGATGACATTGCCGGCTTGATGCGGATGACGGACGAACTGGTGCGGAAGATCATCGACAAGCTAGGCCCACAAACTGCCGAGGAGGCCAAAGCCGAGGGCGAGGCGTGGGAAGCCGCTGAGGCCGCGCGCGCTGAACGTCACCAGGCGCGAGCCGTTAACACTACAGCGCGCGGCAAGGCTCGCTAGGCCGGCTCCTCGTCAGGGGGACGTAAGAGGGACAGCGCCCCCAAGGTCAGCCCGTCCACCTGGTCGCTGCTGAGGACGTACTGCGGCTGGTAGCTCAACCCATCCTGCTCGGCCTGGCCGGGGGTGGTGAGCATCAGGCCTCGGCCGGGTCCATACTTCTCTCGAACAAACGCGGCGAGGGTCGGGTGGCTGCGCCCGGAGTAGGCGGTGCGGAAAAGTGACGCCTCGGCGATGTGAGGGCCGAAAACCACCCACGCGTGGCCATCCCACGAGGGATGGTCCTGGCTGAACAGCTCCGAGCCGTTCGTGAGGGTGTCCTGCCCGAAAATTCGCACCCGGCCGACCGCCAGCGAACCAGCCACCACATAGGTAGGGTAGCTCGTCATATCGGCCGTGCGAGAGGCAATCAGGGCACTCATCAGCAAACAGGCTCCCGGCACAGGCGGCAAGGCCACAAGAGCCTCTTTGGCGACGGCGATCAGGGCATCACAGGCGTTCCGGTCGGGGACGGTTTGCCGGTACTGCTGCGCTGCTGCAGCACCATGGGTAGCCTCGATCAGGTCAGCGATGGCCATTGGTCAGCTTCTACACCTTGGGCAGGTAGGGCAGGGCGGCCGGCTCGAAGCGCAGCGCGCCGGCCTGGTTGGGAATAAGGATCGGCACGGCGGGGTAGATCGTCTGCCACGTTGAATGTCGCGCGATCCAGGCAGCCGCGTCGGGCGAAAGCCAGCCGGTCAGGGTGGTGATCTCGCCGTAGAGGTGGGCCAGCGGCAGCGCCAAAATTGGTTCGTAGTGGGCGATCCGGTTCCGCAGGCGCCGTAGCTCGCGCAGCTGCACCCGGATTGGGGAAGGCTGCACCCCCTTGGCCTGGAAGATGGGGCGAAGCTGGCCCCATAGATGGTGGCTGCGGCGGTCGAACAGCGAGGTCCAAAACCCAAAGTTCAACTCGGCCACCATGCGGCCGTGCGTTTCGGTTTTGTTGTCATGGGCGAGCTGTTTGCGGGCGCCGGTGATGGCGTCTTGCTGGCGGGTGGTGACGAGCACGGCCGCGCTGTCGATCCAACTGGCGCCGTGACGCTGGGTCAAAGTCTGATCGCAGGCGTTGCGGAGGGCTACTTCTACCATGTGCATCGGCCCATAGAGGGCGGCCGAAAGCTGGACGTTGTAGGTGTAAAGGCGCTGTGCCAGCGCGTCGTCGCCGTCTGCCCAGACCAGGTAGGTGCTGAACCGGTCAGAGGAGAGGACGGCGGAGAACGCGGACAAACAACTTGCTTTCAGGGGTATTTAGCCCCATACTAGCCCTGTTCCCCCCGGCGTGTCCCTGCTCTGCATACCGCCGGGGCTTTTTTTACCGTTTCCCAGCACCCGCCAATGGCGGGTTTTTTCGTGTCCGGCGCTGGACTTGCTGCAGAGCAGTTAACACTACAGCGCGGCCGAGCTGCTGGCCGGCATTGACGCCGTCAGATCACTTCCTGCCGTAACGATCGGTGAGGAAGCGGATGCCGTCGCCCTCGCTCATGCCCTTGCGGCTGGCGGCGCGCACATCGCGGCGCATTTGGGCAGTGAGCTTGATGCCGTCCACCGCGCTGATCTTCTCGAAAGCGACCAGGCCGAGTGTCGTGCCACCTTGGCGGTTGATATTGCCGGCCGCATCGGGATTGCTGCGGGCCGTGTCCGGCCGTGGTCTACTGGATCTGCTCATGGTTGCTTGCGGCAACTCTAGTCCAAGTTCCTCGGCGTGTCCTGCTGGGCGAACCGTCGAAGCACCCGGTTAACACTACAACGCGGCTGGGCTGACGGCCGGCCCGCTCCTCCATAGTGGGCTGTAGGGCCGGCCGTCACGCTCCTACTGGCCGTCGGGGCACGTCCGGGTCTGCCAGAGCTTTTCCCAAGCTGTGGGGGGCTCGCACGGTGGGGGCGGGGGAGCCTGGACAGGCTCAATCCTCATCCGGCGGCGCCAAACTGTAACCTCGCCGCCGGCGCTCGCCTGGCGCTCAGGGGGCGCGACCAACGGCGGCGCAGCGGCCGGCGCGTGCTTCTCCTCGCGGATGGCCACAAAGGTTTGCGCCGGCGCCTGGCGTGGGGCGCCGATCGGCGGGGCCACTTGGGGCTGCGGTTCGCTGACGGCGGCGATCGGCGCCGGCATCTGGTCATCGTAAATGGCGGAGTTGATCTTGCGGTAGACCGGCCGGCCGGGCGCGATCTCGCCGGCGGCGCCTGTCACCTGGCAATGGCCGCGATCGTACAGTTCATTGACGGCGCTGATCGTGTTCGCCCGGTGTACGCCCATGGTGGTGAAGTGCAGGCGGAAGTCCGGCACCTTGTCCAGCTCGGTCAGGTAAGCGTCCAGAAACTCGCAGGCGCGCTGCTCGTGGCTCTCGATCGTAATGGCGTTGGCGAGCACCGGCACGTCATGGCAGCGCCAGCCGATGCACCAGCCTGCCGCCAGCAGCGCGCCGGCCGTGATGAACGCTCCCCCCGGACCCATGGCGGATCTCCCCCTAGTCGTCTACGGCTGCCATGCTGTTAGGGCTTAATTAAGGGCATCGCTGGCGGCAGCGCGGCGAAGGCCGCAGCCGGCGCCAGGGGCGCCGGCTCGGGGTGCGGGGTGCCCCCGCACGGCGGAGCTGGCGACGGTGTACAGCGGAGGGTACGGGGGGCAGCCGGCCCCCCGTGGCCCGGCCAGTGCCGGGCCTGGCCAGGGGGTTCGGGGCGGCGGCCGGGAGCCGCCCCGAGGCCCTGACGCGGGCTCGATGCCCGTGGCGGGGCCGCTACAGCCTCGATCTCGGCCGCGCTGTCACTGTCGGCACCGCTGACAGTGACAGCGCCTCGCGCGCCTCGCCCGTGGCCGGGCGGCGGCGGCGATTGGCGCGGCAGCAAGCCAAAACCAGGGAAACCAGCTCACCCCGTCAGGGGCGGCAGGTGTTCGCCCACAAAAATGCTCGGCGCGTGCCACGCGGGCACGCGCTGAATTCAGCAGGCGACACCTGACGGCAACAGCCGTCGCAACATTGGAAAGGAAACAGGCATGGCGAACCATGAAGATGAACACGGCCGCAAACACGGCAACCCCCCGGCGACAACCACCAGCACGGCCCCACGGGCACGGCACCGGGAGCCCAAGGAGGCGATCAATGAAGGACGTAACAAGCGATGGAATGGCTGAACGACGCGGCCTCCCGTCCGAGAGTACGGAAGGCTTGAAGGCACAAACGGAGTTTCGGAGAAACGTAACGTAGCTAGTTCGGAGTAACCGGCCCCAGACGCACCTATAAGGAGCGTACCCCTGTTCTCTGCGGAAGCAGCGGTGGCCAATAAAACTAACCAATTTATGTTAACACTACAATGAACCACCTGCAGAAATCCCTTGCCGACATAACCCGGCGCGTCACCACCGGCTCGCAAGCGACCCAGGCAAACCGCCGGGAAGGGCTGCACGCCATAGCAGGCGAGCTGTGGCAGCTCGGCTATCGCGTGCCCCACGCCAAGGGCTTTAAAACCGCTCACGTTGATGCCCTGGTGGGCCACTGGAAGGAAACCGGCATCAAGGATGCGACCATCCGCAACCGCCTGGGCTGGCTGCGGTGGTGGGCGGAGCAAGTGAACAAGCAAAGCGTGATGCCGGCCGACAATACCCGGTTCGGCTTGGCAGAGCGCACCCCGTACCAGGGCAACCGGGCACGCCGGGCGGATGCCGACGCGCTGGCCGGCGTTGCCGACCAGCGCATCCGCCTGGCGCTGCGGATGGAGCGGGCGTTCGGGATGCGCCGCGAGGAGATCCTGAAATTTGAGCCGAAGCTAGGCGACCGGGGCAGCTACCTCGCCCTGAAAGCATCGACCACCAAAGGCGGCCGGTATCGGGAAATCCCGATCACCCACCCCGCGCAACGCGAGCTGCTGGACGAGCTGCGGGCCGTTGTGGGCGACGGCGCCCTGATCCCACCCGGCAGCAACTACGTTGAGTATCTGCAGCGGTACAAGCACCTCACCCGTGCCGCCGGTCTGGGCAACGCCCACGGTCTACGGCACGGCTACGCGCAGTGGCGTTATGAGCGGCTGACGGGCTGGAAGGCCCCCGCCTCGGGCGGGCCGACGCGCGAGCAGATGACGCCGGCGCAAGCTGCCCGCGACCGCGCCGCGCGGCTGGAAATCAGCCGCGAGCTGGGTCACGGCCGGATCGACATTGCCGATACCTACCTGGGCCGCGTTAACACTACAGCGGCGAAGGCGGCCGCATGAACCTGTTAGAGCGCGTGCAGAAGCGCACGGCCGATCAGCGCCAGGCCAAAGCGGCCGAGCTGCTGGACCGGCCGGCGATCACCACGGCGATCGAGAACGCCGCCGGCGCCGGCCAGGATTATGTGCTGCTGTACCCCGCGAACCCACTCCGGTTCCGGCAGACGCCGGCAGCGAACGACGCGGAGAAATGGCTGAAAGGCGCTGGCTTCCGGCCGAGCTGGACCGATCACCCCCGCACCCTGCACACGCCGCCGACCACGCCGGCCGGCGACGCCCTGCACATCACCTGGGAGAGCGCGGCGTGGGGCGGCGGGCCTGCACCAGGGCCAGGGG